>NZ_JBBPEV010000028.1 GCF_038069945.1 Aquabacterium sp. A3 | reverse complement strand
GGAAGGTCTGAACAACTCGTTTGCGAGGCAACAGGCGGCGTGATCGCTTCGACAAATGAGCCGAATGCATCGCAGACCAGCCCCCATGACGCTGAAACGCACGTCAAAGGGTGCGCGACCCCCGCAAGAAACGCTGTTTCCTGGATTTTGGACGCACTCATGCCACGTCAGCCATCAGTTTGCCTCGCACCATCCATAGGTTGCTGAGCATGAACAAGGTCTTGAGCTGCGCGGTGTTCTTGGCCAATCCACGGTAGCGAACCTTCACATGGCCGAACTGCTTCTTGACCACCCGAAACGGATGCTCGACCTTGGCGCGAATGCTTGCCTTGACGCGCTCAATCTTGTCGGTGATGGCTTGCGCCGGATCGTTCAAATCCAGCGCTTTGCGTTTGCCTGGCTTCATGGCCACATGCCAGTTCACATCGGCCTTGGCCTCTGGTCGTTTCTGCACGCCTTGATAGCCCGCATCGCCAAAGGCATCGTCTTCTTCACCGTGCAGCAGCTTGTGCGCTTGGGTCACATCATTGACGTTGGCCGCCGTGCCTTCGACGCTGTGCACCAGGCCAGAGTCGGCGTCTACACCGATGTGCGCCTTCATGCCGAAGTACCACTGGTTGCCCTTCTTGGTTTGATGCATCTCTGGATCACGCTTGCCTTCGGCGTTCTTGGTCGAGCTTGGCGCCGAGATCAACGTGGCATCCACCGCCGTGCCCGACTTCAGCAGCAGCCCCTTGTAGGCCAGCAAGTCGTTGACGACACGCAGCATGTCGGTGGCCAAGTCATGCTTCTCCAGCAGGTGCCGAAACCGCAGGATCGTGCTCTCATCAGGCAGCCGATCAAGCACGCCATCGAGCTTGGCAAACTCGCGGTACACCGGCATGTCATGCAGCGCTTCTTCCATCGCCGGATCACTCAGGCCGAACCATTGCTGCAGGTAATGGATGCGCAACATGGTCTCGATGGCAAAGGGCGGCCGGCCCGTCTTGGACTTGGGCCAATGCGGCTCGACCACGCCGACCAGCACATCCCACGGTACCACCTTGTTCATCTGCTCCAGGAACTCACGCTTGCGCGTCTTCTTGGTCGACAGGTTCAATCCCAGGCTGACTTGCTTCATGTCCTTGCGCCACGTATCAACTTGACGACATCATCATGCAAGACTCGCGCCTTGACGGCGGGTTTTGCAGACCTTCCCTA
>NZ_JBBPEV010000027.1 GCF_038069945.1 Aquabacterium sp. A3 | reverse complement strand
CAGCCTAACTGTCAGGTCAACGCGGACGCAACCAAGGGCCATGCCTTCGGCATTCTCATGGCCCTTGCTTGTGCCCTCCGCCCTCACGGGCTCCGGCGCCGGTTACCTTGGTAGTTAGGCCTAATCTCAAAGACACAAGTAATGGAGACTTTGAATGTACTGTGCGATATGCGGAATAGATACTGGTAATACTTGTGTTCAATGTGGAAGAGCCTTACGCCTAAGCAACGAAGGTAGTGCTGAACAACAGTCTTCAGAACATCCTTGGCTCTGGAATCCAGATGTCGCAGCTGTTCTCAGTTGGCTATTGTTCACAAGCCTCTTCGGCTCACTGATCCATGCCGCGAATTGGAAACGCCTGGGGCAAAGAGGCAAGATGTGGAAATCAGTCGGATGGGCTGCAACCTATGTTGCCACCATAATGGCTGTAGTCATTTATGGCACGGCCAATCACGATTCAGATTCCACATACAAGCTGGTGCTCTTGGCTAACTTCTTGAATGTGGCATTTTGGTATTTTATTAGTGGACGAGCACAATCAAAATATCTAGTCATAGACATGAAGAATCAGTACCGACGTGAGAGCTGGATTATTCCGATAGCTTTAGCAATGCTATTCGCTATCGCTATAAATACCCTGAGCTGACAACGCGAATTGGCACGTGAAGTGCAACACCCAGAATTCAGATCGTCGTAATGCGCAAACCTTCCACTCCGCGCCCCAGCCTAACTGTCAGGTCAACGCGGACGCAACCAAGGGCCATGCCTTCGGCATTTTCATGGCCCTTGGTTGTGCCCTCCGCCCTAAAGGGCTCCGGCGCCGGTTACCTTGGTAGTTAGGCTCCCAGAAAACCGATGAATCGAAGCGTTCTCGCTCTTCTCGTGGTGTCACTTTCGATTGCCATAGTTAGTGGTTGGTCTTGGTATCACGCATACTCTCCGCTGCCATGCTACGAGGCAACCCCCGGTAGCACTGAGTGGCCTCCCGCTGTTTGCGACCTGCGTTTTAACATAACGTTCGTCTTCATTAAGGACTCGGCATCGAACATCATTGCTGTTCTGGGAACTCCGGCGGCAATATTGGTGTTCGTTCTAGCACTAACGTGGCAGTTGATCCTGAGCGCTAGGGTGGGCCTTGCAACCACCTTCTCTGTCTTGGCATTCTTGGCACTTTGGGCGTTTCTGATTTGGTGGCTTGATCGCCCCCCTTACCTATGTGCCTTCGGTTTTGGCGGCTTCAACTGCAGCGGTGTTATAGAGAGCATCAGCCTAAGTGCCGTTTTCCTGGGGTGGGTCGCACCATTAGGGAAGGTCTGCAAAACCCGCCGTCAAGGCGCGAGTCTTGCATGATGATGTCGTCAAGTTGATACGTGGCGCAAGGACATGAAGCAAGTCAGCCTGGGATTGAACCTGTCGACCAAGAA
>NZ_JBBPEV010000026.1 GCF_038069945.1 Aquabacterium sp. A3 | reverse complement strand
AGTAGGCTGACAGCCGTAAACCCGAAAATCTTGAACAGGTTTGGCCCATGTTCATTGGTGGAGTCAAGCATGATGTTCTTAAAGGGAGGCCTAACTACCAAGGTAACCGGCGCCGGAGCCCTTCAGGGCGGAGGGTACAAGCAAGGGCCATGAGAATGCCGAAGGCATGGCCCTTGGTTGCGTCCGCGTTGACCTGACAGTTAGGCTGGGGCGCGAAGTGGAAGGTAGTTGAATTGCTCAAGCTCGATGGCCTTTTCCCTATTGCTGTTTTAGAAGGTAGTTCGGCTTTTCGCAAGAAGCATCCGTTTCAACCAAGAAGGTTCCTTGCCTTCTCGGGGCACGGATGAGCTTGGGATCATAGGGACGTATTTGCACTCTACACCGTGGGAGAAAAGCTGAGAATATGACTTCCTTCTTGTTAAGAAAGACGGCCAAGTTTGGAGATGAGTCATCGGGCTTGGCATAGGGAAGCCAGAAGCACTGCCAGGCGGAGAGTCCCAAGACTTCGCAAGCCTCCTCTTTTGGAAAGTACGCTCCAAAGATTGCGAACTCGTCCCAAGCGGCTGCGACGGCGGAGTCAAGCTGGATAGAGCCTCCCACCCGCTGTGCCGCGAGCTGTTGAAGGTGGTCGCTAAAAGACGTACGGCTTGAGCAGCCAAGCAAAATTGCGGTAGATGCAAATGCAGCGACAAGTTTGTGGTTCATAAAACTTGCGTATGTTTTTTGCGGCTGTTCGAAGAGAGCCTAACTACCAAGGTAACCGGCGCCGTAGCCCGCTAGGGCGGAGGGCACAACCAAGGGCCGTGAAAATGCCGAAGGCATGGCCCTTGGTTGCGTCCGCGTTGACCTGACAGTTAGGCTGGGGCGCGAAGGAGAGGGCGTGGAGCACACGGCAAACGTGCCATGGTTCGATGAACAGTGATGCTGCACAGACGCTCCCTTTGATGTTTCCAGAGAGTCTGCCAGACGCGCGGTCTTGGTGGAAGACCACCGAGCGTGTTTGGCCAAAAGACCGATGGTGAATGGCACTTGGGCGCCCCTGGATGTTGCGCTGACTGCCGAAGGACGGGCAGCCCACAAGGCCGATGGCATGTGGCACTTTGGTGCCGCGCGGTGGTGAGCAGGCTGCCGAAGGACAGACAGCCAAGCAGAGCGGCGAAAGTAAGACCCCATGCGTGCCGTGCTGCAGTTTTGGTGCGCGTTGAAACCTGTCAAAAAGCCTTGGCCGAGGCCGCCAAACCAGAATTCCAGAGCCTTCCGAAAACCGCTCATTTGACTTCCAGAGAGCTTCGGAACCGAAGGCCTAACTACCAAGGTAACCGGCGCCGGAGCCCGTGAGGGCGGAGGGCACAACCAAGGGCCATGAAAATGCCGAAGGCATGGCCCTTGGTTGCGTCCGCGTTGACCTGACAGTTAGGCTGGGGCGCGAAGGAGAGGGCGTGGAGCACACGGCAAACGTGCCATGGTTCGATGAACAGTGATGC
>NZ_JBBPEV010000025.1 GCF_038069945.1 Aquabacterium sp. A3 | reverse complement strand
CAGATGAACGCGGCGGCAAATGCAATGCCGATACCCGCAACAATCGATTTGAAGATTTGTGGAGTCATCACGATCGTGGTTTGAAGAGGCCTAACTACCAAGGTAACCGGCGCCGGAGCCCGCTAGGGCGGAGGGCACAACCAAGGGCCATGAAAATGCCGAAGGCATGGCCCTTGGTTGCGTCCGCGTTGACCTGACAGTTAGGCTGGGGCGCGGAGTGGAAGGTTTTTGCATTATGACCGCCGTCAGTTTTGAGTGTTGCACTTCAGGTTTCAATCCACGCTGGTGCGCGTAGCAGAGGGCGTAGAGAGCATGGCGCCTTATTCAACGCTTAAGTTCTCAATTGCCACCCAGCCAGACTTGTTGGTGCATTCGCCAGAGGTGATTCTTATTTTTCGCCACATATCGATGCCGGCCATTTTTTCTGACTCGCCCGTTGGGATTACGGCAGTCCCAGCTAGGGCCGTACAGACGTGGTGCTTCGGATCTTGTGCAGCATCCAAACTCGGCTTGTCTACGACAAGCGTTGCTCCGGTCCTTGGATTGCGCAGCACATACCTTTTCTCCGGAGTTGTGGAGTCTCCGCCATAGTTGATAGTGATATTTCCTTGATTCGTCCCGATTGCAGGACTTTTGGCTCCAGATGTTGTGGCTTGTGATTTTTGCTCGCCTTGCGACGAAGCTGATGGAGGAAAGAATACTAAAGCTAAGCCAACGATTGAAGCAATTGAACCCCAGAGACCAATTTTTTTCCATGGTAGATAGACTTTTATGCCAAATAAATGGTTTGGAGAAATAAATTTGTATTTTATTGAGATTGGGTGGGTCGAGTTTTGACCAGGGGAAGCGATGCCCGCAGTTTTCGCAGTGGGTTGGCACAGGCGTAGGGAACCCAATAAAAACAGCCCCATCAGCGTGATAGTCGCCTGGAATAGGGCTGTGGCAGGCCGGGCATTCATGAATCGTCTTTTCGCCGCATGATGAGCAAAAATTTCGACGGAATTGCGGGGACGAGTTGAATCGGTCCGTAATTTGATGACCGTTCAAGCAAACTTGTTGGGTGTCGTAGTAGCCCATGAAAAAAAATATTGCCTGACGGCACAAGTTGATGAGAGCCTAACGAATGGGCAGATGCCTGTGTTTGCGAAGAGCCTAACTACCAAGGTAACCGGCGCCGGAGCCCGTGAGGGCGGAGGGTACAACCAAGGGCCATGAGAATGCCGAAGGCATGGCCCTTGGTTGCGTCCGCGTTGACCTGACAGTTAGGCTGGGGCGCAGAGTGGAAGGTTTGTGCATTACTACTACCTGTAGTTTTGAGTGTTGCACTTCACGTGTCAATCCACGCCTGGTGGCAGGAGAGGCTGCGCTTCCATAGCTTCACTTCTGGGCAATGTGACGAGTGAATTGCTCGAATTGAGCAAGCTGTTCTCCTAGCGCAGCGCGAGGGACGATCACAGCTTGGATTGCATCAATGAACAAGTAGTAGTTTGTGTCGTCCGCATCCCAATCCAGGAAGCTCATCCAAAATGTTTCGGTCGTGCCCCTTTGTGTTTCTATCCGCAGCCCATCCGAGTTAAACGACATCACCTGTGGCGAGAGAAACGCGCCGTTGGGCAAGAGAGCACGCTTTCTCAGCAGTGCTTGTGACAGCTGTGGCTGCATAACCGCGAGAGCCAATGCCAGTGCCCCAGCGACGCCGATAACAGCCAACGGCCCAGAAATCTCTGGCCACTCGCGGTAGAGGCGCGCGTAAGTGGCACAAGCCAGGCCAATGCACAGCCAAATGACCACGCGTAAGCCGAACTGTGCAGACAACAACCCCTGGTGGCGCTGAAACCGGCGCGCTACCAGTTTTTGAAACCGTACGAAGTCAGCGTGAGTGAGCGAGAAGTGGATCATGTTGTTCTGCGGCCTAACTACCAAGGTAACCGGCGCCGGAGCCCGTGAGGGCGGAGGGCACAAGCAAGGGCCATGAGAATGCCGAAGGCATGGCCCTTGGTTGCGTCCGCGTTGACCTGACAGTTAGGCTG
>NZ_JBBPEV010000024.1 GCF_038069945.1 Aquabacterium sp. A3 | reverse complement strand
GGGTCGCGCACCCTTTGACGTGCGTTTCAGCGTCATGGGGGCTGGTCTGCGATGCATTCGGCTCATTTGTCGAAGCGATCACGCCGCCTGTTGCCTCGCAAACGAGTTGTTCAGACCTTCCTTAGCAGCGCTCATATGGACCCCAGTTGTTGGTTGCTGGGTGCGGAAAAAATTAATGCGTAAACTATCGAGCAAAGAGCAACGCCCAGCCCTCCTGCCGTGAGTAATATGAAAACCTTCCACTCCGCGCCCCAGCCTAACTGTCAGGTCAACGCGGACGCAACCAAGGGCCATGCCTTCGGCATTCTCATGGCCCTTGGTTGTGCCCTCCGCCCTGGCGGGCTCCGGCGCCGGTTACCTTGGTAGTTAGGCCACTGTTTATGGAAGCACATGAGTTCATCGTCGGTCATGAGCGCGTCATCGCCCACTTCGGGCTTTGGCCGAGCTTTCATGATGCAGAGGTGTTCACGCTATCTCTCGATAGGACGCAGGGCAAACCATCCCCGACACTTGACTTGCACTTGCGCGGATGGGTAATGACCTCCGAGATCACGCCAGAAGGCCACTACAAGTTGCATGGCGATGCAGTGCTTCATTTCCGGTTTGAGGGCGTCAGCGAAGTTCACGTCGAAGGCTTCAATGGCCAGAACGTCATCTCATCACTGAACCTGGAGCTAGCGCAGGCCCGAGACAAGCAAGAGCAAACCATCATCAAAGTTGAGCTAGAGCACTGCTACCTCTTTGAGGCTTCATTCACCGCCCAAACAGCTCAGCTCATCACCATCACGCCCTATGCGAAGTGAGCATTGCCTCCGCCAAGCGATAAACACTGGCGCGGATTGACACGTCAAGTGCAACACCCAAAAATGCAGGCTCACACAGCACCAAAACCTTCCACTCCGCGCCCCAGCCTAACTGTCAGGTCAACGCGGACGCAACCAAGGGCCATGCCTTCGGCATTTTCATGGCCCTTGGTTGTACCCTCCGCCCTAAAGGGCTCCGGCGCCGGTTACCTTGGTAGTTAGGCCACTACTTAATAAGTATGCATATGTATAAGCAAATAGGCGTCACCCTTCTGGCGTTCTTGATTGGATGCTCCGTATACGCACAAGACGCCAAAGATCAGCGGCGATTCCTCATCTACGCCACAGACAGCAGCATCCCTAGACCTGATGCAGAAGATCGGAATAGTGATGTTCGCTTGGCACAAAAAATGGAGCGGATGTTTCTAGCAATCCTCTCGACTTTCCACGATGGTGTCTACAAAGGCGCAGCGCAATGTGACTTGCGCTCATATTATGGTTTCATTGAGGTGAACGGGGAAGACCCAATGCAGGCATTGCCAACTATCATCGACAGCGCGAATGCTAACCGTGTAGTTGTGCTGTCATTAAAGGCGAAGCCTGTACTCTCACTTGCACTTCAATACTTTGCCATTACACGCAGCGAAGCAGACACTGTGAAACGCCCTAGCTTCAAAGCTTCCCAGGAATTTTTAGACCTAGAGTTCCCGCTAGATCTATCTCCTGATGGCCCATCAATCAAAGATCAAGTTGACACATCAATCAAGGGGGCAGCGAATAAGCTTTGCGATGCCGCAAAAACGCTTGACAGAATCGACCATTAAAAAAAGCAATAGGATCTCCCTCATATGAGCGGTTGGGTTAAAAAATGGAAAAATGTTACGGCTGAAAAGTAATACGTTGGGAGGCATCTTGTTCATGTCAAAGGCAAAATGGCCTAACTGGTTGGTCAAGCTGACGCCAACAGGCTCTGCCTGTTGGTGCCCTCCGCTTCGCTCCGGCGCAGCTTACCGCGGGCGTTAGGCTCCTACATTGACTACAAACAACACCATTCGTACCAAGAACGCAAACGGACACCAAAGCACAAGGAAAAATTCCCATGACAGTACTGAAATCAACATCCATGAAGAGCATGTTCAAGGAACTATTCGCCTCTTTTTGCTTAGTCACTTTTGTAACCCAGTCGCATTCAACACCCATCACCATCACTCAATCGTATAGCAATGTGATTTACGATGACTATGGGGTGCCAAGCGGAGTAGCCTATGGAGCCAACCCCACAGGCGACTGGATCTTTAAGGGTACAGTGGAATCCGACGCAATTGACCTTTGGGAAGTCTCACATCTCGGCGGGTACGAGCTGAGCCAACTGACAATCACTCAAGCATCGCTGGGCTTGTTTGATATGCCAATATTGAACGCGCCATTTTTATTCATTTATCCCGATCGTTTTGGCTTTGCGAACACCATCAATGGAGGATCACCATGGACTGTAGTTGTCTATGAGGACAACCATTTTTCTTCAGTCAACACGCTAGAGGGCTATTTGTCACTGGTAACAACGCCGCTCATCACCGACGACCTCTCAAGCTTTGGCCCTCAATGGACCGGTTTCGAGCTCCAAGATGGTCGCTGGTTGTATGGCACGGGTTCTGGCGTAGCCACCATTACTGTCTCAGCAGTTCCGGAGCCGGGAACGCTCGCTCTCTTTGGCTTAGGCGGGCTGATGGGCTGCTTTCTTGCCGCACCAAAAACTCGCCGCACGCATTCACATTAAATGGGCGACCCGCGCCACGCCCCTAAGCAGGTTGGGGCGGGAAGTGCAACACCCAAAATTCTAGACTGACATGTTATCAAAACCTTCCACTCCGCGCCCCAGCCTAACTGTCAGGTCAACGCGGACGCAACCAAGGGCCATGCCTTCGGCATTCTCATGGCCCTTGGTTGTGCCCTCCGCCCTGAAGGGCTCCGGCGCCGGTTACCTTGGTAGTTAGGCCTTCGTTTCCGAAGCTCTCTGGAAGTCGAGTGAGCAGTATTCGGAAGGCTCTGGAAGCCTGGTTTGGTGTCCACTGCCTTACCCTTTTGAACGGTTTCAACGCGCGCCGAACCTGCAGCACGGCACGCATGGGGTCTTACTTTGGCCGCTCAGTCCGGCCGTCTGTCCTCCGGCAGCCTGCTCACCACCGCGCTGCGCCCAAGTGCCACACGCCATCGGCCTTGTGGGCCGCCTGTCCTGCGGCAGTCAGCTCAACATCCTGGGGCGCCAAAGTGCCATTCGCCATCGGCCTTTTGGCCAAACACGCTCGGTGGTCTTCCACCAAGACCGCGCGTCTGGCAGACTCTCTGGAAACATCAAAGGGAGCGTCTGTGCAGCATCACTGTTCATCGAACCACGGCCAGTTTGCCGTGTGCTCCACGCCCTCTACTTCGCGCCCCAGCCTAACTGTCAGGTCAACGCGGACGCAACCAAGGGCCATGCCTTCGGCATTCTCATGGCCCTTGCTTGTACCCTCCGCCCTGGCGGGCTCCGGCGCCGGTTACCTTGGTAGTTAGGCTTCCAAAATTCCATGCGCATTCTCACCTATAAGCGAACTCATACAGGCGATCCCAATGAGGATGGGGTATTTGGAATCAACGACTGTATGGGTCAAGTACGTGACCTTGAGTATGAGGCCGTCATAGGAATTGGCGGCATCGGATCAGAAGCCAGGAAACATAGAATTGATGGGAAAATTACGTGGGTCGGAATAGCTCCGAGCAAGCATGTTGGTGATTGGGCTTCGCCTCTTGTTACTTTTAAGCATTTCTTATTGTTTGATGCAGGAGGTCCAACCTTGGCGTCGTTAGCGCCAAACTTAGCTCGCCGTATGTACGAAGGCAAAGTTCGATATCTCTTGACCGGCTATACGCTCGAAGAACAAGCAGATGCTCAAGCAGTCGTGAATTGGGTCATCACAGCCACACAAGGTGTACAAGGCAAAAAAGCAAAGATGCACAAGGGCTACAAAATTCGTTGCATCAGCCAATCCTCCAAATGCGCAGAAAATAAAAACATTACAGAAAAAAAGCTACCCGGGATGAAACGTTGTGAGTAACTTATGCAATATCTCATCTGCCACCAGCGCGGATTGACACGTGAAGTGCAACCCCCATAAATTCAGATCATGTGTTATTCCATCCCCTTCCACTCCGCTCCCCAGCCTAACTCGGCGTTGCACGCGGACGCCACCATGGGCCATCGCTTCGCGATTTTGATGGCCCATGTTGGTGCCCTGCGCCCTTACGGGCTCCGGCGCCGGTGAACTCAGCGTTAGGCCTCTTCAAACCACGATCGTGATGACTCCACAAATCTTCAAATCGATTGTTGCGGGTATCGGCATTGCATTTGCCGCCGCGTTCATCTGGATCGTCGCGCCACCATTGATGCAAAACCCCGATGTAGTTGGCGCATTCGCCGCTGGCTTTGTCAATCCGTATGCATCAGGTTACGCACTGGACGCAATTAGCTGCTGGGCCATTCTCACCTCTTGGGTTCTTTATGAAGCAAAGTCATCCGGCGTCAAGCACGGATGGATCGCCATAGTGTTGGGCATTGCACCCGGCGTAGCTACTGGCTTCGCGTTCTACCTGCTGCTTCGCATGCAACAAGGCCGAAAATGAGTCCCAGTGCCGCCTCTCGCTTCCCGCATATCACCCCAGCGCGGATTGACACACGTGGACTGAGACGTGAAGTGCAATGCCCAAAAATGCAGGCGGCTGTACTATAAAAACCTTCCACTCCGCGCCCCAGCCTAACTGTCAGGTCAACGCGGACGCAACCAAGGGCCATGCCTTCGGCATTCTCATGGCCCTTGCTTGTGCCCTCCGCCCTGGCGGGCTCCGGCGCCGGTTACCTTGGTAGTTAGGCTCCCACATAACCACGGCCACACCATGTCACACCCCAATAACCAATTCCCTAAGCAGCTATTTGCACTGCTGGCAATAAGCATTCTCTTACCTATCGCTCGCATCGTTCTTCTTCCCACCAACGCTGGTGGAGCGCTGTTCTTGTCCGCCGTGCTTGGCGCGCTTAGTTTGAGCGTTTGGATTGGCAAAGCTGGCGCGGCAAAAGCTTTGGGCTATATATTTTACTTCCTAGGCTTCATCGGACCATTAAGCTTGATCCTCGGCCCAATAGACTGGCCGTATGCCACATTTACTCTTATTCAGGCAGCCGTTCATCTAGTAGCAGCAAGACAATTACTCAAGGGCGAAGCACTTGCAAAATACATCTCAACTCAGTCGGCAAGTTAAGGCAATCCAGGTTGCCGTATGCTCCACGCCCTCTCCTCCGCGCCCCAGCCTAACTGTCAGGTCAACGCGGACGCAACCAAGGGCCATGCCTTCGGCATTCTCATGGCCCTTGCTTGTGCCCTCCGCCCTGAAGGGCTCCGGCGCCGGTTACCTTGGTAGTTAGGCTCCCGTAAAACAATCGTCACGGCCATTCGCCAAACCCATCAATCGAACTCAATAAGCCATTCCAATGATTGGAATTCTCATCACAGCTAGCCTATGCTATCTCACCTACCTGCTGGGGAAGCCCATCCAGATTGCCGCAGCGGCCGCCGCAATATCGTTCATAGTTTCTCTACTTCTAGGGGCAAGCTTTCTAGGTGCATTGGGTTACACAGCGCTCCATGGCGCCTTCTGCCTGGCACTCTTTTGGCTTGTTGATCGCGTGCGCCATGATGCTGTGAAAGTCGTTGCTGTCTCCGTAGCCGGCTGTGTCATACAGCTAGTCTTTTGAGGGTTTCTCGTGAACTCTACGCCCTCTACTCCGCGCCCCAGCCTAACTGTCAGGTCAACGCGGACGCAACCAAGGGCCATGCCTTCGGCATTTTCATGGCCCTTGGTTGTACCCTCCGCCCTGGCGGGCTCCGGCGCCGGTTACCTTGGTAGTTAGGCCACTCCGCACTATGCAAGGCTTGCGCACTTTCCTGGTAATGCTGGCGTCATTGCTTGTCGCGAACGGCACACTTTTTCATGTCCTCGACAGCAATCTAAAAGCGGGCTTTTACCTGCCAGATAGTGACTCCATCAGCATCCCGCTTATGGAAGCAATAAGCGCCTCGGTGCTTATTCTTCTTGCTGTTGGCGCTTCCGTCTCACTTCCAAAGCACAGCCGCCTATGGCGGGCAATCCGTGCTGTCCCAGCTGCGTTAGCTGCACTGATGTCCTTGGCAATGTCAGCGTCCTGGTTCAGCCCACACCACTATCAAGCATCAACAGGCTTTGCTCTAGTCACAGTTGCCTGCGTGTGGTCTTGGTGGCAGGATCTACCAAGCAGAGAGAGCAAGGGGAGTAAGAATGCAGTGGCCTAAGCACCGTGGCGCGGATTGACACATGAAGTACAACACTCAAAACTGCAGGCAGGCGTAATGCAAAAACCTTCCACTCCGCGCCACAGCCTAACTGTCAGGTCAACGCGGACGCAACCAAGGGCCATGCCTTCGGCATTTTCACGGCCCTTGGTTGTGCCCTCCGCCCTGGCGGGCTCCGGCGCCGGTTACCTTGGTAGTTAGGCTCCCGTAAAACAATCGTCACGGCCATTCGCCAAACCCATCAATCGAACTCAATAAGCCATTCCAATGATTGGAATTCTCATCACAGCTAGCCTATGCTATCTCACCTACCTGCTGGGGAAGCCCATCCAGATTGCCGCAGCGGCCGCCGCAATATCGTTCATAGTTTCTCTACTTCTAGGGAAGGTCTGAACAACTCGTTTGCGAGGCAACAGGCGGCGTGATCGCTTCGACAAATGAGCCGAATGCATCGCAGACCAGCCCCCATGACGCTGAAACGCACGTCAAAGGGTGCGCGACCC
>NZ_JBBPEV010000023.1 GCF_038069945.1 Aquabacterium sp. A3 | reverse complement strand
CTCCGGCGCCGGTTACCTTGGTAGTTAGGCTCTTCGCAAACACAGGCATCTGCCCATTCGTTAGGCTCTCATCAACTTGTGCCGTCAGGCAATATTTTTTTTCATGGGCTACTACGACACCCAACAAGTTTGCTTGAACGGTCATCAAATTACGGACCGATTCAACTCGTCCCCGCAATTCCGTCGAAATTTTTGCTCATCATGCGGCGAAAAGACGATTCATGAATGCCCGGCCTGCCACAGCCCTATTCCAGGCGACTATCACGCTGATGGGGCTGTTTTTATTGGGTTCCCTACGCCTGTGCCAACCCACTGCGAAAACTGCGGGCATCGCTTCCCCTGGTCAAAACTCGACCCACCCAATCTCAATAAAATACAAATTTATTTCTCCAAACCATTTATTTGGCATAAAAGTCTATCTACCATGGAAAAAAATTGGTCTCTGGGGTTCAATTGCTTCAATCGTTGGCTTAGCTTTAGTATTCTTTCCTCCATCAGCTTCGTCGCAAGGCGAGCAAAAATCACAAGCCACAACATCTGGAGCCAAAAGTCCTGCAATCGGGACGAATCAAGGAAATATCACTATCAACTATGGCGGAGACTCCACAACTCCGGAGAAAAGGTATGTGCTGCGCAATCCAAGGACCGGAGCAACGCTTGTCGTAGACAAGCCGAGTTTGGATGCTGCACAAGATCCGAAGCACCACGTCTGTACGGCCCTAGCTGGGACTGCCGTAATCCCAACGGGCGAGTCAGAAAAAATGGCCGGCATCGATATGTGGCGAAAAATAAGAATCACCTCTGGCGAATGCACCAACAAGTCTGGCTGGGTGGCAATTGAGAACTTAAGCGTTGAATAAGGCGCCATGCTCTCTACGCCCTCTGCTACGCGCACCAGCGTGGATTGAAACCTGAAGTGCAACACTCAAAACTGACGGCGGTCATAATGCAAAAACCTTCCACTCCGCGCCCCAGCCTAACTGTCAGGTCAACGCGGACGCAACCAAGGGCCATGCCTTCGGCATTTTCATGGCCCTTGGTTGTGCCCTCCGCCCTAGCGGGCTCCGGCGCCGGTTACCTTGGTAGTTAGGC
>NZ_JBBPEV010000022.1 GCF_038069945.1 Aquabacterium sp. A3 | reverse complement strand
GGTGTTGAATGCGACTGGGTTACAAAAGTGACTAAGCAAAAAGAGGCGAATAGTTCCTTGAACATGCTCTTCATGGATGTTGATTTCAGTACTGTCATGGGAATTTTTCCTTGTGCTTTGGTGTCCGTTTGCGTTCTTGGTACGAATGGTGTTGTTTGTAGTCAATGTAGGAGCCTAACGCCCGCGGTAAGCTGCGCCGGAGCGAAGCGGAGGGCACCAACAGGCAGAGCCTGTTGGCGTCAGCTTGACCAACCAGTTAGGCCATTTTGCCTTTGACATGAACAAGATGCCTCCCAACGTATTACTTTTCAGCCGTAACATTTTTCCATTTTTTAACCCAACCGCTCATATGAGGGAGATCCTATTGCTTTTTTTAATGGTCGATTCTGTCAAGCGTTTTTGCGGCATCGCAAAGCTTATTCGCTGCCCCCTTGATTGATGTGTCAACTTGATCTTTGATTGATGGGCCATCAGGAGATAGATCTAGCGGGAACTCTAGGTCTAAAAATTCCTGGGAAGCTTTGAAGCTAGGGCGTTTCACAGTGTCTGCTTCGCTGCGTGTAATGGCAAAGTATTGAAGTGCAAGTGAGAGTACAGGCTTCGCCTTTAATGACAGCACAACTACACGGTTAGCATTCGCGCTGTCGATGATAGTTGGCAATGCCTGCATTGGGTCTTCCCCGTTCACCTCAATGAAACCATAATATGAGCGCAAGTCACATTGCGCTGCGCCTTTGTAGACACCATCGTGGAAAGTCGAGAGGATTGCTAGAAACATCCGCTCCATTTTTTGTGCCAAGCGAACATCACTATTCCGATCTTCTGCATCAGGTCTAGGGATGCTGCTGTCTGTGGCGTAGATGAGGAATCGCCGCTGATCTTTGGCGTCTTGTGCGTATACGGAGCATCCAATCAAGAACGCCAGAAGGGTGACGCCTATTTGCTTATACATATGCATACTTATTAAGTAGTGGCCTAACTACCAAGGTAACCGGCGCCGGAGCCCTTTAGGGCGGAGGGTACAACCAAGGGCCATGAAAATGCCGAAGGCATGGCCCTTGGTTGCGTCCGCGTTGACCTGACAGTTAGGCTG
>NZ_JBBPEV010000021.1 GCF_038069945.1 Aquabacterium sp. A3 | reverse complement strand
GGGTCGCGCACCCTTTGACGTGCGTTTCAGCGTCATGGGGGCTGGTCTGCGATGCATTCGGCTCATTTGTCGAAGCGATCACGCCGCCTGTTGCCTCGCAAACGAGTTGTTCAGACCTTCCTTAACTCGCCAGTTCGTTCGCCACCGGGCGCTGTTCGCTGGCTCAATCTGGCTGTCAGTCCTACGGCTGCCTGCTGGCCACCGCGCGGCGCCCAAGTGCCACATGCCGCCGTCACGTTGGCTGCTTGTCCTTCGGCAATCAGCGCCAGGTTCTGTGCCGTGTCTTCGCCACGCCACCGGCTCGAAATCTCAGCCCGCAGTCATGGCTGCGCCATCACTGCCTGGCGTCTTCACGTTATGCTGGTGCCATTCGATGCACCGCCCCAGCGGTGTCAAACACAAGCCAAACGGGAGGCACCTTGCCTGCACTCAACGCAGCTCAAGCATGCTCACAGGCTGCTGCCTTCGCGGGCCAGCCTAACGGGGCGTTGCACGCGGACGCCTCAACGTTCCACGCCTGCGGCGTGGCCCGTCGAGGTGCCCTCCAGCCTTCGGCTTCCGGCGCCGGTGAACTTTGGCGTTAGGCCTTCGTTTCCGGAACTCTCTGGAAGTCAAATGAGCAGTTTTCGGAAGGCTCTGGAATCTTGGTTTGGCGCCCACGGCATGGGCTTTTTGAGCGGTTTCAACGCGCATCAAAACCGCAGCACGGCACGCATGGGGTCTTACTGTTGCCGCTCAGGCCGGCCGTCTGTCCTTCGGCAGCCTGCTCGCCAAACAGCGGCGCCCAAGTGCCACATGCCATCGGCCTTGGGGGCTGCCTGTCCTGCGGCAGTCAGCACAACAGCCAGGGGCGCCAAAGTGCCATTCGCCATCGGTCTTTTGGCCAAACACGCTCGGTGGTCTTCCACCAAGACCGCTCGTCTGGCAGACTCTCTGGAAACATCAAAGGGAGCGTCGTCTGTGCAGCATCACTGTTCATCGAACCACGGCCAGTTTGCCGTGTGCTCCACGCCCTCTCCTTCGCGCCCCAGCCTAACTGTCAGGTCAACTCGGACGCAACCAAGGGCCATGCCTTCGGCATTCTCATGGCCCTTGGTTGTGCCCTCCGCCCTGGCGGGCTCCGGCGCCGGTTACCTTGGTAGTTAGGCCACTGTTTATGGAAGCACATGAG
>NZ_JBBPEV010000020.1 GCF_038069945.1 Aquabacterium sp. A3 | reverse complement strand
GGAAGGTCTGAACAACTCGTTTGCGAGGCAACAGGCGGCGTGATCGCTTCGACAAATGAGCCGAATGCATCGCAGACCAGCCCCCATGACGCTGAAACGCACGTCAAAGGGTGCGCGACCCCCGCAAGAAACGCTGTTTCCTGGATTTTGGACGCACTCATGCCACGTCAGCCATCAGTTTGCCTCGCACCATCCATAGGTTGCTGAGCATGAACAAGGTCTTGAGCTGCGCGGTGTTCTTGGCCAATCCACGGTAGCGAACCTTCACATGGCCGAACTGCTTCTTGACCACCCGAAACGGATGCTCGACCTTGGCGCGAATGCTTGCCTTGACGCGCTCAATCTTGTCGGTGATGGCTTGCGCCGGATCGTTCAAATCCAGCGCTTTGCGTTTGCCTGGCTTCATGGCCACATGCCAGTTCACATCGGCCTTGGCCTCTGGTCGTTTCTGCACGCCTTGATAGCCCGCATCGCCAAAGGCATCGTCTTCTTCACCGTGCAGCAGCTTGTGCGCTTGGGTCACATCATTGACGTTGGCCGCCGTGCCTTCGACGCTGTGCACCAGGCCAGAGTCGGCGTCTACACCGATGTGCGCCTTCATGCCGAAGTACCACTGGTTGCCCTTCTTGGTTTGATGCATCTCTGGATCACGCTTGCCTTCGGCGTTCTTGGTCGAGCTTGGCGCCGAGATCAACGTGGCATCCACCGCCGTGCCCGACTTCAGCAGCAGCCCCTTGTAGGCCAGCAAGTCGTTGACGACACGCAGCATGTCGGTGGCCAAGTCATGCTTCTCCAGCAGGTGCCGAAACCGCAGGATCGTGCTCTCATCAGGCAGCCGATCAAGCACGCCATCGAGCTTGGCAAACTCGCGGTACACCGGCATGTCATGCAGCGCTTCTTCCATCGCCGGATCACTCAGGCCGAACCATTGCTGCAGGTAATGGATGCGCAACATGGTCTCGATGGCAAAGGGCGGCCGGCCCGTCTTGGACTTGGGCCAATGCGGCTCGACCACGCCGACCAGCACATCCCACGGTACCACCTTGTTCATCTGCTCCAGGAACTCACGCTTGCGCGTCTTCTTGGTCGACAGGTTCAATCCCAGGCTGACTTGCTTCATGTCCTTGCGCCACGTATCAACTTGACGACATCATCATGCAAGACTCGCGCCTTGACGGCGGGTTTTGCAGACCTTCC
>NZ_JBBPEV010000019.1 GCF_038069945.1 Aquabacterium sp. A3 | reverse complement strand
GGTGTTGAATGCGACTGGGTTACAAAAGTGACTAAGCAAAAAGAGGCGAATAGTTCCTTGAACATGCTCTTCATGGATGTTGATTTCAGTACTGTCATGGGAATTTTTCCTTGTGCTTTGGCATCCGTTTGCGTTCTTGGTACGAATGGTGTTGTTTGTAGTCAATGTAGGAGCCTAACTACCAAGGTAACCGGCGCCGGAGCCCGTCAGGGCGGAGGGTACAAGCAAGGGCCATGAGAATGCCGCAGGCATGGCCCTTGGTTGCGTCCGCGTTGACCTGACAGTTAGGCTGGGGCGCGGAGTGGAAGGTTTTTGCATTACGACTACCTGCAATTGTGGGTGTTGCACTTGCTACTGGAAACTAGCCCAAATTTATTGCTTGTCTTTTTCATGGTGGCGCTGCTTGTAGGCCTTCACTGTCTTTGGGATAGATGTAATTACCACGACCATTCCTGCGATGACAAGAACAAAAAAGAGAGAGTCAAATGATGCTGGCACTACATCAAACCACCGCAATCCAAAGATTGCTACGCCACTTGCCCAGACGATGAGGAAGACGATGCTGCTCCGTTTGAGGCTGCGTTCATTCGCAAGTGCTTTATCGTCCTTCACGCTTACTCCTTTGGCCTAACTACCAAGGTAACCGGCGCCGGAGCCCGTGAGGGCGGAGGGCACAAGCAAGGGCCATGAAAATGCCGAAGGCATGGCCCTTGGTTGCGTCCGCGTTGACCTGACAGTTAGGCTAGGGCGCGGAGTGGAAGGTTTTTGCATGACGCCTGCCTGAATTCTGGGTGTTGCACTTCACGTGTCAATTCGCGCTGGGGCGCGGAGTGGAGGGGGGAACTGTGTGTGGCCTGCTTTGTGGACATTAATCAACCACGCTAAACTTGATTGCTGCACCTTCAGGCAAATCTTTGATTTGTTCTGCGATATGGCCAGATGTCAAAACTAGGTCGCACCACGCGAGCTTTGCTATGTTGCTGCCTCCGTACTCGCCACCCAAGGGGCCAGGAATGCGTAGACCGTATTTCTGTCCGGCTGACAGTGGGCCAAGTGACTGCTCCGCCTGCTCTACCAAAGAAGCCATGTACCAGTCGTGCAAGAAATCTTGATCTTTGGACAGACGATCTAGCTCCGCGCGGTCACGAGCGATAACTTGGCAAGAGAGATCTTCCGGGCAGAGCCGCCAATACAGGCCTTGGGTGTCGCGCACCATCAGATTTCCGAAGTCATTCTCGCCAACAATTTCTGATGGCTCAAGCCCTGTCCATCCCCATGCTTTGATGATGCAGTCGATAATGTCCATGTGAATCGTTGAAGTCGGGTGAAATGCCTGTTAATCGGGAGCCTAACTACCAAGGTAACCGGCGCCGGAGCCCGCTAGGGCGGAGGGCACAACCAAGGGCCATGAAAATGCCGAAGGCATGGCCCTTGGTTGCGTCCGCGTTGACCTGACAGTTAGGCTGG
>NZ_JBBPEV010000018.1 GCF_038069945.1 Aquabacterium sp. A3 | reverse complement strand
GTCTTCTTGGTCGACAGGTTCAATCCCAGGCTGACTTGCTTCATGTCCTTGCGCCACGTATCAACTTGACGACATCATCATGCAAGACTCGCGCCTTGACGGCGGGTTTTGCAGACCTTCCTTAACGCTGTGCATAGAGCGAAGCCAGCCGGTGGATTAACCAGGAAGCGGCCGAGGCCCGCCAAACCATTCCCGAGTGATGAGCGGAGCAGGGTCCTCGATGCCGCAAAACATGCCCTACAAATGCTTCCAGAGCCTATTTCAGAAGTGGCCTAACGCCCAAGGTAAGCGGCGCCGGAGCCCGATAGGGCGGAGGGTACCAAAAAGGCCCATAAAAATGGCGAAGCCATGGGCCTTTTTGGCGTCCGCTTGACCGCCCAGTTAGGCATTTTCAGTTACTCACAGAGGTGCTTGATGCTCATGTCGTTTTGATTAATGAGGCTAAAAAAAGTTGCAGCAACCGAATTTTTCATGACTTTCTCTGCGGCGGCATTTGCGGACTCCAAGCTCTGCCACTGAACTACATCTACCCACTTGCCATTCGATGATTTGGAAAATGCCCTATCCTTGAAGCCTGGCATATTGCGCAAAGTCGGCGTGACGTTGGCTGCGGCGCGCTTCATGGCACTATCGGACACACCCTTGTTTGACGAGAAGACAACAATTTCCACCACTGGCTTTCCGGCGCAACTCGGAGTCTCGCCAGCGATAGCGGAACAAGGGTGCATGGCGGCCAACATGGCAGCGATAAAAAGTGAGGTATTGCTTTGGAAGAGCTTCATTTGCATAGCGCCTATCTTGTTGAGGAAGCATCACTATGCATAGCATCTACTGACAGCGTGTTGTCAGTAGATGCTGAAACTTTTTTCGATGATGTGAGCGTTTGATGTTGCATGTACTCAGGGAGGGTGCCGGAGAACTGTACTTGGGTTGTGGGTGGCAACAACTCTACATAGCGAATGCGATCAACTCTGAAGTCTCGGTAAGCTTCTTTTGCGGCACACCAAGTACCAATAGTCCATTTTCCGCCCCAATAAAACATACCCAGAGGAAGAACTACTCGTTGCGTGTTTATGCCGTCAAGTGAGCAATAATCTATTTTTACCGGAGAGCCTTTGGTGATTGCTTCGGATAGTGGCCACCAAATTTTTGGGAGTTCGCTGCCTGGAGGGGCTAACATCGAGAAGAATTTTTTGTCGTCGGGCGCATTCATGGCGCCTGGGTTTGATGCTTCAATCTTTGAAATAAGCCCTTGGGCAATAGACCTTGTTTTTCCGCCAACCGATGTCGCGAGCATTTCTAGGCCCAGCGTAAGCGTTGTCATTTCCTCTTGGGTTAGTGACAGTGGCGCAAGTTCGAAGTCTCTATGCAGGCAATACCCAATCCCTGGCTCCCCGTATATCGGTATTCCACTTAAAGATAGATCATCTATATATCGGTAAATGGTTCGCGTGGAAACATTGAGGCGCTCAGCTAGTTTTTGCGCCGTCATGGGTTGATGGGCGCGAATTATGTTCACAACCTGAAATAGCCTATCAGCTTTGCGCACAGTGGTGACTCCGAAATGCCTAACTACCAAGGTAACCGGCGCCGGAGCCCGCTAGGGCGGAGGGCACAACCAAGGGCCATGAGAATGCCGAAGGCATGGCCCTTGGTTGCGTCCGCGTTGACCTGACAGTTAGGCTGT
>NZ_JBBPEV010000017.1 GCF_038069945.1 Aquabacterium sp. A3 | reverse complement strand
AGGCGGCCGTACTATCAAAACCTTCCACTCCGCGCCCCAGCCTAACTGTCAGGTCAACGCGGACGCAACCAAGGGCCATGCCTTCGGCATTCTCATGGCCCTTGCTTGTGCCCTCCGCCCTAGCGGGCTCCGGCGCCGGTTACCTTGGTAGTTAGGCCTTCATTTCCGGAACTCTCTGGAAGTCAAATGAGCGATTTTCGGAAGGCTCTGGAATCCTGGTTTGATGCGCAAGGCATGGGCCTTTTGAGCTGTTTCAACGCGCACCAAACCTGCAGCACGGCACGCATGGGGTCTTACTTGCACCTCTCTGGTTGGCTGTCTGTCCTTCGGCAGCCTGCTCACCAATCAGCGGTGCCCAAGTGCCACATGCCATCATCGCAACTCTGGGCAAGGTTTGGCGTCGCGGCAAGCCGCCACACAAACATCCCGCAGTCATGGCTTCGCCATCACTGCCTGGCATCTTCCTCGACTGCGGTGGTAGCCAAGTCGTCACAGTGTCTGGCAGACTCTCTGGAAACATCAAAGGGAGCGTCTGTGCAGCATCACTGTTCATCGAACCATGGCACGTTTGCCGTGTGCTCCACGCCCTCTACTCCGCGCCGCTGCCTAACTGTCAGGTCAACGCGGACGCCAACACTGGCCATGGCTTCGCCATTTTCATGGCCAGTGTTGGTGCCCTCCGCCCTGGCGGGCTCCGGCGCCGGTTACCTTGGTAGTTAGGCCAACTCGAACCGACATGCTCACATCAAAGCTTCCACCCGACATACTCCTGGCGCAAGTTAATGACCTTCTGAGGTCGATGCCAGCCAAGGAGTCATTTCTTCGCATTGATGCAGGCACTGCAGCGTGGCTTGGGCAGGCATCGGCTGTAGCTCATGGCTGGGATCCGGTCCGCTCTATCACTACCTTCAATTCAGCTGCAACCAAGCTTAAATGCGGCATACCGCATGCGGTCGCTGCCGGGGTGACCGAGGCACTTGTTTGCTTGCATCAAATTCGCCATGAGCTTGCAATGCAAACTGAACAGCCTTTGAGTGTCAACTTGAACTCAGGGCTAGTCTTCGACTACTTCGACGAAATCCGCAAGGTTCTCGAAACAGCGAATTCCGACCTACTCTTTATCGACCCATATCTCGACGCCGAGTTTGTTTCCCGATATCTTCCCCATGTCGGCGGAAACGTCAACATCAGGCTGCTTGGTCAAAAATGCCTAAAAACACTTCTACCTGCGGTGGAGGTGTTTAGGCAACAACATGCCCAGAAAATCGAAGTTCGTACCGCGACGGGCTTCCATGACCGTTACATCATCGTAGACGGGTCTACGTGCTATCAATCAGGCTCATCATTTAAAGATGGCGCGAAAAAGGCACCAACAACGCTGACTGAAATACTAGATGCTTTTCCGGCGGTGAAGGCCACGTATGAAAACCTTTGGTCAACTGGCACCCAGCATTCTTGACGCACAGCGCAGATTGACACGTCAAGTGCAAAACTCAAAAATGCAAGCAGTCGTACCGCCAAAACCTTCCACTCCGCGCCCTAGCCTAACTGTCAGGTCAACGCGGACGCAACCAAGGGCCATGCCTTCGGCATTCTCATGGCCCTTGGTTGTGCCCTCCGCCCTAAAGGGCTCCGGCGCCGGTTACCTTGGTAGTTAGGCCACATGAACAAGACTGAAGCACTTGCGGCAATTCAGGCCTCTTTCGAGAGAGGCTCAAACACGCCTTGCTCATGGGCAGCAGATCAAGACGCGTACATCGCTCAGAAGCAGTGTGAATTACTCGAAATGGTCATTGAACCTGTCGAGGCCAACATCACCGGCGAAGTATTCAGCTACGGCGTCAAGAATGAACTATCGTCTGCGCCAGTCTTTGCCGTCGCGCGAAGAGCGGACACTTGGCTGCTGTATGCGCCAGCAACCAATGTGTTTTCACTGGCGTCTGGCGACAGTCCGGCGGCCATGTCTATTCTTGGTTTCTCAAGCAGCGATGCCCTCGCTGAATGGCTAGGCTAAGCAAATGCTCAAGCAAACCCAAATGTCGCCTAACTGTGCGGTCAAGCGGACGCCAACACAGGCCATGCCTTCGGCATTCTCATGGCCTGTGTTGGTGCCCTACGCACCTTCGGTGCTCCGGCGCCGCTTACCTTGGTAGTTAGGCCTTCGTTTCCGAAACTCTCTGGAAGTCGAATGAGCAGTTTTCGGAAGGCTCTGGAATTCTGGTTTGATGCGCAAGGCATGGGCTTTTTGAGCGGTTTCAACGCGCACCAAACCTACTGCACGGCACACATGGGGTCTTACTTTCACCGCTCAGGCCGGCTGTCTGTCCTTCGGCAGCCTGCTAACCACCGCGCGGCGCCAAAGTGCCACATGCCATCGGCCTTGCGGGCTGCCTGTCCTGCGGCAGTCAGCGCAACATCCAGAGGCGCCAAAGTGCCATTCGCCATCGGCCTTTTGGCCAAACACGCTCGGCGGTCTTCCACCAAGACCGCGCGTCTGGCAGACTCTCTGCAAACATCAAAGGGAGCGTCTGTGCAGCATCACTGTTCATCGAACCATGGCACGTTTGCCGTGTGCTCCACGCCCTCTCCTTCGCGCCCCAGCCTAACTGTCAGGTCAACGCGGACGCAAC
>NZ_JBBPEV010000016.1 GCF_038069945.1 Aquabacterium sp. A3 | reverse complement strand
CTACCAAGGTAACCGGCGCCGGAGCCCTTTAGGGCGGAGGGCACAACCAAGGGCCATGAAAATGCCGAAGGCATGGCCCTTGGTTGCGTCCGCGTTGACCTGACAGTTAGGCTGGGGCGCGAAGTGGAAGGTTATTGATACGCAAATCAATGTATTTATTTTTTGCTTGATTCATTGTTTTGCTGTAGATATTATTGGGTTGAGTGATTAAATATTATTGAGAAGGTCCCATTTTTTCTTTGTATTATGCTGTGCGAGACGGCTTCTCCGGTGATTATTGCGGACCCTATTGTTTGCTGCATTTTTGCGCGGGAAACGACTGATATTATGTCCTTTTCCTCTGTGGTGCCAATTATTTTGAATTCAATGATTTCTGATTTCGTGCCCGCGCCTTTGATTTCACTTATGTAAGCTAGGACCTGATCTTTGTTGAGTGAGAATTCTGACTCTCCCATTCTGACGATGTATTTAGCGCCGGGGTGTATGTTCTCGGCGTTAATGTTATTTTTTAGTGATTTCCTTAGGAATTCTTCTACCGATTCTGCGGTGGCCGCGAATGGTGAAAGAAGAAATGGTAAAATTAGTGCAAATGCGGGCTTCATTTTTTTCCTAAATTATTGCAGTATTTGATATGCGCTTGCGATGATTGCTTGGAGAGGCCTAACTACCAAGGTAACCGGCGCCGGAGCCCTTCAGGGCGGAGGGTACAACCAAGGGCCATGAGAATGCCGAAGGCATGGCCCTTGGTTGCGTCCGCGTTGACCTGACAGTTAGGCTGGGGCGCGGAGTAGAGGGCGTGGAACACACGGCGAACGTGCCATGGTTCGATGAACAGTGATGCTGCACAGATGCTCCCTTTGATGTTTCCAGAGAGTCTGCCAGACGCGCGGTCTTGGTGGAAGACCACCGAGCGTGTTTGGCCAAAAGGCCGATGGCGAATGGCACTTTGGCGCCCCTGGATGTTGAGCTGACTGCCGTAGGACAGGCAGCCCGCAAGGCCGATGGCATGTGGCACTTGGGCGCCGCTGATTGGTGTGCAGGCTGCCGAAGGACAGACGGCCGGCCTGAGCGGCCAAAGTAAGACCCCATGCGTGCCGTGCTGCAGGTTTGTTGCGCATTGAAACCGATCAAAAAGCCCATGCCTTGCGCATCAAACCAGAATTCCAGAGCCTTCCGAAAACTGCTAATTCGACTTCCAGAGAGTTCCGGAAACGAAGGCCTAACTACCAAGGTAACCGGCGCCGGAGCCCGTCAGGGCGGAGGGCACAAGCAAGGGCCATGAAAATGCCGAAGGCATGGCCCTTGGTTGCGTCCGCGTTGACCTGACAGTTAGGCTGGGGCGCGAAGCAGAGGGCGTGGAGCACACGGCAAACTTGCCATGGTTCGATGAACAGCAGTGCTGCATAGACGCTCCCTTTGATGTTTGCGATCAGTGTGCCAGACGCCTCGGCCTGGTGGAAGAGCACCGATGCTGTTGAGCCAAAAGGCCGATGGTGAATGGCACTTTGGCGCCCCTGAATGTTGAGCTGACTGCCGCAGGACAGGCGGCCCACAAGGCCGATGGCGTGTGGCACTTGGGCGCTGCGCGGTGGTGAGCAGGCTGCCGAAGGGCAGACAGCTTGAAATACTGGTTGAGTGAAATCATCACTTCAATCGCTGTCATCCCACATTTGTGAGTACAGCAAGACACTTCCACCAACAGTGATCACTCCAGCCACGGTGATCAGAGTGATGCCAAGAATGCTTATTCTCCCGACCGAGTACATATAGCCAAGCAAGCCATAAAAAAGGCTAAGCATGATGGCGATTACAATAAGCTCTCGCTTTGAAACTTTTGGGAGGCGGGGCATGTATGCAGAGCCTCTTAGCGCGGCCTAACTACCAAGGTAACCGGCGCCGGAGCCCGCCAGGGCGGAGGGCACAACCAAGGGCCGTGAAAATGCCGAAGGCATGGCCCTTGGTTGCGTCCGCGTTGACCTGACAGTTAGGCTGTGGCGCGGAGTGGAAGGTTTTTGCATTACGCCTGCCTGCAGTTTTGAGTGTTGTACTTCATGTGTCAATCCGCGCCACGGTGCTTAGGCCACTGCATTCTTACTCCCCTTGCTCTCTCTGCTTGGTAGATCCTGCCACCAAGACCACACGCAGGCAACTGTGACTAGAGCAAAGCCTGTTGATGCTTGATAGTGGTGTGGGCTGAACCAGGACGCTGACATTGCCAAGGACATCAGTGCAGCTAACGCAGCTGGGACAGCACGGATTGCCCGCCATAGGCGGCTGTGCTTTGGAAGTGAGACGGAAGCGCCAACAGCAAGAAGAATAAGCACCGAGGCGCTTATTGCTTCCATAAGCGGGATGCTGATGGAGTCACTATCTGGCAGGTAAAAGCCCGCTTTTAGATTGCTGTCGAGGACATGAAAAAGTGTGCCGTTCGCGACAAGCAATGACGCCAGCATTACCAGGAAAGTGCGCAAGCCTTGCATAGTGCGGAGTGGCCTAACTACCAAGGTAACCGGCGCCGGAGCCCGCCAGGGCGGAGGGTACAACCAAGGGCCATGAAAATGCCGAAGGCATGGCCCTTGGTTGCGTCCGCGTTGACCTGACAGTTAGGCTGGGGCGCGGAGTAGAGGGCGTAGAGTTCACGAGAAACCCTCAAAAGACTAGCTGT
>NZ_JBBPEV010000015.1 GCF_038069945.1 Aquabacterium sp. A3 | reverse complement strand
CAAGGTAACCGGCGCCGGAGCCCGCCAGGGCGGAGGGCACAACCAAGGGCCGTGAAAATGCCGAAGGCATGGCCCTTGGTTGCGTCCGCGTTGACCTGACAGTTAGGCTGTGGCGCGGAGTAGAGGGCGCGGAGCACACGGCCAACGTGCCGTGGTTCGATGAACAGTGATGCTGCACAGACGCTCCCTTTGATGTTTGAGAGCAGTGTGCCAGACGCCTTGGCCTGGTGGAAGACCACCGACGTTGTTGAGCCAAAAGGCCCATGGCGAGTGGCACTTTGGCGCCCCTGGATGCTGCGCTGACTGCCGCAGGACAGGCAGCCCACAAGGCCGATGGCGTGTGGCACTTTGATGCCGCGCGGTGGTGAGCAGGCTGCCGAAGGGCAGACGGCAGGCCTGAGCGGCCAAAGTAAGACCCCATGCGTGCCGTGCTGCTGGTTCGGTGCGCGTTGAAACCGCACCTAAAGCCCGGGCCCTGGGCATCAAACCAGAATTCCAGAGCCTTCCGAAAACTGCTCATTCGACTTCCAGAGAGTTCCGGAAACGAAGGCCTAACTACCAAGGTAACCGGCGCCGGAGCCCGGCAGGGCGGAGGGCACAACCAAGGGCCATGAAAATGCCGAAGGCATGGCCCTTGGTTGCGTCCGCGTTGACCTGACAGTTAGGCTGGGGCGCGAAGTGGAAGGTTTTCATAGTACGTGAGCCTGCAGTTGAATGTGTTGAACTTCACGTGTCAATTTGCGCTGGGGAACTAGGGTGCGTGCTGTATGTTTACCTAGTTGTGGCTGCGCGCTGCTTTAGGTCTGCGCTGCGGACTAGATCTTCAATCTCTGGCCAGTCGACCTTCCGTTTACGAAGAAGTTCTGCGTACTTGGCTGCAGCAGCGGCTGCTGTCGCCGCTTCTGAAGCCGAGCCTCGTGCTCTATGCAGCAGAGATAGGCGACCATGAACTAATACACCTGCGTAGGCCATTGGGCCCAGAGCACAGTGATCTGAGAAATCGTCAAATGACTTCGCCGCAGCGGCCATGAGCGGCAAGGACTTGGTCGAATTGTTTGCTAAATAGGCTTCACGAGCCTTCATCTCTGCGGCGGACAAATCTTGGAGTCTGTTGTCGCAGGATGGGGCGCTTTGCGCGTTCACGGATAGTGCAATCACGAGCACTGCCAAGCCAAGAAGAGTTCGCTTCATATGAGTAGTCACAGACGGACTTTATCGAGAGGCCTAACGCCCCAGGTTAACCGGCGCCGGAGCGCGAAGCGCGTAGGGCACCAAAACGGGCCAGCAAAATGCCGAAGGCATGGCCCGTTTTGGCGTCCGCGTTGAACCGCCAGTTAGGCTGGGGCGCGAAGGCAGGGAATATGCATCGCACAAAACCTGATTAACTTTGCTCAACGATGACTGCATTTTTTCGTTCTTCATCTGTTGGGCGCTGGAACTCCTTCTCCATGAAGTCAAACATCCCAGGCGTTACCTCAAAAGAATAAGTATCGCCCTTTTCAATGTTCCGCCCCATCACTCGCTCCTTACGAACTGCGTGAGGTGCATCAAGAATGTGTATCTGTGTTTGGGCACCGATCTCTGCTGCAAGGTTTTGAAAATTCTTCCGGCTTTCGATCTTGGTAAAGCCAAGATCAAGGATGACATTTCCATTGTTTGCACAGATTTGGGAGGCAGTTGCCCAAATTTGCGATTCACAACGTTGAACCCGCTCCATGATCCATGAAAGGCTCATGGCCTTTGGAAGGTCAGGAATGAACATTCGCTGCATCCACTCATCGATAGAAAAACGCGTGGCGTGTTCGGCTTGTGCAAGCCGTCTTGCGTAGGTCGATTTGCCTGCGCCTTGCGGACCCAATATCAGATGAATTCTTCCCATTACTTACTTTCTTGTGTTCAGAAGAGGCCTAACTACCAAGGTAACCGGCGCCGGAGCCCGCCAGGGCGGAGGGTACAAGCAAGGGCCATGAAAATGCCGAAGGCATGGCCCTTGGTTGCGTCCGCGTTGACCTGACAGTTAGGCTGGGGCGCGAAGTGGAAGGTTTTGATAGTACGGCTGCCTGCATTTTGGGTGTTGCACATCAGGTGTCAATCCGGGCCTTGTTGGTATATGCGCAGCTGTATTTGGCTATTCGTAGTGTGACCACATGCGGAGCACTTTTACGACATTTTGATCGTTAAGCACTTCGTAGACCAAACGATGTTGAATGTTGATTCGCCTTGAATATGCCCCTGCCAAGTCTCCGACCAATTTTTCGTATGGTGGCGGGTTTTGAAATGGATTTTCTTTGATGATGGCCAAGAGCTCTTGAGCCTTGGCCTTCAAGCCGCTTGCGGCCAGCTTCTGTGCATCTTTTTGCGCGTGCTTGGCAAAGACCAACTCCCAACTCACCAGTCAAGCTCCTTGGCGCACGTGTCTGCTGGCTCGGCCATGCCTTCCTTGATGGACTCACGCATGCCTGGTACAGAGAGCAGGTAGAGCGTTTCTTGAATGGCTTGCCAGTCTTCGGCTGACAGCAGCACGGCGTCGTGGCGCTTTCCTGCGATGGTGATGGGCTGGTGCGACTCTGCTGCCTGATCCATGAGGCGGTAGAGGTTGGCACGCGCTTCACTGGCGGTGAGTGTTTGCATGTCGAACTCCTTTACATGGAGCGTACGCCTATTGGTACGTCAAGTCAAGCTCAAAAGTCACCAATACACCCTCATTTGACTTCCAGAGAGTTCCGGAAACGAAGGCCTAACTACCAAGGTAACCGGCGCCGGAGCCCGCCAGGGCGGAGGGCACAACCGAGGGCCATGAAAATGCCGAAGGCATGGCCCTTGGTTGCGTCCGCGTTGACCTGACAGTTAGGCTAGGGCGCGAAGGAGAGGGCGTGGAGCACACGGCAAAC
>NZ_JBBPEV010000014.1 GCF_038069945.1 Aquabacterium sp. A3 | reverse complement strand
AAATTCTAGACTGACATGTTATCAAAACCTTCCACTCCGCGCCCCAGCCTAACTGTCAGGTCAACGCGGACGCAACCAAGGGCCATGCCTTCGGCATTCTCATGGCCCTTGGTTGTGCCCTACGCCCTGCCGGGCTCCGGCGCCGGTTACCTTGGTAGTTAGGCCTTCGTTTCCGGAACTCTCTGGAAGTCAAATGAGCGATTTTCGGAAGGCTCTGGAATCTTGGTTTGGTGCCCACGGCATGGGCTTTTTGAACGGTTTCAACGCGCATCAAAACTGCAGCACGGCACGCAGGGGGTCTTACTTTCACCGCTCTGGTTGGCCGTCTGTCCTTCGGCAGCCTGCTCGCCAAACAGCGGCGCTCAAGTGCCACACGCCATCGGCCTTGCGGGCTGCCTGTCCTGCGGCAGTCAGCTCAACGTCCAGGGGCGCCAAAGTGCCATTCGCCATCGGCCTTTTGGCTCAACTACGTCGGTGGTCTTCCACCAGGCCGAGGCGTCTGGCACACTGCTCTCAAACATCAAAGGGAGCGTCTGTGCAGCATCACTGTTCATCGAACCATGGCACGTTTGCCGTGTGTTCCGCGCCCTCTCCTTCGCGCCACAGCCTAACTCGGCGGTCAACGCGGACGCAACCAAGGGCCATGCCTTCGGCATTTTCATGGCCCTTGGTTGTGCCCTCCGCCCTCACGGGCTCCGGCGCCGGTTACCTTGGTAGTTAGGCTTTTTCTGAACACACAAGTTCGGAAGCGCTGCCTTATTTTAAGATGCATCAAATGCAGACAAATGAATACGAAAAAAATAATTTCTGGCCACATTGCCACAATTCAAATATCCGCATCTGTTGCATTTTTGGCAACTGCAATATACATGACAGTAGGCCTCTTCATCGACAGAGAAAATAATCTCAATGCACTTGGCCTTATTATTTTTCCGCCGATCGCATCTTTTTTTGGCTCAGCATTTTTCCTTCTTCAGTTTATTGAGCTCGACCCTAAAAGGGGCCTCCTGATCATAAGAAACTTTAGGTCTCTGTTCCGCAAAGTTACAGTGCCTTTGTCAGCGATCGAGCACATGGAGTGGCGCCCCTGGCACTCAATGCCCAATGGAGTGATGGACCTACTGTTTGTGCAATTCAAAAATTCAAAAAACACCAAAAGCACGGAACTCATCATACTAAGCGAAAGGCTTGGATCTCCATTTGAGGATGGAAAATCAAGTTTATTCCATCAAGTCAAATATTTTGTCACCACAAAAAACCCAAAAATCAAATTATCCGGATTGTTCCTAAACGCGTGAAATGGCAACAAAGCGTGAAGATCATAACTGAATCCAAAGTTTCAGAAATTTCACCTTAAAGACCTTCCACTCCGCGCCACAGCCTAACTGTCAGGTCAACGCGGACGCAACCAAGGGCCATGCCTTCGGCATTTTCATGGCCCTTGGTTGTGCCCTCCGCCCTGACGGGCTCCGGCGCCGGTTACCTTGGTAGTTAGGCTCCGCAGATTCGACAAGCACGAGCATCTAGTCCAAGCTTGCTACATACAACTCTGCTCATGAACATCTCGATTTCTCAGGGTCTTTTCTGGCTATTCGCGGGAGCTGGCGCCATCTCTTGGTACTTGGTTATGCGCTTCATAGGTGAGGCGCAAAGAAGCGGCACACTTAGCGACAGGCAGCTCGAAGCAATTAGCGGCCTGCTGATCTCAGGAAGCGGTGGGGGCAAAAGCCAATGGGCAGCCCTCTCCTTCATTTTGGAACGTGGTTACAGTGGCGTAGATGACGCCAGCACCGTTAGAGCTGGCGACCGAGCTAGGTTAAGCTGGTTTGTCACGTTTGGTCTTATGATCTGCACCGGTCTATCGCTCATGGTCTATGGTTGGTAGGTCTGCCGCAAGACAGTCCTCTATGCAATGTCAAAGCGCGGATTGATACGTGAAGTTCAATACCAAAAATGCAGGCAGCCGTACTACACAAACCTTCCACTCCGCGCCCCAGCCTAACTGTCAGGTCAACGCGGACGCAACCAAGGGCCATGCCTTCGGCATTCTCATGGCCCTTGCTTGTGCCCTCCGCCCTCACGGGCTCCGGCGCCGGTTACCTTGGTAGTTAGGCCGCAGAACAACATGATCCACTTCTCGCTCACTCACGCTGACTTCGTACGGTTTCAAAAACTGGTAGCGCGCCGGTTTCAGCGCCACCAGGGGTTGTTGTCTGCACAGTTCGGCTTACGCGTGGTCATTTGGCTGTGCATTGGCCTGGCTTGTGCCACTTACGCGCGCCTCTACCGCGAGTGGCCAGAGATTTCTGGGCCGTTGGCTGTTATCGGCGTCGCTGGGGCACTGGCATTGGCTCTCGCGGTTATGCAGCCACAGCTGTCACAAGCACTGCTGAGAAAGCGTGCTCTCTTGCCCAACGGCGCGTTTCTCTCGCCACAGGTGATGTCGTTTAACTCGGATGGGCTGCGGATAGAAACACAAAGGGGCACGACCGAAACATTTTGGATGAGCTTCCTGGATTGGGATGCGGACGACACAAACTACTACTTGTTCATTGATGCAATCCAAGCTGTGATCGTCCCTCGCGCTGCGCTAGGAGAACAGCTTGCTCAATTCGAGCAATTCACTCGTCACATTGCCCAGAAGTGAAGCTATGGAAGCGCAGCCTCTCCTGCCACCAGGCGTGGATTGACACGTGAAGTGCAACACTCAAAACTACAGGTAGTAGTAATGCACAAACCTTCCACTCTGCGCCCCAGCCTAACTGTCAGGTCAACGCGGACGCAACCAAGGGCCATGCCTTCGGCATTCTCATGGCCCTTGGTTGTACCCTCCGCCCTCACGGGCTCCGGCGCCGGTTACCTTGGTAGTTAGGCTCTTCGCAAACACAGGCATCTGCCCATTCGTTAGGCTCTCATCAACTTGTGCCGTCAGGCAATATTTTTTTTCATGGGCTACTACGACACC
>NZ_JBBPEV010000013.1 GCF_038069945.1 Aquabacterium sp. A3 | reverse complement strand
ACAGCCTAACTGTCAGGTCAACGCGGACGCAACCAAGGGCCATGCCTTCGGCATTCTCATGGCCCTTGGTTGTGCCCTCCGCCCTAGCGGGCTCCGGCGCCGGTTACCTTGGTAGTTAGGCCCCCCTTAAACTCATGCCAAGTTTCGCAAACACGCCGCAGCCGCCGTATTACGCAGTCATCTTTTCATCTCAGCGAACCGAAGGCAATCAAGGCTACTCAGTAATGGCCGAGCGCATGGTTGAACTTGCCTCGCGTCAGCGCGGCTATCTCGGCGCGGAAAGTGCCCGAGATGCTGGCGGCTTCGGCATCACTGTCTCGTACTGGTCTGACGAGGCGGCCATTAGAGCGTGGAAGGCCGACATCGAACATCTTGCTGCCCAAGAGCAAGGTCGCGCCACTTGGTATGAGCACTTTCATGTGCGTGTCAGCAAAGTGGAGCGCGCGTATTCAATGACATGAAGTGCGCAGCAGCGAACTGCCGCGCCAGCATCCCGCAGTCATGGCTTCGCCATCACTGCCAGGCATCTTCCGCGACCCAGGTGGTAGCCAAGCCATCACAGCGTCTGGCACACTGTTCTCAAACATCAAAGGGAGCATCTGTGCAGCATCACTGTTCATCGAACCACGGCCAGTTTGCCGTGTGCTCCACGCCCTCTACTCCGCGCCCCAGCCTAACTGTCAGGTCAACGCGGACGCAACCAAGGGCCATGCCTTCGGCATTTTCATGGCCCTTGGTTGTACCCTCCGCCCTGGCGGGCTCCGGCGCCGGTTACCTTGGTAGTTAGGCCTTCGTTTCCCAAACTCTCTGGAAGTCGAATGAGCGGTTTGCGGAAGGCTCTGGAATCCTGGTTTGATGCCCACAGCATGGGCTTTTTGAACGGTTTAAACGCGCGCCGAACCTGCAGCACAGCACGCATAGGGTCTTACTTTCGCCGCTCTGGTTGGCTGTCTGTCCTTCGGCAGCCTGCTAGCCAAACAGCGGCGCCCAAGAGCCACATGCCATCGGCCTTGTGGGCTGCCTGTCCTGCGGCAGTCAGCGCAACATCCAGGGGCGCCAAAGTGCCATTCGCCATCGGCCTTTTGGCACAACAACATCGGTGGTCTTCCACCAAGCCGGGGCGTCTGGCACACTGATCGCAAACATCAAAGGGAGCGTCTATGCAGCACTGCTGTTCATCGAACCACGGCAGGTTTGCCGGGTGCTCCACGCCCTCTCCTTCGCGCCCCAGCCTAACTGTCAGGTCAACGCGGACGCAACCAAGGGCCATGCCTTCGGCATTCTCATGGCCCTTGGTTGTGCCCTCCGCCCTGAAGGGCTCCGGCGCCGGTTACCTTGGTAGTTAGGCCTTCGTTTCCGAAGCTCTCTGGAAGTCGAGTGAGCAGTATTCGGAAGGCTCTGGAAGCCTGGTTTGGTGTCCACTGCCTTACCCTTTTGAACGGTTTCAACGCGCGCCGAACCTGCAGCACGGCACGCATGGGGTCTTACTTTGGCCGCTCAGTCCGGCCGTCTGTCCTCCGGCAGCCTGCTCACCACCGCGCTGCGCCCAAGTGCCACACGCCATCGGCCTTGTGGGCCGCCTGTCCTGCGGCAGTCAGCTCAACATCCTGGGGCGCCAAAGTGCCATTCGCCATCGGCCTTTTGGCCAAACACGCTCGGTGGTCTTCCACCAAGACCGCGCGTCTGGCAGACTCTCTGGAAACATCAAAGGGAGCGTCTGTGCAGCATCACTGTTCATCGAACCACGGCCAGTTTGCCGTGTGCTCCACGCCCTCTACTTCGCGCCCCAGCCTAACTGTCAGGTCAACGCGGACGCAACCAAGGGCCATGCCTTCGGCATTCTCATGGCCCTTGCTTGTACCCTCCGCCCTGGCGGGCTCCGGCGCCGGTTACCTTGGTAGTTAGGCTTCCAAAATTCCATGCGCATTCTCACCTATAAGCGAACTCATACAGGCGATCCCAATGAGGATGGGGTATTTGGAATCAACGACTGTATGGGTCAAGTACGTGACCTTGAGTATGAGGCCGTCATAGGAATTGGCGGCATCGGATCAGAAGCCAGGAAACATAGAATTGATGGGAAAATTACGTGGGTCGGAATAGCTCCGAGCAAGCATGTTGGTGATTGGGCTTCGCCTCTTGTTACTTTTAAGCATTTCTTATTGTTTGATGCAGGAGGTCCAACCTTGGCGTCGTTAGCGCCAAACTTAGCTCGCCGTATGTACGAAGGCAAAGTTCGATATCTCTTGACCGGCTATACGCTCGAAGAACAAGCAGATGCTCAAGCAGTCGTGAATTGGGTCATCACAGCCACACAAGGTGTACAAGGCAAAAAAGCAAAGATGCACAAGGGCTACAAAATTCGTTGCATCAGCCAATCCTCCAAATGCGCAGAAAATAAAAACATTACAGAAAAAAAGCTACCCGGGATGAAACGTTGTGAGTAACTTATGCAATATCTCATCTGCCACCAGCGCGGATTGACACGTGAAGTGCAACCCCCATAAATTCAGATCATGTGTTATTCCATCCCCTTCCACTCCGCTCCCCAGCCTAACTCGGCGTTGCACGCGGACGCCACCATGGGCCATCGCTTCGCGATTTTGATGGCCCATGTTGGTGCCCTGCGCCCTTACGGGCTCCGGCGCCGGTGAACTCAGCGTTAGGCCTCTTCAAACCACGATCGTGATGACTCCACAAATCTTCAAATCGATTGTTGCGGGTATCGGCATTGCATTTGCCGCCGCGTTCATCTGGATCGTCGCGCCACCATTGATGCAAAACCCCGATGTAGTTGGCGCATTCGCCGCTGGCTTTGTCAATCCGTATGCATCAGGTTACGCACTGGACGCAATTAGCTGCTGGGCCATTCTCACCTCTTGGGTTCTTTATGAAGCAAAGTCATCCGGCGTCAAGCACGGATGGATCGCCATAGTGTTGGGCATTGCACCCGGCGTAGCTACTGGCTTCGCGTTCTACCTGCTGCTTCGCATGCAACAAGGCCGAAAATGAGTCCCAGTGCCGCCTCTCGCTTCCCGCATATCACCCCAGCGCGGATTGACACACGTGGACTGAGACGTGAAGTGCAATGCCCAAAAATGCAGGCGGCTGTACTATAAAAACCTTCCACTCCGCGCCCCAGCCTAACTGTCAGGTCAACGCGGACGCAACCAAGGGCCATGCCTTCGGCATTCTCATGGCCCTTGCTTGTGCCCTCCGCCCTGGCGGGCTCCGGCGCCGGTTACCTTGGTAG
>NZ_JBBPEV010000012.1:0-3406 GCF_038069945.1 Aquabacterium sp. A3 | reverse complement strand
TGCTCTTTAAAAATTCGTAGAGTCGAATCAGCGTTGCTGGCGGAAAGTTCATCGTTCGTAAAGGGGCGTTGGACACCGTGCCGCCAGTGACAATTGATTGCGTCACCAGACTTCAATGAAAGAATTGAAGATCGGCAAACGTGAAGGGTGTGTGCAGACACACCCGCTCAAAATGGTTCTTGACCGACGACTGTACAGCATGGTCGTCAAAGTTATAGGGTCAAGTGACTAAGTGCATGTGGTGGATGCCTTGGCGATTACAGGCGAAGAAGGACGTGATAGCCTGCGAAAAGCTTCGGGGAGCTGGCAAATTAGCTTTGATCCGGAGATATCCGAATGGGGAAACCCACCCGCAAGGGTATCCATACCTGAATACATAGGGTATGGAGGCGAACCGAGTGAACTGAAACATCTAAGTAGCTCGAGGAAAAGACATCAACCGAGATTCCGAAAGTAGTGGCGAGCGAAATCGGAGGAGCCTAGTCCTCTTTAGCAATTGACTTATCAGAACGGTCTGGAAAGGCCGGCCACAGTGGGTGATAGCCCCGTATGGAAAAAGTTGATTGTGGAACTGAGTGGACGATAAGTAGGGCGGGACACGTGAAATCCTGTCTGAAGATGGGGGGACCATCCTCCAAGGCTAAATACTCGTAATCGACCGATAGTGAACAAGTACCGTGAGGGAAAGGCGAAAAGAACCCCGGGAGGGGAGTGAAATAGATCCTGAAACCGCATGCATACAAAAAGTCGGAGCCTGGAAACGGGTGACGGCGTACCTTTTGTATAATGGGTCAGCGACTTACATTCAGTGGCGAGCTTAACCGACTAGGGTAGGCGAAGGGAAACCGAGTCCGAACAGGGCGAATTAGTCGCTGGGTGTAGACCCGAAACCAAGTGATCTATCCATGGCCAGGATGAAGGTGCCGTAACAGGTACTGGAGGTCCGAACCGACTAATGTTGCAAAATTAGCGGATGAGCTGTGGATAGGGGTGAAAGGCTAAACAAACTTGGAAATAGCTGGTTCTCTCCGAAAACTATTTAGGTAGTGCCTCAAGTATCACCATCGGGGGTAGAGCACTGTTATGGCTAGGGGGTCATGGCGACTTACCAAACCATGGCAAACTCCGAATACCGATGAGTGCGAGCTTGGGAGACAGTGCACCGGGTGCTAACGTCCGGACACAAGAGGGAAACAACCCAGACCGCCAGCTAAGGTCCCTAAAATTGGCTAAGTGGGAAACGAAGTGGGAAGGCTAAAACAGTCAGGATGTTGGCTTAGAAGCAGCCATCATTTAAAGAAAGCGTAATAGCTCACTGATCGAGTCGTCCTGCGCGGAAGATGTAACGGGGCTCAAGCCAGTTACCGAAGCTGCGGATATGCAATTTATTGCATATGGTAGGAGAGCGTTCTGTAAGCCTGTGAAGGTGTCTTGTAAAGGATGCTGGAGGTATCAGAAGTGCGAATGCTGACATGAGTAGCGTTAAAGGGGGTGAAAAGCCCCCTCGCCGTAAGCGCAAGGTTTCCTACGCAACGTTCATCGGCGTAGGGTGAGTCGGCCCCTAAGGCGAGGCAGAGATGCGTAGCTGATGGGAAACAGGTTAATATTCCTGTACCGATCTATAGTGCGATGTGGGGACGGAGAAGGTTAGCTCAGCCAACTGTTGGAATAGTTGGTTCAAGCCTGTAGTCGTGGTCCTTAGGCAAATCCGGGGATCTTAGATGAGGGGTGATAACGAGTCTGCTTGCAGACGAAGTGAGTGATACCCTGCTTCCAGGAAAAGCCACTAAGCTTCAGCTATAGACGACCGTACCGCAAACCGACACTGGTGCGCGTGATGAGTATTCTCAGGCGCTTGAGAGAACTCGGGAGAAGGAACTCGGCAAATTGACACCGTAACTTCGGAAGAAGGTGTGCCTCAAGTAGGTGAAGTTGAACAAACGGAGCCCAAAGAGGTCGCAGAGAATCGGTGGCTGCGACTGTTTAATAAAAACACAGCACTCTGCAAAGACGAAAGTCGACGTATAGGGTGTGACGCCTGCCCGGTGCTGGAAGATTAAGTGATGGGGTGCAAGCTCTTGATCGAAGTCCCAGTAAACGGCGGCCGTAACTATAACGGTCCTAAGGTAGCGAAATTCCTTGTCGGGTAAGTTCCGACCTGCACGAATGGCGTAACGATGGCCACACTGTCTCCTCCCGAGACTCAGCGAAGTTGAAATGTTTGTGATGATGCAATCTCCCCGCGGAAAGACGGAAAGACCCCATGAACCTTTACTGTAGCTTTACATTGGACTTTGAACAGATCTGTGTAGGATAGGTGGGAGGCTTTGAAGTACGGTCGCTAGATCGTATGGAGCCGACGTTGAAATACCACCCTGGTGTGTTTGAGGTTCTAACCTTGGTCCCTGAATCGGGATTGGGGACAGTGTATGGTGGGCAGTTTGACTGGGGCGGTCTCCTCCCAAAGTGTAACGGAGGAGTTCGAAGGTACGCTAGCCACGGTCGGAAATCGTGGTGATAGTGCATAGGCATAAGCGTGCTTGACTGCGAGACTGACAAGTCGAGCAGGTAGGAAACTAGGACTAAGTGATCCGGTGGTTCTGTATGGAAGGGCCATCGCTCAACGGATAAAAGGTACTCTGGGGATAACAGGCTGATACCGCCCAAGAGTTCATATCGACGGCGGTGTTTGGCACCTCGATGTCGGCTCATCTCATCCTGGGGCTGTAGCCGGTCCCAAGGGTATGGCTGTTCGCCATTTAAAGAGGTACGTGAGCTGGGTTTAAAACGTCGTGAGACAGTTTGGTCCCTATCTTCCGTGGGCGTTGCAAGATTGAGAGAGCCTGCTCCTAGTACGAGAGGACCGGAGTGGACGCACCTCTGGTGTATCGGTTGTCACGCCAGTGGCATTGCCGAGTAGCTAAGTGCGGAAGAGATAACCGCTGAAAGCATCTAAGCGGGAAACTCGTCTCAAGATGAGTCTTGCCGGGGCCTTGAGCCCCCTGAAGGGTCGTTGTAGACCACGACGTTGATAGGTTGGGTGTGGAAGCGCAGTAATGCGTTAAGCTAACCAATACTAATTGCCCGTGCGGCTTGACCCTATAACTTTGATGACATGCCAAGACCATGGAGCTGACTTCAAGCTCAGGCACGTTCGTCCGATCTCCAAGACTTCACGCAAGTCTGGATACACGCAATCAATACAGCTGATTCCTGTACCCCAAAACGTACAGCCGACTCTACGAAGGTGCCTGGCCGGCCAACACCGTCCAGGACAACAGTTCAAGCCTGATGACCATAGCGAGTTGGTCCCACTCCTTCCCATCCCGAACAGGACAGTGAAACGACTCAGCGCCGATGATAGTGCGGATTCCCGTGTGAAAGTAGGTCATCGTCAGGCTAATTA
>NZ_JBBPEV010000011.1 GCF_038069945.1 Aquabacterium sp. A3 | reverse complement strand
CCAGCCTAACTGTCAGGTCAACGCGGACGCAACCAAGGGCCATGCCTTCGGCATTTTCATGGCCCTTGCTTGTACCCTCCGCCCTGGCGGGCTCCGGCGCCGGTTACCTTGGTAGTTAGGCTCCCCATGAACAGAAGATCAGCCTTGATAACAACCGGCTCGCTATTGCTGCCGCAATGGCTGAAAGGTTGCACCCTGCACACACCAACACCGGCATCATCTGAAGAACTCTTTCTCGCTTATGCCGCTGAACACGGATGGCAAGAAGGAGCGGTGGACGCTTCGCTGCTCACATCCACAGCAGTAGGGTTCTTCAAAGAGGTATCCATTAAAGGCCTTGCGCCAGAGGATGGCGATCAACTTCTCTTTCAGTGGGGCACCTATGATTGGGGCCAGGGTGCATCGTTCGAGTTTGACATCACGCGGCAGTTCATCACTGCCGGGGCCGCGACCGATGCGGGTATCAGCCACCTACGCGTCACTGCACATTACCAACCGACCGCTGGGCTTACATCGATCAAAAGTGGCAACGTTTGGTGCAAAAGCAAGCAGGACAGTGGAGCCTTCGAGCAGTTGATTCGTAGTTCATCTAGCTTTGCTGGGGTTCGAGCCATAACCCCAAAAAAAGTCTCTGTGTCATGGGGTCCAGTCTGAAAAGCGCTCCATCAAAACTTTCCACTTCGCGCCCCAGCCTAACTGTCAGGTCAACGCGGACGCAACCAAGGGCCATGCCTTCGGCATTCTCATGGCCCTTGCTTGTACCCTCCGCCCTGGCGGGCTCCGGCGCCGGTTACCTTGGTAGTTAGGCTCACGTCAAACCACATCCCGCGATAGAGATAAATGAAAAAAATCAGGGCAAAATCAGTGCCAGACAAGATCGCTAAAGTGGTGGCCGCCTCCTACTCAATCGCAGGAATTGGGCTACTTGCGTATGGAGCAAAAGACAGCTTTACGCAAGGAGGCTCAGCGGAGTTGCTAATCACTTTATTCGTAGCACTTTTCGCACCCCTGGCAATGTTTGTACATGCGAACAAGAACTTCAGAAAAAGCTGGGCCAAGGCCATAAATCTGATAGTATTTCTAGCATTTAGTGCATCAGTGGCATTATGCGTTCTTGCGTCATATCTTGCTGCATGGACCCTCGCAATTACAACCCCACCACTAATTGCAGCTTACGTTACCTCCCTAATCGACATTGACGCCTTAAAAAATGGCTTCAATTACCCAAGAAGAAAAAATACAAGCAATTATTAAAAACACAACTTATACAATTTGAGCCCTACACGTGAATTTCAACAGATTCAACTGCAGGCTCACGTACTATGAAAACCTTCCACTTCGCGCCCCAGCCTAAATGTCAGGTCAACGCGGACGCAACCAAGGGCCATGCCTTCGGCATCTTCATGGCCCTTGCTTGTGCCCTCCGCCCTGAAGGGCTCCGGCGCCGGTTACCTTGGTAGTTAGGCCCTCGTTTCCGAAACTCTCTGGAAGTCAAATGAGCGATTTTCGGGAGGCTCTGGAATTTCTGGTTTTATGCCCACAACATGGGCTTCTTGAGCGGTTTCAACGCGCGCCAAACAAACAGAACGGCACGCATGGGGTCTTACTTTCGCCGCTCTGGTTGGCGGTCTGTCCTTCGGCAGCCTGCTCACCCATCAGCGGCGCACAAGTGCCACATGCCATTGACCTTGTGGGCTGCCTGTCCTGCGGCAGTCAGCTCAACATCCAGCGGCGCCAAAGTGCCATTCGCAATCGGCCTTCTGCTTGAACAAGGTCAGTGGTCTTCCACCAAGTCCGCGCGTCTGGCAAACTCTCTGGAAACATCAAAGGGAGCATCTGTGCAGCATCACTGCTCATCGAACCACGGCCAGTTTGCCGTGTGCTCCACGCCCTCTACTTCGCGCCACAGCCTAACTGTCAGGTCAACGCGGACGCAACCAAGGGCCATGCCTTCGGCATTTTCATGGCCCTTGCTTGTACCCTCCGCCCTGGCGGGCTCCGGCGCCGGTTACCTTGGTAGTTAGGCCTTCGTTTCCGAAACTCTCTGGAAGTCAAATGAGCGATTTGCGGAAGGCTCTGGAATCCTGGTTTGGTGTCCACTGCCTTGCCCTTTTGAACGGCTTCAACGCGCTTTTAACCGACAACACGGCACGCATGGGGTCTTACTTTGGCCGCTCAGGCCGGCCGTCTGTCCTTCGGCAGCCTGCTCGCCACTGTGCAGCGCCAAAGTGCCACAGGCCATCGTCGCAGCACAGGGCAAGGTTTGGCGTCGCGGCAAGCCGCCACGCAAACATCCCGCAGTCATGGCTTCGCCATCACTGCCAGGCATCTTCCACGACCCAGGTGGTAGCCAAGCCATGACAGCGTCTGGCACACTGCTCTCAAACATCAAAGGGAGCGTCTGTGCAGCATCACTGTTCATCGAACCACGGTCAGTTTGCCGTGTGCTCCACGCCCTCCCCTTCGCGCCACAGCCTAACTGTCAGGTCAACGCGGACGCAACCAAGGGCCATGCCTTCGGCATTTTCATGGCCCTTGCTTGTGCCCTCCGCCCTGGCGGGCTCCGGCGCCGGTTACCTTGGTAGTTAGGCCTCTCCAATCGCAATCCCGCTTGTACTTTCACCCAATTTATTGATAAACATGAGCGCCAGTGAATTCGACCTCGAGCTACAAGAGTTGCATCAAAAATCCGTGCATCGCCTCATCGCTGCAGAAGTATTTGATGCGGATGCCTTCAACCAACTGAAGCGCTACTTGTGTGAGAAGTCGAATGCAATCAAGCAAGAACACGTCATCTCCAAGCAGGTTGTATCCATAATTTTGGATGCAGCGCGCATTATTGAAAGTCGGGCAGAGTACATGCCTTCAGTACGAGAGCAACTGCCGCTTGCAAACGACTTTCACATGCTGCTTGGGCTTATCGCAATTGGTGAGGCGTGGGGCGATAGAACGCCAGGCGTGCCCAGGGTTCAGTAAGTTGCGAGCTACTGCCATGCCACTTGAAAATGCATGCTCCGTGGTTAAATCTAGACATTCCACTACGCGCCCCAGCCTAACTGTCAGGTCAACGCGGACGCAACCAAGGGCCATGCCTTCGGCATTTTCACGGCCCTTGGTTGTGCCCTCCGCCCTGAAGGGCTCCGGCGCCGGTTACCTTGGTAGTTAGGCCCTCGCGAATACACACGGTTCGGCGGCTTGCGCGATGAACCTGCAATGCTTCATGCCGGCACATGCCACCGCCAAATGGACCGCCTGTCCTTCGGCAGTCGTGCGCACCACCGAGTACCTCGGGTTGAGTGGCGCCCTGCTCTTCTGCGCAGGTTGAACGTGCATTAAATTGAGGCATTCGTCAGCGCATGGCTGACGCCATACGCAAAGGGAGGCGTTGTGGCACGGTTTACTTCGGCGGCTGCCAGTTCGGCACATCGCACACACCAGGCTGGCGCCTCGTGTTCGGGCTCGCTGGTCGCGCAAAGGCCCTGCTACTTGCACCTTGGCCTAACTGGGCGTTGCAGGGGACGCTCATACGTCCCATCGCTTCGGCCACGCCTTGTGGGCGCCCCTGAACTTGGTAGTTAGGCTCCTGGAGAAACGCGTGAAAGACTACCCGCGCTTGCTACGTCAAGCCTTCGTTCTCTATTGCTGCATAACCGCGACCCTTGCTGCAGCATTTTTAGCCCTGGTGTTTCTGTTGTTGTGGCTGTCGCCGGCTTCCGATTTGGCTGTTGCCACGTCGCTGGTCGGCGCCCCAGTTCTGCTGCTTCTTCTCCCCTGGCTCGGCCTCAGCTACATCTTCGCGAGCAAGCGCTTTCCCGTTCAATGGCACTGGCTTATCTCCACCATCGCCGCGCTAGCTGCAACTCAAGGTCTTCGCCTACTTCCATCCACGTTCAGGCTAAAACCCGCCAGTCAAATCCAGTCTGTCTGTAGCGCACAGCCAGGCGAGATGATTGAGCTGCCAAACCTCCTACACTGCGCCAGCACTGCATGGTCAGCTTTAGTTCAAGGGGCGATCATCGACGCTGCGACTGCAGGCGCCGTTCTGATAGCTGCGGCTTGGGCACTGAACCACCACAGACGTACGCAAGCTTGAAGCTCATACGCACCCCGCTTTCATCACATCTAGCTCCGCTCACCAGCCTAACTGGGCGTTGCAGGGGACGCTTCCACGGCTGCGCGCTTCGGCATCGCCTTATGGGCGCCCCTGAACTTGGGCGTTAGGCCTTCGTTTCCGGAACTCTCTGGAAGTCAGATGGGCGGTTTTCGGAAGGCTCTGGAATCCTGGTTTGGTGTCCACTGCCTTGCCCTTTTGAACGGTTTCAACGCGCACCAAACCTGCAGCACGGCATGCATGGGGTCTTACTTTCGCCGCTCTACTTGGCTGTCTGTCCTTCGGCAGCCTGCTCACCACCGCGCGGCATCAAAGTGCCACACGCCATCGGCCTTGTGGGCTGCCTGTCCGGCGGCAGTCAGCTCAACACCCAGGGGAGCCAAAGTGCCATTCGCCATCGGTCTTCTGCCTCAACAACGTCGGCGCTCTTCCACCAGGCTGAGGCGTCTGGCACACTGATCGCAAACATCAAAGGGAGCGTCTGTGCAGCATCACTGTTCATCGAACCACGGCCAGTTGGCCGTGTGCTCCACGCCCTCTCCTTCGCGCCCCAGCCTAACTGTCAGGTCAACGCGGACGCAACCAAGGGCCATGCCTTCGGCATTCTCATGGCCCTTGGTCGTACCCTCCGCCCTGACGGGCTCCGGCGCCGGTTACCTTGGTAGTTAGGCCGTAGGAGGCACATATGAACAATGAACCGACAAAAAGTGGGTTTCCTGCAGGCTACGATCCGCTGCAAGAATCTGGTCAGCTTTCACCTCCCAAGCCCGCGTCAGTAAAAATTTTTTCACTGTCGATCAATAAGACAACGCAAATTAGAGCCGCCGCAGTAATTCTACTTATTGTCAGCATTGAAATATTTATATCGCTTGCCAAAACTAAAATTCCCCTGCTTCTACTGGCCCCGCTATTCTTGACGGCTACCGCCCTGGTGATGTGGATAAAGGCGCCAGACGCGCCTCCAGCCAAAAGGAATCACACACACTTAGAGTTGGCGTTCTATATCGCCCTTTCTTTTGCTGCTATTGCGGCAGCCGGATACACGTTGTCAGTGAGCGAAATAACCTTATACAGCAAGCGAGGCAATCTATATGTGCTAACGAGCGTGACGCTGTGGATGACAACCATCGCCCTCGCTTGCGCAGCGATCAACATGCTTGCCAAGGTATACGACAACCTCACACAACACCGTCTTGCCAGCGTATGTATCTACATTTCAGCCATCGCTCAGTGGGTTGGATGGGCGGCAATGTCTGCTGTCTTCGCTAGCTTGTGGGCCCCAATACGCTCTTGACCCAGGGCCACCCCGCAGATTGAAACGTGAAGTGCAATACCCAAAATGCAGGCAATCGTACCATCAAAACCTTCCACTCCGCACCCCAGCCTAACTGTCAGGTCAACGCGGACGCAACCAAGGGCCATGCCTTCGGCATTTTCATGGCCCTTGCTTGTGCCCTCCGCCCTGGCGGACTCCGGCGCCGGTTACCTTGGTAGTTAGGCTCTTCGCAAACACAGGCATCTGCCCATTCGTTAGGCTCTCATCAACTTGTGCCGTCAGGCAATATTTTTTTTCATGGGCTACTACGACACC
>NZ_JBBPEV010000010.1 GCF_038069945.1 Aquabacterium sp. A3 | reverse complement strand
TCTTGGTCGACAGGTTCAATCCCAGGCTGACTTGCTTCATGTCCTTGCGCCACGTATCAACTTGACGACATCATCATGCAAGACTCGCGCCTTGACGGCGGGTTTTGCAGACCTTCCCTAGTGCGATTATATCGACTGAAACCATGCGCAACCTGATGCTCGCGATGGAGAAAAATGATGGCTAGAAATAGGCCGAAAGTTCGAGCACGTAACTTGGAAGACCAGGATATAGAAGCCATAGTTAGCATTCTCGACGGCTGGGAGGGGAAGCTTACTTGGGAATTACTCATTGAGATTGTCGAGCAACGACTTAACGCCCGATACACAAGACAAGCCCTAAATCAGCGGGTTCGCATAAAGCAGGCCTTCCAATTAACGAAGAGCCGCGTTGCAGGGCTTCCAAATGCTCGGTCAAAAAGCTCCCTTGGCTTGGGAGCTACAGAAGCACAGGCGCTTTTAGAACGTCTTGAGCGTATTGAGGCCGAAAATGCCCGGCTTAAGGTCGAGAACGAAAGACTGCTGGAGCAGTTTGTTGTGTGGGCTTACAACGCTAGCAACCGGGGCCTGGATGCCCCCCGAGTTCGACACCAAATGCTGTAAGTGATTGATTTGACTAGGGTGACCTTATCAACGTGCCACTACAGAAGGGGTTATTTGGGGTCGAAACTGGGTTTTTGAGCCTTCAAAGCGGTCGGATCGTAGGTGACGGAGGATATTTCTGCGGCAGCGCGTCGTTGCCGCAGAGTTATTACATTGAGTGTAGCGCAACGACGCGGCCATTGCGCCACAAATAAACTTCAAAGTTGCCACTACAAAACCTTCGCGCAGGCGCACGTAAGTTGTTGATTCATATGAAGGAGGCTTCGCAAAAACCGAAAAATTGACGTTTTGGTGTCGAACTCGGGATGCCCAGTTGCTGAGCCAACCGCCGCCAAGAGTTCACCGAGATCAAACTAAACTCGGAGTTGTCCGAAAGGCTGCCAAGTTGTAGTTGACCTTACTGCGAGATTACGAGTTATTAATAAGCTTGTATGGGGCGATGCGGGCGTCGGTCTATGGCCCTGCACAGTACCAGCTCAATACCGTCTAATCTGTACCTGCGCAACCGATACCATCTCACAGCGAAGAGAGGCTCCGGCAGGCAAACTTCTGCTGAAGGAGTTAGCTTTTCGGTATCCCCGCTATGGGCAAGCCATGGCAGCACGGCACCACCGAAAGTTTCAATGGCAAACTGCGTGACGAGTGCTTCAGTCTGGAATGGTTTCGCAACCGGATCGAGGCCAGAATCGTCATCGCGGATTGGCGGCGCCATTACAACGAGGTACGACCGCATTCCAGCTTGGGCTACCTGACGCCGTTGCAAATGGCCCAAAGCTTGAGGAACTGTTTATCAATCCATGCCATTTCCCAAATGGCGGTGGTATGAAAAAACGGAGCAGGTCACTTTATCGGGATGAGAGGCTAGACTTCAAAGGTTTTGTCCTCAAAATTTCAAGAGCCAGTCGTTTGACTGGCTATTTTGTTTGTTGCCCTCGCCCATATCTTTCACTCCGTCGTAGCCGAAGCTGCCGTGGAAAGAATCGGTGTGGCGACGCCACAGCCCGAACTTCGGCGCCCAGGGTCGGCGGCGGCATTACAAGCCGAGCTCACAAGCCGATTTAGTGCGGACGGCTCAAAAGTATGTCGACGAAAGCAGCGATGGACGGATGCTTCAGCATGCCATTCCGAAACACGATGTAGATCTCCTTCCGGGGCGGATCGCCCTCAAAGGGAACCGTTGAAAACAAGACAAGTCGGGACTCGTTCTCGACGGACGCTTTCATCACGACTGATATCCCCAGTCCTGCCTGCACAGCACTTTTTACAGCGGCGGTACTGCCCAGTTGCAAGGAAACACTCAGCGTATTTGCCCGTGTACCGAGATACTGCCGAAGGACCCGTCCGGTGCCCGAGCCCGCCTCGCCTCCGATCAAGACTTGGTTTTCAAGCTGGTTCGGCCCAACACTCCGCATGCCCGCCCACGGATGCCCCAGCGGTACGATAAGTACCAGCTCTTCTCGTCGCCACAGCTTGGCAGCGAATCCCGGGCGCTCGTCCCATCTTTCGACGACAGCGATGTCCAGGTCGTAATTCTCTATGGTCCGCGCTATCGCCTCGTTTCTATCGATGACCACCTTGACTGAAAATGGCGTTCGCTCTTCAAACTCTTTTATATATGGCTGAAGCAAGTATATGCCCGTGTTAGAACTCGCACCAATCGTGATTTCATCTTTCTTTTCAAATAGAGTTCCGGCTTTACACGCCAGGTTGACGAGCTGTTGCGCATACGGCAAAAAAGTTTCACCCTCGGCTGTCAAGCTGCAACCGGCATTGCTTCGCACGATCACTTCCATCTTAAGCGACTCTTCAAGCTTCTTGATATGCTGCGTCACCGTCGACTGCGAAATGTCGAGTTGTTTTGCGGCGTCGCGGAAGCCCCCGGCTGCGACTACGGCCAGAAAACTCTCAACGTGATCGAGATTAATCACTCAGTCATCTCCCCGCTCCAACATGGTTGACCGCTCCGCGTGGAATGCGCCCTTGCAACGCTTCGAGGATACTGAGGGCGGCTTCACGCTCGATTTCCATCCGTACCGATTTGACCGCCGAACCCAGGTGAGGCGTAAAGAATGTGGGTAAAGCAGGATCAAGCAATTCGTCAGGAATAGAATGCGGCCTGTCGGGACGCGCCCATTCCTCCATCTCGAAGACGTCTGCGGCGTAACCGCCCAGATGCCCCGTCCGAAGCGCATGCACCACGGCCCGCTCATCTACGATGGAGCCGCGACAGGCATTGACGAGGTACGCACCGGGCTTCATGCGGTCTAATGCCCGAGCATTTATGGTGTGGTGGGTATCTGACGACATCGGCAGCATGGGAATGATGAAATCGCTTGTCGCCAATAGCTGGTCCAGCGATGTTCTGCTCGCATTCCATGCCCTTTCCGACTCTTGCGGCAAAGGCTGCGGATCCGTGTACTGAATTTGCATATCGAAGGCGGCCAGCCGCTTTGCGACCGCCCGCCCGACCGCTCCCGTCCCAATGATGCCGGCGGTTTTACCCGTCAAACCTGTGCCATAAAACCGCGGGGTCCAACCATTGAACTGGCGTGATCGAATGTAATTATCACCTTGCAGCATATTCCGTGTGATGCTCAGCAACAGGCCAATCGTTAGTTCAGCTGTGGGACTCGTAAGCAAATCAGGAACAATCGTAAACCAAATCCCATGGCGGGTACATGCCTCGACATCAAAGTTGTCATATCCTTTAAGCGCGGCGCCGATGACCTTCAGATTGGGGCACGCGGATAGAAAATCCGCATCTATGCTATCCGGCATAAACACCATCATCCCGTCCGCATCATTGGTGCGCAACAGTACCTCTTCCCGCGACATGGTTGAATCGGACTGATTGGAAATTACTTCAGCGGCGGTCTCAAGGAGGGCCAGCGTGTCAGGGTGGATTCGATGCGTTGTTACGATTCTTGGTTTCATGGGACCTCTGAGGAACGAACTACGCGACATGCCGCTGCAACGGCTCGTCTCTGTCGCTGTGTACGGCACGCTGCTGATAAATGGATCGTATCTTTTGCATCATGCCTTGATCATTCGGTTGGTTAGCCATATTCAAACTGATTCGCCCATCCCGCAATCCCACGACTCGATCAGACACTTCAAGTGCCAGGTCTACCTGGTGCAGGCTGCACAGGACCGCGACATTAAGATCTGTAGCCGCGGCTTTCAGCGTTTGCAGAACCGAGCGCGCCGTCAGCGGATCGAGGCTGGAGACGGGTTCGTCCGCAATAATAATCTTGGGCTTCTGCGCCAAGGCTCGCGCTATCGCAATACGCTGTTGCTGACCGCCTGACAGCAGTTGCGTAGGCGTGTTTGCATAATCGAGCATGCCGACCCGGTCCAGACATTCGAACGCGAGCACTTTGTCAGCCCGGCTGAAGCTTTTCAATGTGACGCGCCAAATGGGCATCTCTGCCAGACGCGCACCCAATACATTCTCGAGTGCTGAGAACCTTTTCACCAGGTGCAGTTGTTGGAACACGAACCCGATCTGGCCACGTACTGCCCGCAGACGCGCCGGAGACAGTTCATGTATGGATTCTCCGAGCGCCACGATAGAACCGGAGTCAATCGGCTCAAGGCCAGTGAGACATCGGAAAAGCGTCGACTTCCCTGCCCCGCTTGTGCCGAGCAAGGCAACCATTGAGCCGTGACGTACTTCGAAGTCAATCGATTCCAGGACAACTTTATTGCCGTATGACTTACCGACATTCTTTAACTGCAACGCTACATCTTTCATTGCGAACCGCCCATCCAGTAATATGTGAAGCAATCAGTTATTCGCAGGGAGAGTTTCGAATCCCTCGCGTTTTGTGTCCAATATCAAGTGCCTGAGCCGGTCACTGATGAAATCGATTGCCGACACCATCAGCAATATAACCGCCAGTACCGTAATCATCTTGTTGAATTCCAACAAGTCCACAGTATCTTTCAGGGTCTGCCCAATTCCACCTGCGCCTACGATGCCCAGTACTGTGGACGTTCTGACACTGAATTCCCAAATGTATAGAACGCTCGCGATCAGGTGCGGCATAACATCCGGGATCAGACCGTAGCGGATAATCTTTGCCCTGCTGGCACCGGTCAAGGCGAGCGCATCCAATGGCCCTTGGTCAACGGTCTCGATGGCTTCAGCAAACATTTTGCCGATTGCCCCTACCATGTGGAAAGTAATGGCCAGTACGCCGGAGAACGGACCGAAGCCCACTGCTGCTACAAATACAAGTGCAAAGACAAATGTCTCCGTGCCGCGGCTGGCGTTCAGGATGGCGCGGGATACCCGATAGGTCCACTTGTTCGGACAGGTATTACGCGCAGCCATGAGTGCCAGCGGAAATGCCATGATTGTGGCGAATATCGTGCCAATCGTCGCCATGGCGAGCGTCTCGCCAGCCCCTTTTAGAATGACGTCCAGGTCGCTCAGGTCGGGTGGAAACATCTGCACGACGAATGACCATAGTCTCGGTAAACCGGCGCCTAGCTTCTGGAATTCTATCTGACACACGTACCAGGCCACTGCCAGCAAACTGAGTACTACGACCGACGTTGCAAAATGCCGCTTTCTCCTGGCTACGTCCCTCTTGACATTAGCCAGCATGACTTCTTCGATTCGCTGATTCATTGGTTCATCCTCTGTGGTATCGCGATGCGCGCCCGTATGTTCGTGCAGCGGAGACAAGGAGCTGGCGTGCGTCAGTCCACCTTGTCGTCCGCTGCCCTCATCCAAGAACGGACCCCTCGTGCTTTATAGTTTTCCCAGGATGCGGCCGGCGTCTTCGATTACCTTGTAATCGCTGTGCTTTGCCTTCACGAAGCCGTTATAGCCCGAGCCCATCAGCGACTGTGCTTTCTCTTCGGACAAGGACGTCAGTATTTTCGTGATGCGCGCTTTCAGAGCAGGATCAAAATCCTTCGGCACGGATATCGCGTCGTTCGGCAGCTTGCTGGATTCCCACACGATCTTGGACTTCGAAGGATCGATTTGACCCGCTTCGATCATCCCGTTCCGGCCCCGATCCATATCGGATCCGAGGTCGATCAGTCCCTGCTGAATCCATGATTCGTTCTGGCCAAACGTGGCACCTTCACGATATTCAAAATAGCTCTTAGGGTCGATGCCGATGCTCTTGAAGTACGCCATCGGGATGAGCCAGCCAGAAGTGTTGCCCTGATCACCGAGTGACAGCTTCAAACCCTTCGCGTCCTCGGGCCATTTTTTGATCGGCAGATCGGCGCGACCGACAATGAGGGCTTTGTAGAACGGCTTCCCGCGGTACTTGGCCGTTGCAATCACTTCGGTGCCGGCCTTTTTATTCGACAAGACATAGCCCCAGGGTCCGAGCCAGCCCACATCGACATGGCCATTTGTCATTGCCACAGATATTGCCGCCCAGCTTTCCGGGGAGACGATTTCATAGGTCGCGCCGAGCTGGTCGGCGAGATACTTGAATATCGGCTCAAACTCTTTGATGGTCTGGCTAGGCGTTGGACGCAACGGCGCAATTGCAAAACGCAGGTGAAGTTTACCATTGACAACCTCAGCTGCCTGCGCGGGTGTGCACACTATGATTGTGGCGATAAAGGCAAGAATGGCGCGCGTTAACGCCTTCTTGAATTTCGAAAACAGAGTAAAAACTTGCATTATGACCTCAGTGAGTTAAAGACTTCAGTAGTACTTTTGAGTCAAAGCTCGTTGACTTTCAAAGATGCGATCACCGTACATCGACAACGGATACGGGACAGTCAAAGGGAGTTCCACCATGCGCGGGAATACGGTGGATCGGCCAGAGACCATGAGGCTTTCATAATCCCCATAGTTGCCACAGCCCAGAAGTGGCCAGGCATCAGCCGCGGCATAGCCGATGAGCAGAAAACGCCGCCTGATCGTTGAGTGGTTTGGGCCTGAACCATGAAGGGTCCGGACGTGATGCAACGTGACAGTTCCTACGGGTCCCGTCAGTAACTCCCCTTCTGTCGGGTCGAGCGCTTCGTCCCAGTTGGAGCGAGAGATCGCGTGGCAAAACTCGCCCGTCTCGACGTTCCGGTGGTCGTACACTTTTCCTTTGTGGGAGCCTGGCAAGCATGCCATCGCGCCATTTTTCTCACTTGTCTCGTCGAGGAAAATTCCGAGAGTAAGAAAATCATCGTTTGTGTGGGGATAGAATGCCCAGTCCTGATGCCACTGGACTGGCGCGCCTGATGGCGGCTTGAAGTTGATTTTGCTATTGTGCAAACGGATGTTTTCGCCCAGGAAATGCCGAAGCAAATCGACGATTTTTTCCGACCTGACCAAAGAATCTATTGCATCGAAATAAAGGTGAGGATTCTCGACGCGACGCAGTAGCTTCGTCGTCTCGCCATTCTTCTTTTCGAACTGGTAAATCTCATTGTCCGAAGCTACGCCAATAGCTCCCAATTCAATTTGCTTGACGTCTTCAAGAATCTTCGCTACTTCCTCCGCGGAGAAAAAGCTTTCAATCTTCGTATATCCCTTGTCGAGATATTCGCGTTGCTGCTCTGCAAACATGGTGATGCTCCAAGGTCTTCCAACGAATAATCGGGAGGGCAAACTGCGGCTCCTTCCGGCATGCTGATTCGATCATGTAATCAATAAGTAACTTTGATCTACAGATCGATCATGAAAGGATGGTGGATCGTCGGTATGACATAGGCATGACAGCGGGACGCGGAATGCAACACAGAAGGATGGTCGCAGCGCCTGGCAAGCGCCGCCCGTGTCGCTTTCTGCCTACGTCGGGGTCTCCTCGTTTTCAGTGCAATAAGTGACGGTACGCAAAGCTAGGGAAGGTCTGAACAACTCGTTTGCGAGGCAACAGGCGGCGTGATCGCTTCGACAAATGAGCCGAATGCATCGCAGACCAGCCCCCATGACGCTGAAACGCACGTCAAAGGGTGCGC
>NZ_JBBPEV010000009.1 GCF_038069945.1 Aquabacterium sp. A3 | reverse complement strand
AGATCGTCGTAATGCGCAAACCTTCCACTCCGCGCCCCAGCCTAACTGTCAGGTCAACGCGGACGCAACCAAGGGCCATGCCTTCGGCATTTTCATGGCCCTTGGTTGTGCCCTCCGCCCTGGCGGGCTCCGGCGCCGGTTACCTTGGTAGTTAGGCCTCATGATCTTCGCCGTCGAAACAGAAGAGCGCACTCTCATGACATTCTTGAGCGAGGCGGAGGCTGTCGCCTATTGCGAAGGTTTGGACGTAGAAGCCGCCGTCTGGCTATTTTGGAATGACCGTGGCGACCCGCTCGAGCCCAGGTTCTCTGTTCCGAACAAACACGGCCTGTTCGTGGTCCGTAATGGGGTCTACTCGCTCGTTTCTGCCGCCCCCGACCACCATGCCATCTTGGACGAGGCTATCGATGAAGTTCTGACCTTTGTGGGCCCAGATCCTTTCAATTCAGCTGAGGGCATTCGAGCCTACATCCGGAGAGCGCGCGCTGCCTGAGCATTCGACAGTACGTACGCTGAGGCCTAAACTCGTGGAATGAGATGTGAAGCACAACACCCAGAAAGCTAGCATTCGTACTATGCAAACCTTCCACTCCGCGCCCCAGCCTAACTGTCAGGTCAACGCGGACGCAACCAAGGGCCATGCCTTCGGCATTCTCATGGCCCTTGGTTGTGCCCTCCGCCCTCACGGGCTCCGGCGCCGGTTACCTTGGTAGTTAGGCCGACTACGCTCAGGCGATATCCAAGATGACGAAATTTGATTGACTTACAGCAGTGCTAGATGAATTCCATCAGCAGCTTGGGAACGAACAACACGAGTTCATCGTTCGCCTCAACGAGAGCTGGGAAAACGCGAAACGGGACTATGTGCTTGCCCTGGAGGCTGGCGTCGTTACAAAATCTGCAATCGCATCAGGCATTGAACAAGGCATTCGCGAGACTCCGCTGCTACTACGAGTGCTTCCTGAACATATCCGAAGCTTCGCCAATCAAGCACTCTCATCGGCGCTTCAACGACACGCGCCAGATTTGCAAGCTAAGGAGCTAGAGAGACTTCGAAAGATCATTTCACGAGGCAAGATCAAGGGTGAGTCAGAGTACTACCTTGTTAGGCATCACATCGACGCACTAGAAGGCACGCCTAGCGAATCCGCTCTACTTTCTGCTTTGTATGAACTCGAAGATGCATTCCAGTCAAAATAATCCTGGCGCGGATTGACACGTGAAGTGCAACACTCAAAACTGCAGGTAGGTGTGATGCAAAAACCTTCCACTCCGCGCCCCAGCCTAACTGTCAGGTCAACGCGGACGCAACCAAGGGCCATGCCTTCGGCATTCTCATGGCCCTTGGTTGTACCCTCCGCCCTGGCGGGCTCCGGCGCCGGTTACCTTGGTAGTTAGGCCTTCGTTTCCGGAGCTCTCTGGAAATCGAATGAGCAGTATTCGGAAGGCTCTGGAAACCTGGTTTGGCCTCCACTGCCTTGCACTTTTGAACGGTTTCAACGCGCGCCGAACCTGCAGCACGGCACGCATGGGGTCTTACTTTCGCCGCTCTGGTTGGCCGTCTGTCCTTCGGCAGCCTGCTCGCCCATCAGCGGCGCCCAAGTGCCACATGCCATCGGCCTTGTGGGCTGCCTGTCCTGCGGCAGTCAGCTCAACATCCAGGGGCGTCAAAGTGCCATTCGCCATCAGCCTTTTGGCTCAACAACATCGGTGGTCTTCCACCAGGCCGGGGCGTCTGGCACACTGCTCTCAAACATCAAAGGGAGCGTCTGTGCAGCATCACTGTTCATCGAACCATGGCACGTTTGCCGTGTGCTCCACGCCCTCTCCTTCGCGCCCCAGCCTAACTGTCAGGTCAACGCGGACGCAACCAAGGGCCATGCCTTCGGCATTTTCACGGCCCTTGGTTGTGCCCTCCGCCCTAGCGGGCTACGGCGCCGGTTACCTTGGTAGTTAGGCTCTCTTCGAACAGCCGCAAAAAACATACGCAAGTTTTATGAACCACAAACTTGTCGCTGCATTTGCATCTACCGCAATTTTGCTTGGCTGCTCAAGCCGTACGTCTTTTAGCGACCACCTTCAACAGCTCGCGGCACAGCGGGTGGGAGGCTCTATCCAGCTTGACTCCGCCGTCGCAGCCGCTTGGGACGAGTTCGCAATCTTTGGAGCGTACTTTCCAAAAGAGGAGGCTTGCGAAGTCTTGGGACTCTCCGCCTGGCAGTGCTTCTGGCTTCCCTATGCCAAGCCCGATGACTCATCTCCAAACTTGGCCGTCTTTCTTAACAAGAAGGAAGTCATATTCTCAGCTTTTCTCCCACGGTGTAGAGTGCAAATACGTCCCTATGATCCCAAGCTCATCCGTGCCCCGAGAAGGCAAGGAACCTTCTTGGTTGAAACGGATGCTTCTTGCGAAAAGCCGAACTACCTTCTAAAACAGCAATAGGGAAAAGGCCATCGAGCTTGAGCAATTCAACTACCTTCCACTTCGCGCCCCAGCCTAACTGTCAGGTCAACGCGGACGCAACCAAGGGCCATGCCTTCGGCATTCTCATGGCCCTTGCTTGTACCCTCCGCCCTGAAGGGCTCCGGCGCCGGTTACCTTGGTAGTTAGGCCCTCTGTACCCCCCCACTACACATGCCTCGGGCCTCCAAAACGCAACGTACAAGCTCCGATTCGGCCTCATTAGGCGATCGAATTTCGTCGGCGCTCTTGACCCCTGTGTTCTTCAACATTGGGCTGGTCCTCTTTCTTGCGATGGACTCCAGCTCTTGGCGGTTCGCTACTCACATCCGATCGATTTATGGGAGCAGTGAACTAGCGCCATACGTCATGCTGGCGCTACCCGCCGCAGTCGGCTTTATCGCAGGATCGCGAGGAACATCAAAGATTATGGGGCACGCACTCTGGACCAACCATGAATCGGAGAAAAGTGTACTTGCCACTGCATTGGTTTGGCTCTCGATTACGGCATTGCTCATCTTTGCCCACCGCCTCGAAACACCGTGATTTACCAACAAGGGAAGCACGAATTCCATGCAATCAGGCATAAAAAAACCGCCCTACCGGATCGCACAGATTGACACGTGAAGTGCAACACTCAAAAATGCAGGCAGCCGCACTATCAAAACCTTCCACTCCGCTCCCCAGCCTAACTGTCAGGTCAACGCGGACGCAACCAAGGGCCATGCCTTCGGCATTCTCATGGCCCTTGGTTGTACCCTCCGCCCTGACGGGCTCCGGCGCCGGTTACCTTGGTAGTTAGGCTCCCCGAAAAAGACATTCAGAACAACTATCAAAACCCTCAACAAATCACACCATGACAATTTTTGGCGCCATACTCCCTGCTGCAATAGGTTTGCTGTTTTTACTGAAACCTGAAACCCTTTTTATAGGCAGCAAGGCAACCCCCACCCCGCAGAAGCTAGAATCCATCCGCAAAGCAGGGAAAATGCTTCTATTTGCCGCAACCGGCCTTGCTACTTTGTCAATTATTTCCAATATCTAGACTTCAATTTTCAAAAATCCACCAAAGAGTTTTTTAGTGCGCATATTGACACCTGAAGCGCAATACTTCAATTACAGGAATAATTTATGCAAAAACCTTCCACTCCGCGCCCCAGCCTAACTGTCAGGTCAACGCGGACGCAACCAAGGACCATGCCTTCGGCATTTTCATGGCCCTTGGTTGTATCCTCCGCCCTAAAGGGCTCCGGCGCCGGTTACCTTGGTAGTTAGGCCTTCGTTTCCGAAGCTCTCTGGAAGTCGAATGAGCGGTTTGCGGAAGGCTCTGGAAACCTGGTTTGGCCTCCACTGCCTTACCCTTTTGAACGGTTTCAACGCGCGCCGAACCTGCAGCACCGCACGCATGGGGTCTTACTTTCGCCGCTCAGGCCGGCCGCCTGTCCTTCGGCAGCCTGCTCACCACCGCGCGGCGCCAAAGTGCCACACGCCATCGTCGCAACACAGGGCAAGGTTTGGCGTCGCGGCAAGCCGCCACGCGAACATCCCGCAGTCATGGCTCCGCCATCACTGCCAGGCATCTTCCACGACCCAGGTGGTAGCCAAGCCATCACAGCGTCTGGCACACTGCTCTCAAACATCAAAGGGAGCGTCTATGCAGCATCACTGTTCATCGAACCATGGCACGTTTGCCGTGTGTTCCGCGCCCTCTCCTTCGCGCCCCAGCCTAACTGTCAGGTCAACGCGGACGCAACCAAGGGCCATGCCTTCGGCATTTTCATGGCCCTTGCCTGTACCCTCCGCCCTGGCGGGCTCCGGCGCCGGTTACCTTGGTAGTTAGGCAACTCATCATGCACCGCGCTGGTTGGATAGTCCTAAACTTACTTGGCATGGCCCTTTATCTGGTGGCCACCAAGCCAATCGTCGGGAGTCCGGATGAGGCAGGCCCGGGAGACGGCATCTACTTCGCGTTCGCGGTACTACCCATTCTTCTCTCCTGCCTTATGCTCAATACTTGGGTGCTCTACAAAGCTGCATGGCCTTTGGAGCTAAGAGCAAGCAGTCGAGCGCTCCTGACCTGGATAGCTGTTGGCGTTCTTTGGTTCGTAGTCATGCGCCACGCACAGCAAGTGATCCAATGGGTCAATTAACAGGGAAAGCATGAGCAGTTCCAGTTGCCTAACCATTTGGTCAAGCCGACGCCCACAGCTGCGCTGTGGGTGCCCTCCGCTTCGCTCCGGCGCGGCTTACCGCGAGCGTTAGGCTCTCATGAACACACAAGCAGATTCGTCGGGGCGGGTGAAAAATATTGCGAGGTCAGTGACTTTATTGATCCCATTTTTTTCGCCATGGCTCATAAAGTTTTCGGCAGCCACCAAGTATGATTGGATCTACTACGGAAATTACCATGCACTTATAAGCCTGACATTTATTGCCTGTGGGTTTGCAGCATTTTTTCTTTTTAGGAATAAGGGTAAAATCCTAGGCGCAGGCCTCTTAATTGCCGCCATTTACATCCTAATTGGAGTATTCTTACCAAGCCCACGATGCGAAGAATATTTAATACTTAGAAATTCAAAAAACTTGCCAGCCACAGCCAATCAGTGCAATTGATAAAAATTGCTACCCGAGTGCTTCTGAAAAAATAGAAAACTCAGAGCATGCCAGTTTATAAAACCTTCCACTTCGCGCCACAGCCTAACTGTCAGGTCAACGCGGACGCAACCAAGGGCCATGCCTTCGGCATTTTCATGGCCCTGGTTGTGCCCTCCGCCCTAGCGGGCTCCGGCGCCGGTTACCTTGGTAGTTAGGCCTCAAAGCCCCAGCATGCGAGCAACATATGACCAGGGAACTTTGCTGCCCCCGGTAAACAAAAAATACGAGATCAAGACGAAGCGTAGGTCGCGAGAGATCATTGCCCACAGCCGCTCTCGATCATTACGGAATGAGCCGTACGGGTCTGGTGGCGTTTGCTTCTTTGGCAGCATGTCCATGTCTACAGCGAGTTCACACATAGCCATTTATACGGAGCCACAGCTCCTATTCGTTCAAAATCATTCCACTATGGGCTGTTTCAGAGCATCTCCAGCCAGCAAAAGCAAATAACTCTTTTAAATTCAACAGCTTACAAGCTAGACCAGGTTGCAGAAAATTTTCTCAGGTTGAAGTTGATCTAGTAGTAGTTGCCATCCTTCTTCTCGAAGAAGTCAGCTTTGCGTGGCAGAGAGAGCTGCAAACGGTTGAATGCTGTGGCCGCCGCTGCCTGTCCTGCGGCAGTCACCTCAACATCCAGGGGCGCCAAAGTGCCATTCGCCATCGGCCTTTTGGCCAAACACGCTCGGTGGTCTTCCACCAAGACCGCTCGTCTGGCAGACTCTCTGCAAACATCAAAGGGAGCGTCTGTGCAGCATCACTGTTCATCGAACCACGGCCAGTTTGCCGTGTGCTCCACGCCCTCTCCTTCGCGCCCCAGCCTAACTGTCAGGTCAACGCGGACGCAACCAAGGGCCATGCCTTCGGCATTCTCATGGCCCTTGCTTGTGCCCTCCGCCCTGGCGGGCTCCGGCGCCGGTTACCTTGGTAGTTAGGCCTTCGTTTCCGAAACTCTCTGGAAGTCAAATGAGCGGTTTTCGGAAGGCTCTGGAATTCTGGTTTCGCGGCGTCGGCTAAGGCTTTTTGACAGGTTTCAACGCGCGCCGAATCAGCAGCACGGCCCGCATGGGGTCTTACTTTCGCCGCTCTGGTTGGCTGTCTGTCCTCCGGCAGCCTGCTCACCCATCAGCGGCGCACAAGTGCCACATGCCATCGGCCTTGTGGGCTGCCTGTCCTGCGGCAGTCAGCTCAGCATCGAGGGGCGCCAAAGTGCCATTCGCCATCGGCCTTTTGGCCAAACACGTTCGGTGGTCTTCCACCAAGACCGCGCGTCTGGCAGACTCTCTGCAAACATCAAAGGGAGCGTCTGTGCAGCATCACTGTTCATCGAACCACGGCACGTTGGCCGTGTGCTCCACGCCCTCTACTTCGCGCCACAGCCTAACTGTCAGGTCAACGCGGACGCAACCAAGGGCCATGCCTTCGGCATTTTCATGGCCCTTGGTTGTGCCCTCCGCCCTGGCGGGCTCCAGCGCCGGTTACCTTGGTAGTTAGGCCTCTTCGAAAACGGCACATATCAACAGCACCAGGCACACAAAATAAACCAACCGATTGACAAGAAAAGGAAAACCATGGATTTCAGAATTCCAAGAATATACGTTGCGACTCTACCAATGCTACTCGCCAGCTTTTGCATTGCAGCAGAAACCTATGACGAAGCGGAGCAAAAATCCCTTGGGCACTCAACGAACGCAGCAGAGGTAGAATGGTATGAAACACAAATGCTACCTGCTTTTAGAAAAATACTAGTCTCAGCCACCCCAAACTGCCTCAAAGCTATCGGGGAAGACAGGCCGGCTCGTGTTGATTTTGTTTTCATTGTTCAAGCGGCAGGCACTGTAAGCACAGTTCTTTGGAAAGAAGAGAGTGCATTCTCAAAATGCCTGCAACCTGCCATAGTTTCAGCGAAGTATCCAGAACCCCTCAACAAAAGCTTTTATTTCGGAGTTGGCTTTCGCCTCCCCCCCAAGAGGCCCACTTGATATCCATCAATAAATCAATAGGCATTAAAATTTTGCGCACAACCTCAAAACATCAAAGGGAGCATCTGTGCAGCATCACTATTTATCAAACCACGGCCAGGTTGCTGTGTGCTCCACGCTCTCTACTTCGCGCCCCAGCCTAACTGTCAGGTCAACGCGGACGCAACCAAGGGCCATGCCTTCGGCATTTTCATGGCCCTTGCTTGTGCCCTCCGCCCTCACGGGCTCCGGCGCCGGTTACCTTGGTAGTTAGGCCTAATCTCAAAGACACAAGTAATGGAGAATTTGAATGTACTGTGCGATATGCGGAATAGATACTGGTAATAATTGTGTTCAATGTGGAAGAGCCTTACGCCTAAGCAACGAAGGTAGTGCTGAAAAACAGTCTTCAGAACATCCTTGGCTCTGGAATCCAGATGTCGCAGCTGTTCTCAGTTGGCTATTGTTCACAAGCCTCTTCGGCTCACTGATCCATGCCGCGAATTGGAAACGCCTGGGGCA
>NZ_JBBPEV010000008.1 GCF_038069945.1 Aquabacterium sp. A3 | reverse complement strand
TACCAAGGTAACCGGCGCCGGAGCCCTTCAGGGCGGAGGGTACAAGCAAGGGCCATGAGAATGCCGAAGGCATGGCCCTTGGTTGCGTCCGCGTTGACCTGACAGTTAGGCTGGGGCGCGAGGTGGAAGGTTTTGATAGTACGTTTGTCTGCATATTGAGTGTTGCACTTAAAGTGTCAATCCGCGAGGGGTGTTGATGTGTGAAATTAACTAATATATTGACCTACCGGCGATAATGAGATCGCTGGTTTTTGTGGGGCCATCTTGGTTTATCCTCCTTTAAAAGGAGTGACCCGATTAGCATAACAAGCATTAATGCCGACATGGTGAGGTGAAACATGTTGAGTGCTATGGCCTCTCTGAAATATGTTTCCGATGCGTCGGTTACTCTTTTTTGGGATAGTATTGAGAGCTCGGCTATAATGTATAAAACGTGAATACATAGGGGTGGTATCGCAAGGGTTGCGGCTATTCGAAACAATAAATTTATGTGTCGATGGCCTGTTAGTTTGCTGTGTAGAAACCACACTGTTCCGACGGCGGCAGCAGGCATGCTGGAAACGAGAGACCAGAGCTTCAAATCAGATTTTTGTGGCGCCAGGGTAAGTGCCACAAAATCCGAAGTCAATAAATTCTTCATAAATTCTATTGACATTAATCCAATGCGCTCATCTGTGCGCGGCAGGCTCCCCGATTTTTCAAGGGCGGCAACAGTTATAGATGCGACGACAAGTAGTGCAGCAAGGAATCCAAGCCTGTTGCGCATCTGAGCGTATGCTGCATCAACACTGGGTGCATCATCATGCTCAATCATATATGTTGCCAAAGTGGCTGCTAGTATTAGGATTGCTAGGGAGAATAGAATTGCGGGAGTCCCAGATATGTGGATCACTCCGACGCGCTTCATTGCCATATTGGCGTGCCCCGAGGCGATGCCGATCGCCGACCACCAGAATATAGTGGCCGATAGGGTTGCTATGAAAATTTTGATTTTTGTTTTAATTATTTTTGGCTTGTATATTGTTGGTTGTGACAATGCGCGGTCGAGGTGATGTGAAATGGGTAAGTTGGGCAGCGGCTCAGTTGGGGGAAAGTCTGAGTCGGCTGAATTGTGTCTGGGAAGACTAGACATGATCGGCGCGAGGGTGTGGGGAGCCTAACTACCAAGGTAACCGGCGCCGGAGTCCTTCAGGGCGGAGGGCACAAGCAAGGGCCATGAGAATGCCGAAGGCATGGCCCTTGGTTGCGTCCGCGTTGACCTGACAGTTAGGCTGGGGCGCGTAGTGGAAGGTTTTCATAGTACGTTAGCCTGCGGCTTTATAAGTGCAGTGTAGTCAACTCTTTGGAGATCTTTTTCTAATAGGGCGTACCCATTTTTTCCGCAGATGAACATGTAAGAAGCATATGCACCGATGGTTAGTAAGCTCCACAGAGGGTTTTGAGTATTACTAAAGAACAGGTGGTCTAAAGCGAGTAAGCCAAAAGCCGTTACTGCGAGGATGAGCGACAGACGCCAAGCTCGATGGTATGCGGTCCACATCCAGCCAAATATTGCCGCTGGCCAACAAAAGCCGGACTTGATCCCGACGCGTTTCCCGTCGCTTCGCACTAGCACTGACTTGTACGGAATAAGGTATGGACAACCGCATTCACGGCATTTATGCGCTGATGTGTCGTTGTCGGTGTCGCAGCTTTGACAATAAAGCATTACTGAAATTCCCGTTGATTCATTGAATTTTGACAAGCCGTCTATTCGGTAGCATGGCTGGTTTTGTGCTTGGGGCCTAACTACCAAGGTAACCGGCGCCGGAGCCCGCCAGGGCGGAGGGTACAAGCAAGGGCCATGAAAATGCCGAAGGCATGGCCCTTGGTTGCGTCCGCGTTGACCTGATAGTTAGGCTGGGGCGCGGAGTGGAAGGTATTGAAGTGCATATGATGGTATTTTAATTTATAACTTTTGGCCTGTATATGGTTTGTTTATTAATCATCGCACCATTGAGCTTCGCAGGGGACTCCATCGTTGTTGCCATCCATTTTTACACCAGGGCAGTTCTTTAGAAAGAACTTGGCTTCCGCGCATGAACCCATTTGTGAACAATATTGGCGACCGTCGCAACGGTAGCTGCTGGAAACAGTAGGCGAGGCGACCGTTGCCTCCTTTGCTAACACAGCTGTGGTGGGTGCTGTGCTGATGGGGGCTTTTTCGCGTTTCTTTTCCGCCGCGTTAAGCTCCTCAAGTGTTGGATCTTTTCGGGCTTTGGTCGAGGGGCAGGGATTTTGTTGATACGAGACACTGCCATTTACGATGCATTTATTCATCGTTGCAGCTTGTGCTCCGATGGTTGCAATGATTGTTGCGAGCAAGAGAATTCGCGGTGAGAGTAATCGCATTGCTTTAAGGCCTAAAAAATGGCTAAGTTGTGTGTTTGCGAAAAGCCTAACTACCAAGGTAACCGGCGCCGGAGCCCGCCAGGGCGGAGGGCACAAGCAAGGGCCATGAAAATGCCGAAGGCATGGCCCTTGGTTGCGTCCGCGTTGACCTGACAGTTAGGCTGGGGCGCGGAGTGGAAGGTTTTTGCATTAGGAATGCCTATAATTTTAAGCGTTGCACTTCACGTGTCAATCTGCGCGTCATGGGCATTTGTATAGCTCCCACCATTGAGAAAGCTTACCGGGTGGCAGTGCTCCGGTAATCGAACGCAAGCGTTGAAGTTCTCGGCACACTCCGGCCTTTGCTGCCTGAGTCGCGGCATCTATTTCTGCTTCGGTAAAGGCGCCAGGCGGAGCCTCGAGAACTTCGGCGTAGCGAACCCATTGCTGCTCGATCCGAGCCAGAAGTGCATCGATTACTTCGGCTGGCACAAATGAATGCAGCTGTGCCATGGCTTCAACGAGTTCGGGATCGTCAGCCCCTGAGCCAATGATCTTGTCAAGCTCTTCAGCAGCTTGGCGCGCATCTTTGTGTGCGTACCAAGTTTGCGTTGCCTGAAGAATGGCGGAGATCGCGGTGACTATGAGGCTTGGATCGAGACCACCCATGTTTTTCTTTCGATGATGCTAGCTGGCAACTGACGGGACTTGTGACGCCTAACTACCAAGGTAACCGGCGCCGGAGCCCGCGAGGGCGGAGGGTACAAGCAAGGGCCATGAAAATGCCGAAGGCATGGCCAGTGTTGGCGTCCGCGTTGAACCGACAGTTAGGCTGTGGATAGGTGCACATACGTCTGAAATGCTATTCACTGCGTTCAACTAAAGCTGCCATGTGGCAGGCTCATGATGCATTGCTCCCGCCTAGGATTTTTTGCTGAGAGCCGCATACCATCGGCAAGCCAATTGACTGACTCAGCAAGCGTCGCCTTCTGCCATGTTCCATGGGCACCACGACAACCGCGCTTGATTTGAAGCTCATTGCCGATGCGTCGGCATTCTCGGTAGCATTCGGCCCCGCCAGGTTCCAATATCGAGACTTCGCCAAGTTCAGGTAGGTGGGCAATGAGTGCGGTCGTAGCAGATTCAACTTGCTCGGAGTCTGCTACGACCTCGAAATGAAAAAACGCCCCTCTGTCTGCTTTCGCCAAGATGTTGATGCCTGGGATTTGCATGATCATGGATTGTCGCGGGTCTTAAGAAGAGGCCTAACTACCAAGGTAACCGGCGCCGGAGCCCGTGAGGGCGGAGGGCACAACCAAGGGCCATGAAAATGCCGAAGGCATGGCCCTTGGTTGCGTCCGCGTTGACCTGACAGTTAGGCTGGGGCGCGAAGGAGAGGGCGTGGAGCACACGGCAAACGTGCCATGGTTCGATGAACAGTGATGCTGCACAGACGCTCCCTTTGATGTTTCCAGAGAGTCTGCCAGACGCGCGGTCTTGGTGGAAGACCACCGAGCGTGTTTGGCCAAAAGACCGATGGTGAATGGCACTTGGGCGCCCCTGGATGTTGCGCTGACTGCCGAAGGACGGGCAGCCCACAAGGCCGATGGCATGTGGCACTTTGGTGCCGCGCGGTGGTGAGCAGGCTGCCGAAGGACAGACAGCCAAGCAGAGCGGCGAAAGTAAGACCCCATGCGTGCCGTGCTGCAGTTTTGGTGCGCGTTGAAACCTGTCAAAAAGCCTTGGCCGAGGCCGCCAAACCAGAATTCCAGAGCCTTCCGAAAACCGCTCATTTGACTTCCAGAGAGCTTCGGAACCGAAGGCCTAACTACCAAGGTAACCGGCGCCGGAGCCCGTGAGGGCGGAGGGCACAACCAAGGGCCATGAAAATGCCGAAGGCATGGCCCTTGGTTGCGTCCGCGTTGACCTGACAGTTAGGCTGGGGCGCGAAGGAGAGGGCATGGAGCACACGGCAAACTGGCCGTGGTTCGATGAACAGTGATGCTGCACAGACGCTCCCTTTGATGTTTCCAGAGAGTCTGCCAGACGCGCGGTCTTGGTGGAAGACCACGGAGCTTCTTTAAGCAGAAGGCCGATGGCGAATGGCACTTTGGCGCCCCTGGATGTTGAGCTGACTGCCGCAGGACAGGCAGCCCACAAGGCCGATGGCATGTGGCACTTGGGCGCCGCCGATGGGTGAGCAGGCTGCCGCAGGACAGACGGCCAACCAGAGCGGCGAAAGTAAGACCCCATGCGTGCCGTGCTGCAGGTTCGGCGCGCGTTGAAACTGCTCAAAAAGCCCATGCCTTGGCCATCAAACCAGGATTCCAGAGCCTTCCGAATACTGCTCATTCCACTTCCAGAGAGTTCCGGAAACGAAGGCCTAACTACCAAGGTAACCGGCGCCGGAGCCCGGTAGGGCGGAGGGCACAACCAAGGGCCATGAGAATGCCGAAGGCATGGCCCTTGGTTGCGTCCGCGTTGACCTGACAGTTAGGCTGGGGCGCGGAGTGGAAGGTTTTTGCATTACGACTGCCTGAATTCTGAGTGTTGCACTTGACGTGTCAATCCGCGCCGCGGTGGTTGTGCTTCTTGGCCATTAGCGCTCGCACTCCAGTGCTTGCGGGCTCCATTTGCCGCCGCTATCGAGGCATTTGTCGATAGCCAAGGCGCGTTGGGCCAATGGTGCTAGGAGGGCGAATAGGGCTAAGGCCCCAGCGGCCCATGTTGTTCGCGAAACGTTTGGGACTTGCTTGACCGCGCGAAAGGCGGCAATGCCTAGCAGCAATGAGCCCACGGCTCGAAGGAGGCTTGATTGGGCGCGAAACTCCCAGCCTCCCTTATGTGGGCCTGGCGGGCCGCCTGCCATCCAGCCGCTGAATGCGGCGTCATTGAGGAAGTAGAGGCAAGCGACAAGCCCGATTGTTAACAAGGCCCATCGCAACGTTTGTGCTCCGAGGCGTTTCACGCGTTCTGCTCCATGGAGAGGCCTAACTACCAAGGTAACCGGCGCCGGAGCCCGTGAGGGCGGAGGGTACAAGCAAGGGTCATGAGAATACCGAAGGCATGGCCCTTGGTTGCGTCCGCGTTGACCTGATAGTTAGGCTGGGACGCGGAGTGGAAGGTTTTGATAGTACGGCTGCCTGCATTTTTGGGTGTTGCACTTGATGTGTCAATCCGCGCCTCATTAATGACTACGCAGATGAATCTGCAATTCGATAATCCCACTCCTTAGGTGTTTTAGGGATCGTGGCATGCACGCGCGCCAAATTGTTACGTCTTCATCGACGAACCTCAGGCAACTAAATGTCGATTTGCTGTGCAATTCTTGCCTCAACGGCACGTATCATCGCCAAAGATTTGTTTAATTCCATAACCGTCGATTCGTACCATGTCGCATTTGGTGGTTCGATGGCGTTTTGACGTTCTGCAAGTCGGATCCAATGTTTTGTATGGTCCATCCAGTCGTGCTTAGAGAGAAACATCGTAAACTCGGCAATCTTCTGAAGGAGATAGGACGGAACGGGCTTCCCAATTTGCTTAGACCAGTCGATCTTTGCGCTGAGCAAATCGTTATCAGGAATCTCTTCAATCTTGTCCATCTCATTGATTCTTGCGTAGTAGGACGCGGTCAGGAGGCTTAGAGCCAACTCCGAGGCGCCGGACTCGCGGTGTACTTGGCATATATTCCAGCCTTGAGAGTAGACGATTTCACACTGTGCAACCGGTGCGTCGGCGAACATTGCCAGAGTCGCATTCAAGGCTTCTTTGCGAATAGCTTGCGAGGTTGCACTTGTATCCCGCTGAATCTCCAGGCCCTCATTCCCAGAGACAATTAGGAGTCTAACACCAGAGCTGGTTTCCCTGTGCAACCTAGCCATCAAGTGGCTTAGGGAGTCCTGGGAATGGTGTGCCAATGTATGCAGTTGCAGTGAAAGATAGTCCAAGTCCACATTCGCGGCCGCTATTCCCGAGTTGTATAGGTCATTAGGAGGAACCTTTAGCTCCAATGCCAGTTTGACAATTCGCTCCAGAAGTAGTCTTATGCTTTCACGATCTCCGGTTTCAATTTGGTCACCTTTGGCGGCGATAGCCGCCGCCTTTGAATATAGTCCGGAAGCATCGTCGGCGTCGCGGCCCAAGACATCACGTAGCTCCCCAATTTCTATATCGCGCTTCTCAATTTCAGATCTGAGTATATGATTTTCCTGCCTTCGTTGACTTAGCTCTGAGACTAGCTGCTGGACCTCAAGCGAATCACCTCTTGCCCATCCAATCTGTGGTACCAACCTGATTGCTTGATTTAGTGCGATCAGCGCGAGACCTGGAAGCTCTTCGGATCGTGTCCAAAATTTTACAATGCGACTGCGCTTGACTTCCTCCTTGAATCGTTCAAGTTTTGCGCGCTTTGAGTGATCGTCGTCAATGTGCTTGGCAAGGAGGGATCCCACATCAGAGTTAATGAAGGCTAGTATTGGCTTCTTTTTCTCTCTGGCATATTGGAACTCTTTCTCTGTAAAGCTTATTCCATCCTCATCCTGGCTGCCGTAGCGTCCGCCGATTATCAGAATATAGTAGTCGCTTTCATCAATTACTCTCTTGATATATGAGAGTTGCGCCTCATCAAACGCAGGGAAGTCCTCCATTCCAGCTGGTATGCAGTCTATCCCCATCATTGCCTTCATGATCGACAGTCTCTCTGCTTCAAGGTCGCTGAACGTGCTGCTAATGAAGACTTGATACTTCTTTTTGTAGGGATCGCTCATTTGATTTCCTTCAACTGGTGTGGGTTGGTTAGATGATGAGATTTCGTTGACGCAGTGTCTGAACGGCGGGAGATGGTGGGGAAACTAGGCATGGGTGGCGAATAGTGAGAATTGATGAGGCCTAACTACCAAGGTAACCGGCGCCGGAGCCCGCCAGGGCGGAGGGCACAACCAAGGGCCATGAAGATGCCGAAGGCATGGCCCTTGGTTGCGTCCGCGTTGACCTGACAGTTAGGCTGGGGCGCGGAGTGGAAAGTTTTGATAGTACGGCTGCCTGCATTTTGCGTGTTGCACTTCAAGTGTCAGTCCGAGCTTGGGCACATAGTGGAGGGGCGGGCTTGTTGGCATGGCTTGGATTTATTGGTTTTTTGATTCTTCGCGCGATGCAAGCCCCCAGTTTATTTCAAGTCAATGACCTCAAGGGTCATGTTGAAATCGGATGCTAGGCAAGAAAGTATGGATGTGGTTGTTTTGAGCAGGAAATATGATTGCAACTGTTCTGACTTGAGTCGCTCTTTCATGAGAGCTTCCTCTCCGTCGAATTGGCGACGTAGTTTTTGATCGGAACGGATAGATTCAATGGCGCAACGACACGTCTCGGAAGGTTGAGGTTCTCGGTGGCTGAAGGCAGGTTGGAAATCGGCTTTTGATGTTAGTTTTCGAACGAGATCGAAACACATTGCTTCCATTCTGGAGGATACATCGATCAATGCGATCGGGACATCTCTGCTGGGCGTGACTTCGTTTGCTTTTGAGAAGTTAGGCGACAAGATGGTAAGGATTACGATAGCGCTGAATAGAATGCGTTGCATAAAGTGTATAGAGAGCCGTTTCATCGATTTTTCCTAGAGAGCCTAACTACCAAGGTAACCGGCGCCGGAGCCCGTGAGGGCGGAGGGCACAAGCAAGGGCCATGAGAATGCCGAAGGCATGGCCCTTGGTTGCGTCCGCGTTGACCTGACAGTTAGGCTGTGGCGCGAAGGAGAGGGCGTGGAGCACGCGGCAAACTGGCCATGGTTCGATGAACAGCAGTACTGCATAGACGCTCCCTTTGATGTTTGCGATCAGTGTGCCAGACGCCTCGGCCTGGTGGAAGAGCACCGATGCTGTTGAGCCAAAAGGCCGATGGCATGTGGCACTTTGGCGTTGCTGATTGGTGAGCAGGCTGCCGAAGGACAGACAGCCAACCGGAGCGGCGAAAGTAAGACCCCATGCGTACCGTGCTGCAGGTTCGATGCGCGTTGAAACCGCTCAAAAAGCCCATGCCTTGCGCATAAAACCAGGATTCCAGAGCCTTCCGAAAATCGCTCATTCGACTTCCAGAGTGTTTCGGAAACGAAGGCCTAACGCCCTAGTTAACCGGCGCCGCAGCGCGAAGCGCGGAGGGCACCACTACAGGTCATGAGAATGCCGAAGGCATGGCCTGTAGTGGCGTCCGCGTTGAACGACCAGTTAGGCTGGGAACAGGTGCTGAACTCTTCGATCTACTCATGAGCCGCCTTTGCATTTCAACTGGCAGATCCGCTTTTTGCGAATTTCCATAAAGCAACTGTAGAAAAGCCTGCGATCAGCACGAGCCCAATTGTGCTTGCATAAAGTCCAGCGGGGTTATCGACAGTGCTCTCTTGAGACCATGGTGCGTAGTGCTCATGCCATTCACCGCGCCACAGGGATAGCGCGAAGCTGCCGGCAGGCGCCGCTCCGAAAACTTCTTGTGCATCCAATGGCAGGTTGTTCGGTGAGGTGAGCTTCACGCCCTCAACCATTGGTAAGACACCTTTCTGTTGAGCCTTCCAAGTCGCAAATTCGTCGTCATTTGGCAAGCGACGATTGGCAGCTTGGAATGACTTGATGAAGGCCGCGCTGGCGGAGAATGCACGAGAGATTAGGGCTCCGTTTTCGACCGTATGCGGCACAAGTGCGAGTTGGCTTGCAAACAGCAAGGTGAGCAACAGCGCAACGAAAGAGGCTGCGGCAGCGAGTTTGCGGAGTGTTCTCATTGGATGAGCCTAACTACCAAGGTAACCGGCGCCGGAGCCCGTGAGGGCGGAGGGCACAACCAAGGGCCATGAAAATGCCGAAGGCATGGCCCTTGGTTGCGTCCGCGTTGACCTGACAGTTAGGCTGGGGCGCGAAGTGGAAGGTTTTGATAGTACGACGGCCTGCAATTTGGGTGTTGCACTTCACGTGTCAATCCACGCGATGGATTTGATTAGCGCTTGACTTCATCTTTCAGACGCTCTACGACTTCGCTACATCGTCGGCGTTGATCGTCGGGTGGCAACTGGGTCAGCATCTGAGCCTTAACAGTCGCGAACGTCTTGATGTTCGCTGCGCCCGCATTGAGCATGCCTTGCGCTTTCGCCTGATTCTCTCCATCTTTAAGCGTTGCGGAATGCTTGGACAGCCACGCTTCCAATTGCTCCTTTGTGTTTGCGTAGATCGGATCAGCCGCAACGCAAACTGGAATTACAGCTTGTGCTTCTGCGGACTGAATGTAGAGATCGAGGCTAGTTGCGGTCGATGTCATGGAGTTGCCTAACTACCAAGGTAACCGGCGCCGGAGCCCTTCAGGGCGGAGGGCACAAGCAAGGGCCATGAGAATGCCGAAGGCATGGCCCTTGGTTGTGTCCGCGTTGACCTGACAGTTAGGCTGTGGCGCGAAGGAGAGGGCGTGGAGCACACGGCAAACGGGCCGTGGTTCGATGAGCATTGATGTTGCACGGCTACTCCCTTTGATGTTTGCGATCAGTTTGCCAGACACCTTGATTGCTTTGCTGCGTAGGTTTTTTTGGATGGTGTACGGTGCTGCTAGCACTGTATAGGAAGGGCGCTCGGTGGACTAGCAAGTGCTTGTTTAACGACCTCGGCGACAGACTCGGCGCTGATGCCTTTACGGGCGCAATACTTAGACTGCAGCCACTGATGGAGCGGCTTGGCGCTTTTGCTCGCATTACATGAGATGCAGCATAGAGCAATATTGGCGCGCGTGATGATTCGTTCGTCGTTGACGATATGCTCCCACGACGGGCGCATGCCTCTGCTATTCGCTGGCAGGGAAAAGTCAAGCTGGCAGTAGACGCAGCGACCGTCTCTAGCCTTTACATATTGCTCTAGGTCAGGCGGAATGTTCCAACGGTTCACTGGTCGCGGTCCCTTTGTAAATTAGATGCTGCGGTTCTTTTTGGAAGCCTAACTACCAAGGTAACCGGCGCCGGAGCCCGCCAGGGCGAAGGGGACAACCAAGGGCCATGAGAATGCCGAAGGCATGGCCCTTGGTTGCGTCCGCGTTGACCTGACAGTTAGGCTGTGGCGCGAAGGAGAGAGCGTGGAGCACACGGCAAACCGGCCGTGGTTCGATGAACAGTGATGCTGCATAGACGCTCCCTTTGATGTTTGTGATCAGTGTGCCAGACGCCTCGGCCTGGTGGAAGAGCGCCGACGTTGTTGAGCCCAAAGGCCGATGGCGAGTGGCACTTGAGCGCTGCTGAATGGTGAGCAGGCTGCCGAAGGACAGACGGCCAACCAGAGCGGCGAAAGTAAGACCCCATGCGTGCCGTGCTGCAGGTTCGGCGCGCGTTGAAACCGTTCAAAAGGGCAAGGCAGTGGATACCAAACCAGGCTTCCAGAGCCTTCCGAATACTGCTCATTCGACTTCCAGAGAGTTCCGGAAACGAAGGCCTAACTACCAAGGTAACCGGCGCCGGAGCCCGCCAGGGCGGAGGGCACAACCAAGGGCCGTGAAAATGCCGAAGGCATGGCCCTTGGTTGCGTCCGCGTTGACCTGACAGTTAGGCTGGGGCGCGGAGTGGAAGGTTTTGATAGTGCGGCTGCCTGCATTTTTGTGTGTTGCACTTCACGTGTCAATCTGCGCTAGTGGCAGGTGCGGTAATCGTTGCGTCGTTCATCGTGATGGGCTGGCGGCCGAGGGCTGGCTTTGAATTGACATCGGTTTTGTGCTTGTGGCTTGAGATGGGATTCCGTATGCCGCGCCGAATAGAAATGCGGCAACTATGACTGCGCAAAATGAGCACCCCGCAAGTAGCAGCCAAGGCCACTTTTGAAAATAGCGCTCTCTTGCTACGCGGCGCAATTTTTCGGGCAATTGTTTTCCTCGCTCATTTGCACGATGCATAGATGCCAACGCTGCTTGCAGCATTGCTGCCTGTCGCACCGGATCAGAATGAATTTCGCTTGCCGCTTGAATGCTGACTCTGAACGCATTGATGTTGTTGTAGGTATACGCTAGGTCATCTGCGAGATCAGGGCCGAGCAGGCCTATCTGTGCTACACAACTATCAAATACTCGATCCGTTGACTTTTCAATTTTTGGTAATTTTATTTCTGTACCAGACAACGCCAAGTTATAGGCATTGTTGATGTTCTCATGTGCAAGAGGCCAAGCCTCACTATATGAACCAAGTTCCCCCGCTAGGGCACCCGCCAATGCCGTTCTATTGCAGTGCCGCCGATAGTGTTCAGATACAAAAGTGCTCAAAAAGCCCGCTATCAGTGTCCCCACTAGCGCCAGAAGCGCACCAATTACCGACTTGTCCAAGTACGCTCTCCTGAGTTCTAGAACTTACTAGTGCCCCAAAAGCCTAACTACCAAGGTAAGCGGCGCCGGAGCACCGAAGGTGCGTAGGGCACCAACACAGGCCATGAGAATGCCGGAGGCATGGCCTGTGTTGGCGTCCGCTTGACCGCCCAGTTAGGCTGGGACGCGTAGGCAGAGTGTTGCCTCTTCAATTTGAACCCAGTTCCGTCACTCGGTGACATTAACGACTGCCTTCGCCACGAAGGGTGATGCAGGAGGGATGGGGTAGGTATATGAACGCGTTGCCTCCATGATGCACTGTGCTATGCCCCCTTCGGGCAACACGAGCGCTTGCTCTTGCTCACCCGATGCTCCAACCTTTATGTAAGCCGTAATCACTCCACGGGCAGATTTTGTGGACGGCACGCACAGCTGCAGGGTTTTACCCTGATCGAAGAAGGCTGTGATCACACGCAGTTCGTACGCTTTGCCATCTGCGGAAGCGGTGCTTCGAGTGTTTTGTTGGTCTAGTCGCTTCAACAAGTCGGGGTCAATGAGTTCGAAAAAAAATATGGATTTGTCTTTCTGCCACTCGAAGCGATACACAGGGTTCTCTGGGGTTGAACGTTCCGCTGGGGTAGCGGGTCGCAGAACCACTCGCTCACTGGATACTGTATCGAACACTACAGGAACGCCGGGATCAACGCCTTTGACAACGTGGAGCTTCCGGTTGCCGGAAAGATCCGGCTTGCGCCCGACGAATGAAAAATCTTGTGCATGGGCGCTCGCTGCCAGCAACAAGGCTAGCGCTGTAAGGATGGGCGGCGGCATGTGCATCATGGATAGGGGCCTAACTACCAAGGTAACCGGCGCCGGAGCCCTTTAGGGCGGAGGGTACAACCAAGGGCCATGAAAATGCCGAAGGCATGGCCCTTGGTTGCGTCCGCGTTGACCTGACAGTTAGGCTGGGGCGCGGAGTGGAAGGTTTTGGTGCTGTGTGAGCCTGCATTTTTGGGTGTTGCACTTGACGTGTCAATCCGCGCCAGTGTTTATCGCTTGGCGGAGGCAATGCTCACTTCGCATAGGGCGTGATGGTGATGAGCTGAGCTGTTTGGGCGGTGAATGAAGCCTCAAAGAGGTAGCAGTGCTCTAGCTCAACTTTGATGATGGTTTGCTCTTGCTTGTCTCGGGCCTGCGCTAGCTCCAGGTTCAGTGATGAGATGACGTTCTGGCCATTGAAGCCTTCGACGTGAACTTCGCTGACGCCCTC
>NZ_JBBPEV010000007.1 GCF_038069945.1 Aquabacterium sp. A3 | reverse complement strand
GTGCGGTGGCCACTTCGTGACCCACCCGCACGAGATCGCCCGCCACTTCACCTGCGGCCTGTGCAACCCGCCCGCCCGCGCCGGCAAGGGCAAGGCCGCTGGCGCCCTGCAACTGCATTGACCCCCGTTGCGCGGCACGCCGCGCAGCCACCCCCTGTTTCTTGCTTGTCTATCTCCTCGCGCACGGCTGGACCGTGCTTGGAACGGGCCCTCGTGCGAACGACGGGCCCGCTTTTTTTGCGCTGCGCATGCAGTGCGTTCGGCTCATTTCCCCATCTTCAGCATGTCATGGTGACTCCGTAAGGTCTGCGACTGCCCAGCCTCTGCGAGGTGGCGCCCAACCCCAACCTGAATCGGAGTACCTCACATGTCCTCACAGAATCACGACACGCAGCGCCGCAAGCTGCTGCAAGGCTCTGGCGCTTTGATGGCCGCCAGCCTCTTCACCACCCTGCAAGGCCTGCAAATGCGCCAGGCGCACGCCGCCACGCAGTTCTCGAACCTGGTGGAAGGCCCTTACGGCCCCCTGGCCCCGGTCAATGACCTGAGCACCGGCCTGCCCCTGCTGATGCTGCCCGCCGGCTTCAGCTACAAATCCTACGGCTGGACGGGCGACCTGATGGCCAATGGCCAGCCCACGCCCGACCGCCACGACGGCATGGCCGTGATCCAGACGCGCCGCGTGGGCCGTAGCACCGAGATGGTGCTGGTGCGCAACCACGAGCGCGGTCTGGGCGCCTTCGCCGACCGCATCCAGGCCCCGGGCACCTACGACGACGGCAGCATCAATGGCAGCGTGGCCCTGGGCGGCACTACCAACCTGGTGTTCCGCAACGGCAACTGGATCAGCACCATGCCCTCGCTGGCCGGCACCGTCGTGAACTGCGCCGGCGGCCTGACGCCCTGGGGCACCTGGCTGAGCTGCGAAGAGACCAACAGCAACGCCATGTCCAGCACGGGCAAGAAGCACGGCTACATCTTTGAAGTGACGGCCGACCCGCAGCAAACCACCGGCCAGCCCATCGTGGGCATGGGCCGCTTTGCCCACGAAGCCGTGGCCATCGACCCCGCCACCGGCATCGCCTATGAAACCGAAGACGCCCGCAACGTCTCGACCCTGTACCGCTACGTGCCCCGCTTCCCCAACGGTGGCGTGGGCTCGCTGGCCCTGGGCGGCCAACTGCAGGCCGCCCGCGTGGTGGGTCAACCCAACGCCAGCCTGATCGTGGCCTCGCTGGGCGATGAAGTGCAGCTGGAGTGGGTGGACATTGCCCAGCCCGATGCCGACATCACCACCGCTGGCGCGCTGAACTCGGTGCCGCCGGGCGCCTCGGCCGGCAACGGCTGCTCGGGCACCTTCGGTCAGGCCTGGAACCAGGGCTGCCTGCAGATGAGCCGTGGCGAAGGCATCTGGTACCACGAAGGCAAGATGTACATCGCCGACACCAGCGTGGGCGTGGACGGCAGCGGCCGCCCCGGCCGCGGTGACGGCGCCGTGTGGGAGCTGGACCTGGCCACCATGAAGATGAAGGCCATCTACGTCTCCAGCGGTCAGCTGGTGGGCAACAACCCCGACAACATCACCGTCAGCCCCCGTGGTGGCGTGATGCTGTGCGAAGACGGTGGCAACAGCCCCGACGTCTACGGCCCCGGCTCGCGCATGTTCGGCCTGACGGCCGACGGCGACGCCTATTACTTCGCCAAGAACACCACCAACCTGACGGCCGAGCAGATCGCGGCCGCCGGCAAGCACATCGACGCCGGCGACTACCAGGGCAGCGAGTTCTGTGGCGCCTGCTGGGACCCGTCCGGCCGTGTGCTGTTCGTGAACATGCAAAGCCCCGGCATCACCTTCGCCATCACCGGCCCCTGGGCCCGTGGCAACCAGTGAGCCCCCATTTTCTGACGCAACAAGGATTCATCATGAAGTTCATCTCTTCCCTCATCGCGGCTGCGGCCGCCCTGGCCCTGGTGCCTGCCGCCCACGCCGTGTCGCTGCAAGGCGGCGCCGCCCAAACCGTGGCGGGCAACCTCGTGGACGACTTCTCGACCGACGGCCTGCTGTCGTTCGACCTGGGCCTGCAAACCCTGCAGCCGGTCACGCTGAACTTTGTCGTGGGCGCCAATGACGGTGGCTCGCTGCCCTTCGCGGCCCTGGTCAGCAACTTCCTGGGCTACAACGTTCAGAGCCTGAACATCAGCCTGGGCAACGGCGTGACCTTCGACATGCTGGGCACGGCCATCCCCGCCTTCAACAGCGCCACCGTGGGCCTGCTCAATGGCAGCGAAGCCCTGGTCAGCGTGGCAGGCGTGGGCGAAGGCGTGCATGTGGAGCTGGGCAATGTGTTCGGCGACACCCCCGGTGCCACCGACTGGACGCTCAACCTCAACGGCCTGCAAGCCGGTCAGAGCTTCTCGATGACCATCACCACCGCCGTGCCCGAACCCAGCGCCATCGCCATGGTGCTGGCCGGCCTGGGCGTGGCCGCCGGCGTGGCCCGTCGTCGCCAGGCCTGATCCGCTGTTATATTTGCACAAATGCAAATAACGGCGACCTGATGGCCATGCTCCAGCCGGGGCAGGGACGGGGCGCTGCCCCCGTCTCATGCACCCACTGGACCTGGGCATCCTGATTGCCTACCTGCTGCTGGTGACGGTCATCGCCCTGGTGGTGATGCGCCGCACCCGCACGGGCGACGACCTCTTCCTGGCCGGGCGCTCCCTGGGCTGGGGCGTGATCGGTCTGTCGCTGTTCGCCTCCAACATCTCCTCGACCACCCTCATCGGGCTGGCTGGCGCGGCCTACGCCAGCGGCATCGCCGTGGCCAATTACGAGTGGATGGCCGGCCTGGTGCTGGTGTTCATGGCCCTGTTCGTCATCCCGGTGTTCTTGCGCCAGCGCATCAGCACCGTGCCAGGCTACCTGGGCCTGCGCTACGACGGCTGGTGCCAGCGCTACTTCTCCGGCCTGACCATCTTCATGAGCATCGTGGTCGACACCGCCGGCGGCCTGTTCGCCGGGGCGCTGGTGATGTCCTTTTTCTTTCCCGGTGTGCCGCTGAGCTGGTGGTGTGTGGGCATGGCCGTGTTCGCCGGCCTGTACACGGCCGCCGGTGGCCTGCGCGCCGTGGTCTACACCGACGCCGTGCAGGCGGTCGTGCTGCTGGCCGGCTCGGCGGCCATCACCTGGTTCGTGTTCGAACGGTTCGACTTCGACTGGTCGGCGGCCATGGCGGCCGTGCCGGCCGACCACCTCAGCCTCATCCGCCCGCTGGACGACGCCAGCCTGCCAGGCCTGGGCACCCTGGTGGGCGTGCCCATCCTGGGGTTCTGGTACTGGGCCACCAACCAGTACATCACCCAGCGCCTGCTGGGCGCACGCAGCCTGGACGATGCCCGCTGGGGCGCCTTGCTGGCCGGGGCCCTCAAATTGCTGCCCTTGCTGACCATGGTCTTGCCCGGGGCCCTGGCCCTGGTGCTGTACCCGGGGCTGGCGCAGCCCGACCAGGTCTTCCCGAAGCTGGTGCACGAGTTGCTGCCCATCGGCTTCAAGGGGCTGGTGATCGCCGGCCTGTTCGCGGCCATCATGTCCACGATCGACTCCACCCTGAACTCGGCCACCACCTTGATCATCAAGGACTTTGTCGAGCCGGCACGCGCCCAGCGGGGGCGGCCTGCCCTGAGCCCCACCCAGGAGGCGCGCTGGGGTCGGCTGACCACCCTGGGGCTGATGACGGTGGCGGCCCTCTGGGCGCCCCAGATCAGCCAGTTCGAAGGGCTGTTTGCCTACCTGCAGCAGGCCTTTTCGGTGGTGGTGCCGCCGGTGGTGGTGGTGTTCCTGGCCGGGCTGTTCTGGCAGCGGGCCACCGCGCGCGCCGCGCGCCGGACCTTGCTGGGCGGCCATGCGCTGGGGGTGGCCTTCTTCGTGGCCGGCCAGTGGGGTGCATGGCCCTGGCACTTCACGCTGACGGTGGGGCTGGTCACGGCCCTGTGCGCGCTGCTGATGGTGGTCTTGAGCCTGCGTGACCCTCAAGGACAGGCCCTGCCGCTGCCCGGGTACGCCAATCCCGAAGCCCTGGCACGCTGGCAGCCCGGCGACCTCGCCATCCACCCGCCACGGGCCGGATGGCGAGGCGCCGCACTGGATTACCGCCTGCAGGCCGCCGTGGTCGTGGCGCTGACGGCGTGGATGCTGGTGGTGTTCTGGTGAGGTCATCGCGGCGGCAGCGGCCCTGAGCCGAGCCCGCGTGCGCGCGAGGCCTGCACAAGCGCCTATGCTGTCGGCATGCTGCAAGTGCGCGATCTGTGCAAACGCTACGGCACCGCCGTGGTCTTCGAAGGCGTGAACCTGACGGTGCCGCCTGGTGAGTTCGTGGCCATCGTGGGCGAGTCGGGCGTGGGCAAGTCCACCCTGCTCAACGCCCTGGCCGGGCTGGACACGGTGGACGGCGGCACCGTGTGCCTGGGCGACACCGACCTGGCCCAGCTCAACGAGCAGGCCCTGGCGCACTTCAGACGCCAACACCTGGGCTTTGTGTTCCAGGCCTTTCATGTGCTGCCCCACCTGGACGTGGCCCAGAACGTGGCCCTGCCTTTGATGCTGCTGGGCCAGGCCGACGACACCCGCGTGGCGCAGGCGCTGGGCGCGGTGGGCCTGGACGGCCTGGGCGCCCGGCTGCCACAGCAACTGTCGGGCGGGCAACTGCAGCGCGTGGCCCTGGCCCGCGCCCTCATCCACCGCCCGGCCCTGCTGCTGGCCGACGAGCCCACCGGCAACCTCGACCCCGACACGGCCGAGCGGGTGATGACCCTGCTGCGCCAGCAAACGCGTGAGCACCGCACCGCCTGCGTGATGGTGACGCACTCGCAGGCGGCCGCCGCCCATGCCGACCGCGTGCTGCGCCTGACCCGCCACGGGCTGGAGCCTGCGTGACGCTGCCGTCGCTGTGGTCTGTGTTGTGGTCGCTGTTGCGCCAGTTCTCGCTGGCCGAATGGCGCCACCACGCGCCCCGGCACGCCACGGCCGTGCTGGCCGTGTTGCTGGGCGTGGCCCTGGCGTTTTCGGTGCACCTCATCAACGCCTCGGCCCTGAGCGCCTTTGGGGCCGCCGTGCGCGCCGTCAACGGCCAGGCCGACGCCCGTGTGCAAGCCGCCCATGGCACCGTGGCCGAATCGCTGTACGCGGCACTGGCCGCCCATCCCCTGGTGGCCCGCGCCAGCCCGGTGATCGAGACCACCGTGCGCGCCAGCACCGGCACCGGCACCGCGTCAGCCGGCCTCCCGCTGCGCCTGATCGGCCTGGACACCCTGGTGGCCGCACCCCTGGCCCCTGAACTCATCCCCCGGCTGGACACGAACGCCCCCGGCGTGGACCGGCTCAGCCTGTTCGCCACCGACACCGTGTCGCTGAACGCGGCCGCGCTGCAAGCCCTGGGCGTGCAACCCGGCCAGCGCATCACGGTGCAGGCGGGTGGTCAGCGTGTCCGCTTGCTGGTGGCCGGCCGCCTGACCGTGGGCGGCGAGCCCACCGGGGTGATGGACATCGCCGGCGCCCAAGACCGCCTGGGCCTGGTCGGGCGCCTGCACCGCATCGACCTGCAGGTGGTGGAGGGCCGCAGCCTGGCTGATCTGGCGCAGTCACTGTCGCGCGAAGGGCTATTGCCCCAGGGCGTGCGCCTGCAGTCGGCCCAAGACGACGCGCAGCGTGTGTCCAACATGTCGCGCGCCTACCGCGTCAACCTGACGGTGCTGGCCCTGGTGGCCTTGTTCACCGGGGGCTTTCTGGTGTTTTCCATCCTGTCGCTGTCGGTGGCCAAGCGCCTGCAGCAGTTCGCCCTGCTGGGCGTGCTGGGCCTGAGCGCCCGCGAACGCCTGGCCCTGGTGCTGGCCGAATCGGCCGTGGTCGGGGTGGTGGGTTCGGCCCTGGGCCTGGCGCTGGGCACAGGGCTGGCCGCCGCCGCCCTGCGCTTGCTGGGTGGCGACCTGGGGGGCGGCTACTTCACCGGGGTGGCGCCCAGCCTGCAGTGGTCGTGGTGGGCCGCTGGGGTCTACGGTGCGCTGGGCGTGGCCGCGGCCATGGCCGGCGGCTGGTTGCCCGCCCGCCAGGCGCAGCACATGGCCCCGGCCCAGGCCCTCAAAGGCCTGCAAGCCGACGCAGGCCTGGGCGCAGGCCGCCGCGCCTGGGTGGGCCCGGGCCTGCTGGTGCTGGCCGGTGGCCTGGCCCTGTTGCCCCCGGTGGCCGGCGTGCCGCTGTGGGCGTATCTGTCGGTGGCGGCGCTGCTGATGGGCGGCATCGCCTGTGTGCCCGCCGCCGTGCAGGCGGCGCTGGGCCGTTGGCCCGCCCCGCGCAGCGCCCCGGCCCTGCTGGCGCTGGAACGCGCGCGCCGCCTGCGCCACACCGCCACTATCGCCATGGCCGGGGTGGTGGCCAGCCTCAGCCTGGCCGTGGCCCTGACCGTGATGGTGGCCAGCTTTCGAGATTCGGTCAGCACCTGGCTGGACGTGGTGCTGCCCGCTGATCTGTACGCCCGCCTGGCCGGTGGCGCCAGCCTGCCGCCTGAAGGCCTGGCCACGCTGAGTCAGGTGCCCGGCGTGGCCCGACTGCAGGGCGTGCGCGTCAGCGAGCTTCAACTCGACCCGCGCCAGCCCCCGGTGGCCCTCATCAGCCGCCCGCTGGACGCCGACCTCAAGGCCCTGCCCCTGGTCAGCGCACCATGGACACCCCCCAAAGAGGCCGACGAATCCAGGATCAACAACGAAGTGGGCATTCACGTCAGTGAGGCCATGGTGGCCCTGTACGGGGCGCGGCCCGGTCAGGTGCTGGCCCTGCCCCTGGTGCCCGGGCAGCCCCCGGTGGCGGCGCGGGTGCGCTCGGTGTGGCGCGACTACGCCCGCCAGCAGGGCGCCATCGTGATGGACGAGCGCGACTACCAGCGCCTGACGGGCGACCGCCAGCTCAACGACCTGGCCCTGTGGTTGCAGCCTGAGGCCCGCACCGGCGACGTCCAGGCCGCCTTGCGACATCGCCTCAGCCAAGCCGGGCTGGATGGCAACGCGGTGGAGTTCGCCGAGCCGCGCACCATCCGCGAGATCACGCTGAAGATCTTCGACCGCAGCTTTGCCGTCACCTACTGGCTGCAGGCCGTGGCCATCGGCATCGGCCTGTTCGGCACAGCGGCCAGCTTCTCGGCCCAGGTGCTGGCCCGCCGCAAAGAGTTCGGACTGCTCAGCCACCTGGGCTTCACACGGCGGCAGGTGCTGGGCATCGTGGCTGGCGAGGGCCTGGCGCTGAGCGCCGTGGGCGCCGCCTGGGGCGTGGTGCTGGGCCTGGCCGTGAGTGTGGTGCTCGTGCACGTGGTCAACCCGCAGAGCTTCCACTGGACGATGGAGATGATGGTGCCCGCCGGCCGACTGCTGGCCCTGGCCCTGGCCGTGGTGGCCGCTGGCACCCTGACGGCCTGGCTGTCAGGCCGCCAGGCCACCGGGCCGGACGTGGTGCGCGCCGTGAAGGAGGACTGGTGATGAACCCCGCACGCCGACGTGGTTTGCAGTGGCTGGGCCTGCAGGGCCTGGGCGCCGGGCTCGGGCTGCTCGTGCCGGGCGCCCAGGCCAGGGCCCAGGTGGCGCCGGCGCCGCCCCCACCCCTGCGCCCCGACGACCCGCTGGTCTTCCCGCGCGACCACGGCGCCCACCCGGCCTACCGCACCGAGTGGTGGTACGTCACCGGCGCCTTGCGGGCCTCGCCCGGGACCCGCGCCACGCCGGCGCCCTACACCCTGGCCGAGGCGCCCACGCACGGTTTCCAGATCACCTTCTTCCGCTCGCGGGTGGACGCCGCCCACGGCAGCCGCAGTGCCTTCGCCGCACGCCAACTGGTGTTCGCCCATGCGGCGCTCACCGATTTGCGCGACCCCGGGCGCGCCCGCCTGCTGCACGACGAGCGCATCGCCCGCGCGGGCTTCGGCCTGGCCGAGGCCGCCGAAGGCGACACCCGCGTGCACATCGGGCCGCTGAGCGCCGCGCCATCTGCTGACCCACACACCCGAACCTGGCAGCTGCAACGCCAGGGCCCGTCCGGGCGCAGCGTGTACGAAGGCCGCCTGCGCGCCCAAGGCTTCGGGCTGGACCTGCGTCTGGCGCAAACCCAGCCCCTGCTGCTGCAGGGCCAGGCGGGTTTCTCTCAGAAAGCCCCCGGCACCGAACACGCCAGCCGTTACTACAGCCTGCCGCACCTGGCCGTGAGCGGCCGCATCCAGCAGGGCGATCAGACACTGGCCGTGGCAGGCACCGCATGGCTGGACCACGAGTGGAGCGAGGCCCTGCTGCACCCCGAGGCCGAGGGCTGGGACTGGATGGGCATCAACCTGCTGGACGGCGGCGCATTGACCGCCTTCCGGCTGCGGCGGCCCGATGGCAGCGCCTTGTGGCACGGCGGCAGCCTGCGCCGCCCCGGTCAGCCCGACCGCATCTTCGGCCCCGACGAACTGCGCCTGACCCCGGGCCGACGCTGGACGAGCCCCGCCACCGGCGCCCGCTACCCGGTGGCATGGACGCTGGAATGGCCAGAAGGCACGGGGTCGGACCGACGCACCCAGCGCCACACCCTGCGCGCCAGCCTGGATGCGCAAGAGCTGGACAGCCGGGGCAGCACCGGCAACGTCTACTGGGAGGGCTTGAGCGAACTGCGGGATGCCGACGGCCACCTGGCCGGACGTGGCTACCTGGAAATGACGGGCTACACCGCGCGACTGGCGCTGTGAGCCCCCAGGCCACGCCACCTGAGGCGCGCGACAAATCGGCGTCACCTGGCGCCATCCGCACGGGTTTTGACGCGATCCGTCCAAGCGGTGCCCTGATCGCGCGAAAACCCCTAGCGATTTCGGGTCATCTCCAGCTTGTGCCAGGCGCGGCCAGGGCTTACAACCGTTGGTGTGCGTTTCATCACGATTGAATCGAAGCGCCATTGACACTCAGGAGGCCCCCATGGCCGTGTTCGCTGATCGCCCTGTCTCACCCCGTCCTGCCGCCAGCCGCACCCGGCACGCCAGCCGCGTGGCCGCCACCCTCGGCCTGGGTCTGGGCCTGCTGGCCGGTCTGGGCCTGCTGGCCCAAGGCTCGGTGCTGTTCGGTGCGGGCGCCTTGCTGGCCGCCAGCAGCCTGTGGCAAGCCAGCCTGCTGGGCCGCCGCGCTCGCCGTCAGGCCTGAGCCTGATCGTCGGGCGGCAACCATCCCGCCTGCTGCAGCCGCGCGTCCAGCGCCTGCAGCGCCGCCAGTGCCCCCAAGGGCACGCTCGCATCCTGTCTGGTGGGCACCGCGTGATCCCGCGGATTGATCCGCACCAGCCGCCCATTGAGCTGCTGCAGCACCGAGTGGCTGAAGTGGCGCACCGTGGCCACCGCCTGTCCGGCCCCCAGCTCCACCACCACCGGTCGGTGCACCTGCGCCAGCCAGCGCCTCAAGCGACTGGATTGCGCCTGCTCGCGGACGTCCAGCCAGCCCTCGTCCCCGAACATGAGGATGTTGGGCCGCGCCAAGCCCCCGCAGCGCGGGCACCGGGGGGCATCGTTGCGCAGGCGACAGGCCGCCTCATCGACCACCGGATGAAAGCCATCGGCGGGCCAGATGTCTTCATGGCAGGGCGCCAGGCACTGCAGGTGGTGGATGCTGCCGTGCACCTCGTGCACGTGATCAGGGGGCATGCCCGCGCGCTGAAAATGCCCATCCACATTGCTGGTGAACACCTGCAGTCCCTGCAGCATCTGGGCGCCCCAGCGCTGCAGGATGCCAAAGCCCGCGTGCGGCGGCGTGCGCCGGTACAGCGCCAGCCGATGGCCGTAAAAGCCCCATGCCAGGGCCGGGTCGTGCACGAAGGTGTCGGGGCTGGCCACGGTGTAGAAGTCCAGCCCGGCCCGCCCCAGGGCGGGATACGCCTGCCAAAAGCCCTCACGCCCCCGAAAATCCGGCAGGCCGCTGTCCACGCCCATGCCGGCACCGGCGGCCACCACCAGGGCATCGGCCTGCATGATCAGCGCGGCAGCCTGATCGAGGGCCGCCTCCAGCGCCGCGTTGCGCGGCGGGATGAGCATGGGGCCGCGCTCAGGCACCATCACCTCCCGCATCAGGCGCCCAGCGTGGTCTGAGTTGCTGCACCCGGGCACGCGCGCGCGCCACGCACGCGCGCTGCTCCTCGTCGCTCATCGCCGTCCAGCCGGTGATGTCGGTCAGCGTGCGGCCACAGCCCACGCACACATCCTGCTCGTTGAGCGTGCACAGGCGCCGGCACGGGCTGGGCACACGGCCCCCCGCCGGGCGATCTGATCGCGCCTCAGCGGTGGACATCCACCACCACCCGCCCGCGCACCTGGCCGGCCAGCAGGGCGGGCGCCACGTCCAGCGCCTCGGTCAGACCGATCTCGCGCGTGATGCGTGCCAGCAGGGCCGGGTCCAGGTCACGGGCCAGGCGGGTCCAGGCCACCAGGCGGTCGGCGCGGGGACACATCACCGAGTCGATGCCCACCAGCGTCACGCCACGCAAAATGAACGGGGCCACGGTGGCCGGAAAATCCATGCCTCCGGCCAGGCCACAGGCCGTCACCGTGCCCCGGTAACGCATCTGGGCGCACACATTGGCCAGGGTGTGGCTGCCCACGGCGTCCACCGCCCCCGCCCAGCGCTCTTTGGCCAGGGGCTTGCCTGGCGAGGCGAACTCTGCGCGGTCCAGCACCGTGGTGGCGCCCAGCTCGCGCAGGTAATCGGCCTCTTGCGGGCGGCCCGTGACGGCCGCCACGGTGTAGCCCAGGCGGTTCAGCAAGGCCACGGCCACGCTGCCCACGCCACCGGCGGCGCCCGTCACCAGCACCTCGCCCTGCTCGGGGCGCACGCCCTGGCGTTCCAGCGCCATCACGCACAGCATGGCGGTGTAACCCGCCGTGCCAATGGCCATGGCCTGCGCCGGCGTGAAGGCCTCGGGCAGCGGCACCAGCCAGTCGCCTTTCAGGCGCGCCCGCTGGGCCAGGCCACCCCAATGGGTTTCGCCCACGCCCCAGCCATTGAGCACCACGGCGTCGCCTGGCGCCCAGTCGGGGTGCTCGCTGGCCTCCACCGTGCCCGCCAGGTCGATGCCCGGCACCATCGGGAACTGCCGCACCACGGGCGAGCGGCCCGTGATGGCCAGGCCATCCTTGTAGTTCAAGGTGGAGTGCGACACGCGCACGGTCACACCGCCTGTCTCGATCACCGGCAAGGCGTCGTCGTCGAGCGACTCCAGCGCAGCGCGGTAACCCTGGTCGTCCTTGCGGATGAGGATGGCTTTGAACATGGTGCAGATCCTTCGGTTGGCAACCGGCAGCATAACGTGGCGCCCCCGGCGCCGCACGACACTGCGTGAAAACCGAAACATGGTCGCCCCAATTTCTGATTTTCTTTCAGATCTGGGCCGCGTAACCTGGGCACCGTTTCAACTCCCCACGGTGACATTCACCCCATGCGCAACCCCGCCTGCAACAGCCCCGAAGCCGCCGCCCGCATCCTGGCCCTGAGCCTGCTGGCCGACGGCCAGGTCAGTCCGTCCGAACTGAACCGGCTTCGGCAACTGGACGTGGACGGGCGCCTGGGCCTGCCACCGGGTGGCTTTGAAGAGGTGCTGCGCCAGGTGAGCCAGCGCCAGGATGCCCAACAGGCCCTGCTGGCATCCATGGCCGACGTGACCGACCCGGGGCTGCGCCTCATCGTGTTGCAGCTGTGCGGGGCGGCCATCGACGCCGATGCGCACGTGGCCGACGAAGAGCGCCGCGTGCTGCAGCAACTGGCCGACCACTGGCAACTGCCTGTGCCGGTGCTGCGCTCGCCCAACGCGTACCCGGCGGCCCGCCGGCGCCACGTGAGCGCGCTGGTGCTTTGACCGTGCAGCTCCGCCTGCCGAGCCCCCTGGCCTTGGGGGCGGCCGTGGGCTGAGGCGCTGCTAAGCTCTGGGGCCACGCACCCCAGGAGACCTACCCATGAGCGACAACCAAGACCGCCACACGCGCATCGGCCTGTGGATCAGCGGCCTGGCCGCCGGCATCGCTGCCGTGGCCGTGGTGGGCCAGGGCATCGGCCAGGGCCATGAGCACCTGGCACGCCAGAACCAGGCGGCCCAGGAAGCGACCACCTTCGAGCCGGCCCCGCCCTCGGAGGCCTTCAACGGCGACGTGCAAGGCGTCACCCCGGTGTACTTCGACGTGGGCCTGGCCACACTCAACGACAGCGCACTCGTGGCCATCACCGACGTGGCCGCCACCGTGCAATCCGCCGGCGGCAGCCTGGTGCTGTCGGGCTACCACGATGCCAGCGGATCGGCCCAGGTCAACGCCGAAGTGTCCAAGCAACGCGCCATCGCCGTGCGCGCCGCGCTGATCAGCCAGGGCGTGCCCGCCGAGCGCATCCAGCTGGCCAAGCCGGTGGAGCTGCTGGGCGGCGACCGCCCCGACGAAGCCCGGCGAGTGGACATCACCCTCGTGCGCTGAGGCGGCGCCCCGTGGCAGACTGCAGGTGTCCACCACACCCTCAGGAGCCCGCACCATGCAACGCCGCACCGTCACCCGCCACCTCAGCCTGGGCCTGCTGGTGCTGGCCGCTCACCGCCGGGCCTGGGCCCTGTCGCTGTCCGACCTCAGCAACCGCGATGCCACCGCCGGCCTGAAGGCCGCGCTCGAGCAGGGCGCCCAGGCCGCCGTGGCCCTGCTGGGCAAAGAGGGCGGGTTTCTGGACAACGCCAAGGTGCGCATCCCCTTGCCGGGCTACCTGGAAGACGCCGGCCAGATGCTGCGCCGCCTGGGTCAGGGCCAGCGGGTGGATGAGCTGGTCACCGGCATGAACCGGGCGGCCGAGCAGGCCGTGCCCATGGGCCGCGACCTGCTGGTCAATGCGGTCAAGACCATGAGCGTGAACGACGCCAAGAACATCCTCAGCGGGGGCGAGCACTCCGTCACCGACTTCTTCGCCAGCAAGACACGCGAGCCCCTGGGCACGCGCTTTTTGCCCATCGTGACGAAAGCCACCGAGAAGGTGGATCTGGCCCGCAAGTACAACAAGGTGGCCGACCGGGCCGCGCGCTTTGGCCTGATCAAGGCCGAAGACACCAAGATCGAGGGCTACGTCACGGGCAAGACGCTGGACGGCCTGTACACCATCATTGGCGACGAGGAACGCAAGATCCGGCAAGACCCGGTGGGCACCGGCAGCGCCATCCTCAAGAAGGTGTTCGGGGCCTTGTGATTCAGCGCCGGGCGGCGGGCCGATCGCTGTCGGGCAGCTCGTAGGGGTCGGCCACATAGGCCGGGCCCTTCATCAGCATGACGATGGCGCAGCCGATGGCCACGGTCAGCACCAGCGTCCAGTGCAGCACCACCACACCCATGAGCGCAAAGCCCAGGCGCAAGAACCCGGGCTCCCAGCTGCCATCGGGCCGCCAGGGTGCCTCGGGCCACCACAGGGCACACAGCGCCCCCACCCCCAGCGGCAACACCGAGCCCACCACGGTGATCAGGGGCAGGCGGCGCCACACAGCCCACTCCAGGCCCGAGGCCGAGCGGGTGAATCCGGGCAGTTTGTTCAACCAGCGCATGACCTCACTGTAGCCCGATCCCCCGGGCGGCGGGGCCCTGAGGCGGGCCGCACCGGCGACAGCGCGGCGTCACGCCGGGCGCTCAGAGCCGATCGTGCTTGTCACTGCGCCCGCGCGCCTTGTCCACCGGGTAGCGCTGCGCGTTGATGCGCATCTTGCGTTGGGCGGCGTCCAGCAGGTCCACGCCCGCGGCGTTCGACAGCTGCACCAGGTACAAGAGCACATCGGCCATTTCCAGGGCCACCGCCTCGCGTTGTTCATCGCTGAGCCGGCGGCTCTCGTCCTCGCTCATCCACTGGAAGGGCTCCAGCAGCTCGCCGGCCTCCACCACCAGGGCCGAGGCCAGGTTTTTGGGCGAATGAAAACGCCCCCAGTCACGCTCGGCGGCAAAGGCCACCAGTTGGCGGCTCAGCTCGGCCAGCGAGTCCGAAAGGACGGGCGGGTCCATGTGATCCGAGGGCTTGCTCATGGTGATCGACGGCGCCACACCACGCCCATCACCAGCAGGCCCGCGCCCATGAGCGCCCAGGTGCCGGGCTCGGGCACCGGCGCCGCCAGCAAGGCAAACGGGGTGATGGAGATGAAACGCTGCCCGCTGGTGTCGGTCTGCACGTACGGGCTGCTCAGCACCGTGGCGATCTGCTGTGGTGTCAGCAGGCTGCTGGGCTCCAGACCAATGACCGCGTCCATCAGGTTGGTCTCGAACGAGGACAGGTGCGACAAGCCCAGGTTGTGTCCCAGTTCGTGGGCCACCACGGTGGCGGCCCGCCAGGCATGGGCCTCTTGCTCGGCAGGGCCCACACGACCACCCAGCAGCAGATCGGCCTGGAAGTCGGCCCGGATCGTCACGCCGTTGCGTCCCACCCAGGCCAGGCCCAGGGTGGACGTGGCCGGCAAGCCCTGGTCCACATAGGCATCCACATAAAACAAGGGGATGGTCAGCGTGTTCCACAAGCCGCCGGCCTGGGTCAGGCCCCAGATCGAGCCCGGGCTGTCATCCGGAAACGCCTTGTCCACATCGATCACCAGCCAGTCTTCGCCATAGATCGTTTGCGTGGGGTTGAAGCGGATGTCGATGGTCTGGCTGCCGAAGCCTGGCTGCGAGAAGATCGCATCCAGGTAGGACTCGCGCAAAGGCTGCACGTCGGCGGCCTGCGCGGGCAACACCGCCCCGGCCAAGGCCAGGGACACGCCCCAGGCCGCCGCGCCGCGCGCCACACGGTCAAACCAGTTGCTGTACCAAGATGGGTTCATGACATTCGCCTCCGGCGATGGCGGGCGCCACCGGGCCCCTGCCGTGATGTTGATCTGCGGCACAGTGTGCCTCAAATGAGGCGATGGTCTGCACACCGGTGGGTGCAGCAGGTCCACAATCCAGGGTTCCGACTTCACCCCGCCTGCCAACGATGCGTGTGTTGCTGATCGAAGACGACGAAGGCATTGCCCAGGGCCTGGCCGCCACCCTGCGCCAGGCCGGCTACGCCGTGGACGCCTGTGCCACGCTCAGTGCGGCCCACGCCGCCTTGCGGGTGGAGCCGTTCGATCTGATCCTGCTGGACCTGGGCCTGCCCGATGGCGATGGGCTGGACTGGCTGCGCCAGCAACGCCAGCAAGGCATGAGCGCGCCCGTGCTGATCATGACCGCCCGCGACGCGCTGCCCGACCGCGTGGCCGGCCTGGACGAAGGCGCCGACGACTACCTGGTCAAGCCCGTGGCCCCTGAAGAGCTGCTGGCGCGCCTGCGCGTGGCCCTGCGCCGCAGCGAGGGGCGTGCGTCGCCACTGCTGCGCCACGGCACGCTGGAGGTCGACCCCGCCGCCCACACGGTGCGCCGCGATGGCCAGCCCGTGACGCTGCGCGCCAAGGAGTTCGCCCTCTTGCTGGTGCTGTTGCGCGCCGCCGGCCAGGTGGTCAGCCGCCAGCGGCTGGAAGAGTCGCTGTACGGTTTCGACGAAGGGCTGGAAAGCAACGCCCTGGAGGTGCACATCCACCACCTGCGCAAAAAGCTGGGCGACGACCTGGTCAAGACCATCCGCGGGGTGGGCTACTTCGTGCCCCGCCCCTGAGCGCAGCCTGGCCCCATGCCCACACGCCCGCCCCGCCGCCTGTCACGCCACCTGTGGTGGTGGGTGCTGCTGTCGCTCATGCTGGTGTGGGCCACGTTGGTGGCCACCGCCTGGTACACGGGCCGCCACGAAGCGCAAGAGATCAACGAAGGCCGGCTGGACTCGGTGGCCCGGCTGTGGCTGCAAGGCAGCGAGGGCAGCGCGCCACGGCCCAGCCGCTACGGCCCCGAGATGATGGTGCTGGTGTGGGACAACACCCGACTGGTGCACGACAGCCACGGCGTGGCCAGCGCGCTGCAGGCGGCCATGCCCCGCCTCACCCCGGGGCTGCACGAGACCACGCTGGGCCTGGACGGGCAGTCACGCCGCTGGCTGGTGCGCGTGCACACCCAGACACGCGCCGACGTTGACGGCCACGCGGTGCAGCGTCGGGTCGTCACCTTGCTGGATGCGCACCGCGCCGACGGCCTGGGCCGCGACATCGCCGAGCACATCGTGCGCCCGGCCCTGGTGCTGCTGCCCCTGGTGGCGGTGATGCTGGCCTGGGCCATCCGGCGCGGCCTGCAACCCCTGGTCAGCCTGTCGGACGACATCGAACGGCTGGATGGCCAACAGGGCCAAACGCTCAACGAGGCCCAGCCTTACACCGAGCTGCACAGCACGGTGCACGCCATCAACGGCCTGGTGCACCGACTGCAGGCCCAGGCCGAACGCGAGCGACGCTTTGCCAGCGACGTGGCCCATGAACTGCGCACCCCCCTGACGGCCCTGGTCTGGCAAAGCCGCCAGGCCCAGACGGCACCGACCGATGGCGAACGGCAGACCGCGCTGGCGCGCGTGGAGCACGAGGCCCTGCGGGCAGGCCGCATCCTGCAGCAGTTGCTGGACCTGGCGCGCGCCCAGGGGCTGGACGCGGCCGATGCGCAGCCCGTGGCGCTGGACGCGCTGTGCCGCGAGGTGGTGGCCGAACACGCCGCCCTGGCCCACGAACGAGGCCACGAGCTGTCGCTGGACGCCCCCGAGGCCCCGGTGACGGTGCACAGCCACCCCACGCTGCTGACCCTGGCCCTGCGCAACCTGCTGGACAACGCCCTGCGCCACACCCCGGCGGGCAGCCAGGTGTGGGTGCGGCTGAGCGCCCTGGACGATGGCAGCGTGCACCTCAGCGTGGACGACAGCGGCCCGGGCCCCACCCCCGCCAACGCCCCCGCCACCGCCACCACCGGTGCCAGCACCGGCCTGGGCATCGGCCTGACCCTGGTCGACCGCATCACCCAGTGGCTGGGGCTGCGGTGGCGGCGCGAGCCCGGCGACGCCTCCCACCCCCACGGCCACACCCTGAGCTGGCCAGCGGGCTCCAGGCAGACCTGACGGCGGCAGGGCAGGACAGGGGAGGGCAGAACCGGGGGGACGATTAAGGCTGGATTAATCCCCATCTGAACAATCCACGCGAGCCCACTGTCCCGGCTTCGCGTCCATGCCTGCTTCACCTTCAGCCCGATCGCCGGGCTGGCATCCCCTGAGCCTCCTGCTGATCCTGTCGCTGTGGCTGACCCTGCCGGGCAACCTGCCGTTCTGGCTGGCCTTGTGGCGTCTGCCCGAGCACGAAGGCTGGCGCGTGGCCGCCCCACTGCTCACATGGCTGGGCGTGGTCTGGGGAGGCACCTTGCTGCTGCTGGCGCTGACCGCCTGGCGTTGGTGGCTCAAACCCTGGGGCCTGTTCCTGATCCTGGCCGTGGCCGCCGGCAGCTATTTCATCGCCAGCTACGGCATCGTCATCGACAGCAGCATGATCGCCAACGTCGCGCACACCGACTGGCGCGAAACGCTGGACCTGCTGTCCTGGCCCATGGCCGGGGCCTTCGTGGTGGGCGTGCTCTTGCCGGGCGCCTGGTGGTGGCGGCAGCCCGTGCGGCGCGTGCCGGCTGGCCGCCTGGTGCTGCAGCAACTGGGCCTGGGCCTGCTGGGCGTGATGGTGGCCGCCGTGGTGCTGTGGCTGGGCTTTCAGGATGCCGCCACGCTGATGCGCAACCACAAGCCCTTGCGCTACATGCTCAACCCCCACAACACCCTGTATGCCGGCGCGCAGCTGGCCTTCAAGGAGGGCCTGGGCGCTGCGGCCCAGGCCGACGCGCCCCTGATCACCGTGGCCCCTGATGCCCGCTTGCACACCCCCGTCACCGACCCTGACCAGGCCCCGCTGATCGTGCTGGTGGTGGGCGAGACCGTGCGCGCGGCCAATTTCGGGCTGCAGGGCTACGCCCGCGACACCACCCCCGGCCTGCGGGCGCTGAAGGCCCAGGGCCCCGGCACCCTGGTGTACTTTGACCAGGTGCGTTCGTGCGGCACCAACACCCATACCTCGCTGCCGTGCCTGTTTTCCATCCAGGGCCGAGACGGGGTGGGCCAGGAAAGCCGTCACGAAAACCTGCTGGACGTGCTGCAGCGCGCGGGCCTGGCCGTGGTGTGGCTGGACAACCAATCGGGCTGCAAAGGCGTGTGTGCGCGCGTACCCACGGTGAGCCTGCGTGACGAGAACGACCCCCGCTGCCCTGACGGCGAGTGCCCGGACGACGTGCTGCTGGAGCGCCTGCCCGAGGCCGTGGCCAGCCTGGATCCGGCCCGACGCGCCCGCGGCACCGTGGTGGTCATGCACCAGATGGGCAGCCATGGGCCGGCCTACCACCGCCGCAGCACGCCCGCGTTGAAGGCCTTCCAACCCGAGTGCACCGACGCCTCGCTGCCCCGCTGCAGCCCCCAGAGCATCGTCAACGCCTACGACAACAGCATCCGCCAGACCGACCAGTTGCTCAGCCGAACCATCACCTGGTTGAGCCAGCAAACCCGCCCAACGGCCTTGTTGTATGTGTCGGACCATGGCGAATCGCTGGGCGAAAACGGCCTGTACCTGCACGGCATGCCCTACAGCCTGGCCCCGCCCGAGCAAACGCATGTGCCCATGCTCACCTGGGTGTCCGACCCCCTGGCGCAATCGCGCGGATGGGGGCGGGACTGCCTGGGCGCCCGCGCGCACGAGGCCCTGAGCCACGACCATGTGTTTGGCACCGTGCTGACCCTGAGCGGGGTGCGCACCCAGGCCGTGCCGGCCAACCGGCACGCCCTCAGCGCCTGCCGCTGACGCGCGCACCACGCCGCACCACGCACCCTCGCGGCGCACCACAGAGGTGCACAACTCGGGCCGCAGGGCCGCCCAAGGTGGGCACAAACTTTGCATCGACAATGCTGCGCGCGGGGGCAATGCCGTCCCCGCCTGACAGTTCTGGCCTGCTAACGACGGCGGCTCCCCATTGTTTGCGGAGTTCCCATGAAAATCGTTGTTGTTGGCCACGGCATGGTCGGTCACAAGTTCCTCGAAAGCCTCGCCGAATCCGGTCTGCCGGGGGCCCAGGTCACTGTGTTGTGCGAGGAACCCCGTCCCGCCTACGACCGTGTTCACCTGTCCGAGTACTTCTCGGGCAAGACCGCCGAAGACCTCTCCCTGGTCGAGCCCGGCTTCTTCGACCGCACCGGCTTCGATTTGCGCCTGGCCTCGCGCGCCGCCAGCATCGACCGTCGCACCAAGACCGTGACCACGGTCGACGGCGAGCAGATCGCTTACGACAAGCTGGTGCTGGCCACGGGCTCCAACCCCTTCGTGCCCCCGATCCCCGGCCGCGAGCGCCCGCACTGTTTTGTCTACCGCACCATCGACGACCTCAACCAGATGAAGGCCTCGGGTGCCAAGTCCAAGGTGGGCGTGGTGGTGGGCGGCGGCCTGCTGGGCCTGGAATGCGCCAAGGCCCTGCGCGACATGGGCCTGGAAACCCACGTCATCGAGTTCGCCCCGCGCCTGATGGCCGTGCAGGTGGACGACGGCGGCGGCCGCGTGCTGCGCGCCAAGATCGAAGACCTGGGCGTGGTGGTGCACACCAGCCACAGCACCGTGAAGATCGAAGACGGCGCCGAGCACCGTCACCGCATGGTGTTCGAGGATGGCAGCCACCTCGACACCGACATGATCGTGTTCTCGGCCGGCATCCGCCCTCGCGACGAACTGGCCCGCCAGAGCGTGCTGGCCATCGGCCCGCGCGGCGGCGTGGTCATCGACGACCACTGCCGCACCAGCGACCACGACATCTACGCCATCGGCGAATGCGCGGCCTGGAACGAGCAAACCTTCGGCCTCGTGGCCCCGGGCTACGACATGGCCCGTGTGGCCGCCAGGCACATCGCAGGCGATGCGGCCGCCACCTTCACCGGCGCCGACATGAGCACCAAGCTCAAGCTGATGGGCGTGGACGTGGCCAGCATTGGCGACGCCCATGGCAAGACCCGTGGCAGCCGCTCGTTCCAGTACGTGGACGAGCTCAAGCAGATCTACAAGAAGATCGTGGTGAGCGACGACGGCAAGACCCTGCTGGGCGCCGTGCTGGTGGGCAACGCCGATGAATACGGCACCCTGCTGCAAATGGCCCTCAACGGCATCACCCTGCCTGAAGCGCCCGAGTTCCTGATCCTGCCCAGCAGCGACGGCCAGGCCAAGCCCGGTCTGGGCCCCGATGCCCTGCCCGACAGCGCCCAGATCTGCTCGTGCAACAGCGTCACCAAGGGCCAGATCTGCGCCGCCGTGGGCGAGGGCAACACCACCATCGCGCAGATGAAGTCGTGCACCAAGGCCGGCGCCACCTGTGGCGGCTGCGTGCCCCTGGTCACCCAGATCATGAAGAGCGAGATGGCCAAACGTGGGCTGGCCGTCAACAACCACCTGTGCGAGCACTTTCCCTACTCGCGCCAGGAGTTGTTCCACCTGATCCGCGTGGGCGAGATCAAGACCTTCGACGAGCTGATGGCCAAACACGGCAAGGGCCTGGGCTGCGACATCTGCAAGCCCACCGCCGCCAGCATCTTCGCCTCGGTCTGGAACGACTTCGTGCTCAAGCCCCAACTGGCCAGCCTGCAAGACAGCAACGACTACTACCTGGGCAACATCCAGAAAGACGGCACCTACTCGGTCGTGCCCCGCATGCCGGGCGGCGAGGTCACCCCTGAGGGCCTGATCGCCGTGGGCATGGTGGCCAAGAAGTACGGCCTGTACACCAAGATCACCGGCGGCCAGCGCGTGGACCTCTTCGGCGCCCGCGTTGAGCAACTGCCCCTGATCTGGGAAGAACTGATCGCCGCTGGCTTCGAGTCGGGCCACGCCTATGGCAAGAGCCTGCGCACCGTCAAGAGCTGCGTAGGCAGCACCTGGTGCCGCTACGGTGTGGACGATTCGGTGGGCCTGGCCGTGGAGCTGGAAAACCGCTACAAGGGCCTGCGCGCGCCGCACAAGATCAAGTTCGGCGTGTCCGGCTGCACCCGCGAGTGCGCCGAAGCCCAGGGCAAGGACATCGGCATCATCGCCACCGAGAAGGGCTGGAACCTCTACATCTGCGGCAACGGCGGCATGAAGCCCCGCCACGCCGAACTGTTCGCCTCTGACCTGACCAAGGCGCAGCTGATCCAGCTGATCGACCGTGTGCTGATGTTCTACGTGCGCACCGGCGACCGCCTGCAACGCACCAGCACCTGGCGCGAAAACCTCGAAGGTGGTTTGGACTACCTCAAGGACGTGCTGATCGCCGACAAGCTGGGCATCGCGGCCGAGCTCGAAGCCCAGATGCAGCACGTGGTCGACACCTACCAGTGCGAGTGGAAGACCGCCGTGACCACGCCGGAAGTGCGCCAGCGCTTCCGCAGCTTCGTCAACAGCGATGCGGTCGATGCCACCGTGAAGTTCGTGCGTGAGCGTGGCCAGATCCGCCCCGCCCGCCCGGACGAAAAAGACCAGGCCGCCGTCAACGCCCTGGACGCCTGAACCCACGGAGAATTCAGCATGAACGCCGTCTTGAACACCACCCCGGTCCAGCGCTGGGTCGCTGTGTGCCCCGTCGATGCCATCGTGCCCAACACCGGGGTCTGTGCCCTGGTGGACGGGCACCCGGTGGCCGTCTTCCGCGTGAAGGCGGCCGACGGACGCGACCAGTTCCACGCCATCGACAACATCGACCCCAAGAACGGCGCCAACGTGCTGTCGCGCGGGCTGGTGGGCAACCTTGGCGAGCACATCGTCGTGGCGTCGCCGCTGTACAAGCACCACATCGTGCTGGCCACCGGCGTGTGCCTGGAAAACGCCGACTGGTCGGTGCGTGCGCACCATGCCGAGGTGCGCGACGGTCAGGTGTGGGTGTCGCTGGGATGAATATGTCCACTGCGGCACCGGCAGCGGGCGCCACCGTCACCCGCTCCACCTGCCCCTACTGCGGCACCGGTTGCGGCGTGAAGATCACGTCGGTGCAAGAACAGATCGTGGATGTGCAGGGTGACCCGGATCACCCGGCCAACTTCGGCCGCCTGTGCACCAAGGGCTCGACCCTGCACCTCACAGCCGCCGCCAGCGTCACGCAACAAACGCGGCTGCTGCAGCCTCTGCAGCGCCTGCAACGCGGCACCGCGCCCACGCCCCTGAGCTGGGACGCTGCGCTCGCCCTGGCCGCCGACCGCCTGGCCGCCATCATCCGCGAGCATGGGCCGCAGGCCGTGGCCTTTTACGGTTCGGGCCAGTTGCTGACCGAAGACTATTACGTGCTCAACAAGCTGGTGAAGGGCTTCATCGGCACCAACCTGCTCGACACCAACTCGCGCCTGTGCATGAGCAGCGCCGTGGCGGGTTACAAGGCCACGCTGGGCGCCGATGCGCCCCCGGCCTGCTACGACGACTTCGACCACGCCGAGACCCTGTTCATCGTGGGCGCCAACACGGCCTGGGCGCACCCCATCCTGTTTCGGCGCATCGAGGCCGCACGCGCGGCCCGGCCCAGCCAGAAGCTGATCGTGGCCGACCCGCGCCGCACCGAAACGGCCGAGATGGCCGACCTCTACCTGCCCATCCGCCCGGGCAGCGACGTGGCCTTGTTCCACGGCCTGCTGCACGTCATGGTGCGCGAGGGCATGATCGACCGCGATTACATCGCGCGCCACACCACCGGCTTCGAGGCGCTGGAGGCCGCCGTCATGGCACAACCCGCCCAGGCCTATGCGGACATCTGCGGCATCCCGCTGGCCGATCTGGAGCAGGCCGCGCGCTGGATGGGCGGCCACACGCCCACCCTGTCGCTGTACTGCCAGGGCTTGAACCAAAGCACCGCCGGCACCGACAAAAACGCCACCCTGATCGCGCTGCACCTGGCCACGGGCCAGATAGGCACCCCCGGGGCGGGGCCGTTTTCGCTGACGGGCCAGCCCAATGCCATGGGCGGCCGCGAGGTGGGTGGCATGGCCAACCTGCTGAGCGCCCACCGCGACCTGGCCAACGCCGCGCACCGCGAAGAAGTGGCCGCGCTGTGGGGCGTGCCCGAGGTGCCCGCTCAGCCCGGCAAAACGGCGGTGGAGATGTTCGAAGCCGCCGCGCGCGGCGAGATCAAGGCCTTGTGGATCGCGTGCACCAACCCCGCACAGTCGCTGCCCGATCAGGCCACGGTGCGCCGCGCGCTGGAGCGTGCCGAATTGGTGGTGGTGCAAGAGGCCTTTGCCAGCACCGCCACCTGCGCCTACGCCGACCTGCTGCTGCCCGCCACCACCTGGGGCGAAAAAGACGGCACCGTGACCAACAGCGAGCGCCGCATCAGCCGCGTGCGCCCGGCCGTGCCGGCGGCTGGCGAGGCCCGCCACGACTGGGCCATCTTCACCGCCCTGGGCCAGCGCCTGGAGGCACGCCTGCCCGAGCGCGTGGCCGCCTACCGCCCCGGCACCACCACGCTGTTTGACTACCCCACGCCCGAAAGCGTGTGGAACGAACACCGCGAATCCACCCGGGGGCGCGACCTGGACATCACCGGCCTGAGCTACACCCTGCTGGAACAACAAGGCCCCCAACAGTGGCCTTACCCCGAAGGTGCCACCCAGGGCCGAGAGCGCCTGTACGCCGATGGCCGCTTTGCCACGCCCGATGGCAGGGCGCGCTTCGTGACCGCCGCCTGGCGTGCACCGCGCGAGTTGGCCGACGCCGAGTACCCCTTCGTGCTCAACACCGGCCGACTGCGCGACCAATGGCACGGCATGAGCCGCACCGGCACCCTGGGCCGCCTGTTTGGCCACGTCAGTGAACCGACGGTGGACCTGCACCCCGACGACCTGCAGCAACACGGTTGGCGCGACGGCCAGTTGCTGCGCGTGCGATCACGCCGGGGCGAGGTGCTGATCCCCGCGCGCGCCAGCACCGGCCAGCGCCGGGGCGAGGCCTACATCGCCATGCACTGGGGCGCCGAGTTCATCAGTGGCCGTGGACCCGACGGCCGGCGCCTGCAGGGCGTCAATGCCCTGACGCAGCCGGCCTTTTGCCCCAGCTCCAAACAGCCCGAACTGAAAGTGGCCACCGTCGCCATCGAGGCCGCCAAGCTGTCCTGGCAGGCCGTGTTCATGGCCTGGTTGCCCGCGGACGACGCCCTGGCGCTGCGTGAACGCCTCAAGCCCCTGGCCGATGAGTTCGCCTTCACCAGTTGCGTGCCCTTCGGGCGCGAGCCCGATGCGCAAGCCCGCGTGGGCGTGTGGCTGCGCCTGGCCGATGCGCAGGCACCCCGCCTGGACCGGCTCCATGAACTGGCCGACGCGTTCGGCCTCAACGGCCCCGACCTGCTGCGTTACGACGACGAGGCGCGAGGCCGGCACCGGTGGCTGCGCGTCCAGCATGACCGCCAGGGCGCCCAGCACGTCCAGCACGCACAACGCCTCCACGCCCTGATGCTGGCCGGCGACACCCAGGCCGCCGCCTGGCTGCCCGCCTTGCTGCAAGCCGACCATGACGTGACCGAGCTCGGCACCCTGCTGCTGCACCCCGGCGCCACCGCGCCGGTCAAGGTGGCCGACGCCGGCAAGCAGGTCTGCACCTGCTTCAACATCACCGAGCCGCAGATCGTGGCCCACTTGCAGCAATGCACGGGCAGCGCCGATGCCCGTCTGGCCAGCCTGCAGGGCAGCCTGAAGTGCGGCACCAACTGCGGCTCGTGTGTGCCCACGCTGCGCACCCTGGTGCGCAGCACGGCGGTGACCTCACCGCCCGCTTCGCTTGCCGTGACCTGATCCAAGACAGTCGGCTGCCAACCGGACAGCACGACACCCCGCTGAGCCCTGACCATGTCCAACTTCAAAACCTTCCTCAAAGCAGGGCACGCGCCCACGCTGTTCGCATCCTTCCTCTACTTCGACCTCACCTTCGCCATCTGGGTGCTCAACGGCGCCATGGCGCCCTTCATCAGCGAGACATTCAACCTGACGGCCGCCGAGAAGGGCTTCATGATCTCCGTGCCCATCCTGGCCGGCGCGCTGATGCGCTTCCCGCTGGGCCTGCTGGCCCAGTACATCGGCCGCAAGAGCGCGGCCCTGGTCGAGATGGGCCTGATCGTGCTGGCCTTGTGCTTTGGCTACTTCTTCGTCGACACCCACAACGAGGTGCTGGCCATGGGCGTGCTGCTGGGCATCGCCGGGGGCAGCTTCGGCATCGCGCTGTCGCTGGGCTCGGGCTGGTTCCCGCCCAAGTACAAGGGCCTGGCCATGGGCATCGCCGGCGCCGGCAACAGCGGCACCGTGCTGGCCGTGCTGTTCGCCCCGCCGCTGGCCACCGCGTATGGCTGGCAGGCGGTCTACGGTCTGGCGGCCTTCACCATGCTGATTCCCATGATCGTCATGGCGGTCATGGCCAAAGAGCCGCCTGACATCGAACACCAGACCCTGCGCGAGCACACGGCCTGCCTGTTCGAGAAAGACGGCTGGGCCTTCAGCCTGATCTATGTGATCACCTTTGGCGGCTTCATCGGTCTGGCCAACTTCCTGCCCACCTACTTCTACGATCAGTTCAAGGTCACCAAGGTCGAGGCCGGTCAGCTCACCATGCTGGCCACCCTGATGGGATCGGCCACCCGCGTGGTGGGGGGTTGGTTGTCTGACCGCTGGGGCGGCATCAACACCCTCACGGCCGTGCTCGTGTTCGTGATCGCCTCGCTGGTGCTGTGCGGCATGATGGGCACCAACCTGGCGCTGACCACCCTGCTGTTCATGCTGTGCTTCGCGGCTCTGGGCGCAGGCAACGGCGCGCTGTTCCAGTTGGTGCCGCTGCGCTGGCCGCTGACCACGGCCGTGGCCGGCTCCATGATCGGTGAGCTGGGCGCCCTGGGCGGTGGCTTCATCCCCAACGCCATGGGGCAGTCCAAGCAGCACTTCGACACCTACTTCTACGGCTTCCTGGCGTTCGCCGCCTTGGGCGTGGTCGTGCTGCTGATGCTGCGCGTGATGCAGATCCGCTGGACGCGCACCTGGGCCGAAAAGGGCGGTCGCGCCAGGACACCCGCATGAGATCGAATCGCAAAAAACTGGTGGTGATCGGCAACGGCATGGCCGGTGTGCGCACGGTGGAAGAGCTGCTCAAGCTCGCCCCCGATCTGTACGACATCACCGTGATCGGGGCCGAGCCGCACCCCAACTACAACCGCATCATGCTCTCGCCGGTGCTGGCCGGTGAGCAGACCATCGACGACATCATCCTCAACCCGCTGCAGTGGTATGCCGAGCACGGCATCAACTTGCACCTGGGCCATGCGGTGACCGAGGTCGACCGCCGCCGCCGCGTCGTGCGCACGGCCGATGGCCTGGAGACGGGCTACGACCGCCTGCTGCTGGCCACGGGCTCGCTGCCCTTCATCCTGCCGGTGCCGGGCAACACGCTGAACGGCGTGATCTCGTACCGCGACATCGCCGACACGCAGACCATGATCGAGACGGCGCGCACGCACCGTCACGCCGTGGTGATCGGCGGCGGCCTGCTGGGCCTGGAGGCCGCCAATGGCCTGACGGCGCGCGGCATGTCCGTCACCGTGATCCACCTGGGCGACTGGCTGCTGGAGCGCCAACTGGACCGCGAGGCCGCCGGCTTGCTGCAGCGTGAGCTGGAGGCCCGGGGCATCCAGTTCGCGCTGTCGGCCCACACCGCCGCCTGCCTGGACGACGGTGCCGGCCGCGTGCGTGCCGTGGCCTTGAAGGATGGGCGCGAGATCCCCGCGGATCTGGTGGTGATGGCCGCCGGCATCCGTCCCAATGTGGACCTGGCCACGCGCATCGGCCTGCAATGCAACCGGGGCGTGCTGGTGACCGACACGCTGCAGACGCTGACCGACCCGCGCATCTACGCCGTGGGCGAATGCGCCAACCACCGGGGCACGGCCTACGGCCTGGTGGCGCCGCTGTACGAACAGGCCAAGGTGTGCGCCAACCACCTGGCCGACATGGGCATCGGGCGCTACCTGGGCAGCCAGGTCAGCACCAAGCTCAAGGTCACGGGCATCGACCTGTTCTCGGCGGGTGATTTCATGGGCGGCGAGGGCACCGACAGCGTTTTCTTGCGCGACCCGCTGCGCGGCCTGTACAAGAAGCTGGTGTTCAAGGGCGAGGCCCTCGTGGGGGCCTGTCTGTACGGCGACATCCGCGATGGCGCCTGGTACTTCGAGCTCATCCGTGCCGGCACCTCGGTGGCCGCGATGCGCGACACCATGGTCTTCGGGCAGCCCCAGGCCGAGACGGCCTGAAGGTCCAGGCCCTCACTGTCTGGGCAAGAACACCAGCCAGTACGCCAACAACAGATTGAACAACAAGGACACGCCCAAAGCGATCTGCCAGACGGCGGCCGGGTTCCGCTCCAACAGGGCGGAGGCCCGGGCGGGTGTCAGTGGGCGTGAGGCCCCCCGCTCCAGCGCCAGCGTGAGCTCTTCAGCGGTTTCAAAGCGCTGCTTGCCGTCGCGGCCCACGGCCTTCAGCACGATGTGGTCCAGCCAGATGGGCACGTCCGGGCGCAAGCGCGAAGGCGGCGCCGGATCGCGCCGGTAACGGGCCACCTGGTAGGGCTCCACCTCGCCATAAGGCAGCCGCCCCGTCAGCCACACGTACAGCGACACGCCCAGGGCGTACAGATCGGACTGGGCCGTGGCACGCGCCAACGCCGGGTCGTCCGACCACTGTTCGGGGTTCATGTAGCTGGGCGTGCCGGCGTGCAGCACCCGCAGCGCCTCGGGCTCCTTGCCCGACAAGGCCACCCCCAGGTCGAGGATGCGCCACTGGCCATCGCGGCCCAGGTGCAGGTTGTCGGGCTTGATGTCGCGGTGGATGACGCCATGCTGGTGCAGGCGCCCCAGCGTGCGCGACAGGCTGATGCCGCCCTGCACGATCTCGGCGACCGTGAAGGGCGCCTTGCGGTCCAGCATCGAGGCCAGCGATTCACCCTCCAGCCAGTCTGACAAGGTGTAGAAGGCCGTGGCGTTGAGCGGCTCGGTGATGTGCAGCAGGCCCTCGGCACGCTGCTCCGACACCCGCGCGCCCAGCCAGGCTTCGTGGGCCAGCATCTCGCGCTCCTGCGCATCGCCAGCGCGGGCCTCATGCAGGGTCTTCAGGGCGTGCAGCGTCCCGCGCGCCTCGTCACGCACCCGGTACACGCGGTGCACACCGTTGTTGAAGACCTGGGCCTCCACGCGCAGCCCGTCCAGCACATCGCCGGGCTTCAATCGCCCCGGCACTGGCAACTGACGACCGCGTCGGCTCATGTCGGCCAGGCTCAGGGTGTCCAGCCCGCGCACGCGCAGCACCACCGCCGTGGCGTTGTCGCGCCCGCCCTGCGCCAGGGCCCGCTCCACCAGGGCGCGCGCCGCCTCTTGGGCCGAACCGGCCAACGCCAGCTCGCGCAACTGGCGCGGCTTGAGCAGGCCATGCACCCCGTCGCTGGTCAACACGAAGACATCGCCCACGCGCATGTCGCCTTGCAGGTAGTCCACACGCAGCGGCTCATCGAGCCCCACCGCGCGGGTCAGGCCGTTGTTGAACTCGGTGTGGCCCATGACGTGGTCTTGCGTGAGCTGCAGGCACTCGCCATCGCGGATCAGCCAGGCCCGGCTGTCACCCACATGGGCCAGGGTGAAGCCGTGGGCGCGCAGCACCAGGGCGGTGAGGGTGCAGGTGCCCGTGAGGGCGGGCGGTTCGCCCGGGCGGCGCAGCCCCTGGCGGCGGCGGTTATGGTCCACCAACCAGGCATTGTGTGCCCCGATCACGCGGTCCAGGGCCACCGTGGTGTCCCAGGTGGCGGGTGTGGCGTACCAATCACCCAACAAGGCCCGCACCGTCGTCTGTGCCGCCTCGCGCCCCAGCCCGCCCGTGGACACCCCATCGGCCAGGGCGGCCACCACCCCCCAGGCGCCTTCGGCCGCCTGGGGTTGTCGCACCGCAGCGTGGTCTTCCAGCACGGAGCGTGGCCCGCGCTCGGCACACAGGCCGATGTCCAGATCGAAGCTCATGGTCCCTCAAACAGGCGTCGGCCTGCGTGGCCTGTATTGTCGACGACAGGCATCAAAGCGCAGACAATACGCGCCATGCCCCTGTCTGTTTCTGCCCTCGTCCTGCGCGCCCGTCAACTCGAAGCCGAGGCCATCCAGCGCCTGGCCCAACGCGTTGAACTGGTCGACGCCATCGGCCAGTGCATGGACGCCTTGCAGCGCGAGCGCGGCGCCACCAGCATCTACCTGGCCTCTGGTGGTGCCCGCTTCGCCGACGAGCGCCGCGCGGCCATCCAGGAGGTTCAGCCTCTGGAAAGCCAGGTGCGTGCGCTCATGGTGCCCTACCTGGAGCCCGCCTCGGGCGCACAACCCAAGCTGCTGTCGCTGATGGCCTGGGTGCTGCTGGACCTGGACGCGCTGAGCAGCCTGCGTCAGCGCATCGATCAGCAACAGCTCACGGCACAAGACGGCATCGTGGCCTTCAGCCGCCTGATTGGCAGCCAGGTCGAGCTCATCTTTCACCTGGCCGATGCGGCGCTGCACCCCGAAGTCTCGCGCCCGCTGGTGGCACTGGTGCACCTGGTGCAGGGCAAGGAGCTGGCCGGCCAGGAGCGCGCCCTGGGGGGGCAGCTGTTCGCCTCCGGGCAGCGTCAGGACGACCAGCAGCAGCGCATCGTGCACCTCATCGAGGCCCAGGAGCGCAGCCTGAGCGTGTTTGAAGAATTTGCCGATGCGCCGCTGGCAGAGCGCTGGCAGCACACCCAGCTCACGCCCGGGGCCGCGCAGATCGAGCGCCTGCGGCGCACCCTGTGCAGCGCCAGTGCCCGCAGTGGGCTGGACGCCGCCCAGGCCGAGCCCTGGTTCCAGGCGACCAGCCAGCGCATCCAGGCCATGTGGGCGCTCGAGGCCGAGCTGGTGCAGATGCTGCGCCAGGCCTGCGCGCAGCAGTTGCAGGCCTCGCAGCAGCAGCTGCAAAACGCCGAAGACCTGCTCAACCAGCTCAAGCGCAACCCACCGGCCCACACGCACGCCGTCGAGCGTTTCTTCAACAGCCCCGGTGCGCCCCTGGCGCCGCCCGTGCTGAGCCCGGTGGCCGATGCGCCCGATCCGGCGGCGGTGTCGTCCATGGTCGAGCTCCTGCAGGCCCAGTCGTCGCGGCTGGCCAGCATGGAAGCCGAGCTGGAGTCGGCCAAGCGCGCCCTCAACGAGCGCAAGGTGATCGAGCGGGCCAAAGGGGCGCTGATGTCGCGTCTGGGCCTGAGCGAAGAGGCCGCCTACCGCGCCTTGCAAAAGGCCGCCATGGACCACAACAAGCGCCTCGTCGACGTGGCCGAGGCCACCCTGGCCCTGCCTGACCTGGCCTTCGCGGGGCAGCACCGCCCCTGACCGTGCTGGACGAGGCGGGGGCGGCACGCATATTGCGGTGCTCCTGGCCAAGGCCCTCCGACCTTGGTGGGGCCCTGACCACCGCCCTCGTCTCATGCCCGATCCGTCCGATCAACCGCCCCATGCCTTGTGCACGCCCCCCTTGCTGGAGGCGCAAGGCCTGTCGTGCCGACGGGGCGGGCGCCCTCTCTTTGACGGGCTGACGCTGCGCGTCGAGGCTGGGCAGCTGTGGTGGCTGAGCGGCGCCAACGGGCAAGGCAAAAGCACCCTGCTGCGGGTGCTGGCCGGGGTGGGGCGCCCCGCGCGCGGTCAGGTGCACCGCCATCAGCCCTGCGTGTACCTGGGCCACCAGGACGCGCTGCACCCCGACCTGAGCGTGCTCGATGCGCTGGGCTTTCTGGTGCGATTGCACCATGGGCCGGTGTCCACCCTGCGGCTGCAGCAGGCCCTGCACGAGGTGGGCCTGGCCGCCCACGGCCACCAGCCCGTGCGCAGGTTGTCGCAGGGGCAACGCAAGCGGGTGTCGCTGTGCCGCCTGTGGCTGGCCCCCACCGCCGGCGTGTGGCTGCTCGATGAACCCCTGGACGCGCTGGACGACGAGGGCGTGAACGGCTTGACGCGGTGGTGGCAAGCCCACCTCGAGCGGGGGGGGGCCGTCGTGATGAGCAGCCACCAGGCCCTGCCGTTGCTGCCGCAGGTGCGGCGCCTGCACCTCTCGCCCCAAGGGGCCCACGGGGCTCAGCACGGGCAGGCGGCATGAGCACCACCCCCGAGGCGCTGCGCGCCGTGGCCACGCGCGAACTGCGCTTGTGGATGCGCCGCCCCTGGCAGGCCGGGCTGCCCGTGGTCTTCCTGGTGGTGGCCGTGAGCCTGTTTCCCCTGGGGCTGGGCCCTGACCCGCAGGTGCTGCGCCACCTCGCCCCCGGGCTGGTGTGGGTGTGTGCCCTGCTGGCATCGGTGCTGTCGCTGCCACGGCTGTACGAGCAGGACCATGCCGATGGCACCCTGGAGCAGTGGGCCCACAGCGGCCACCCCTGGGCGGCGCTGGCCTTGACCAAGGCGGCCATGCACTGGTTGGCACATGGCCTGCCCCTGGTGCTGGTGGCACCGCTGCTGGTGCTGAGCCTGGGGATGCAAGAGCCGGCGGCCCTGCTGGTGCTGGTGGGGTCGCTGGCGCTGGGCACGCCCGTGCTGAGCCTGCTGGGCGGGGTGGGGGCCGCCCTGGCCCTGGGCGCGCGCCAGCCGGGCATGCTCACCTTGCTGATGGTGCTGCCGCTGGCCGTGCCCACCCTGGTGTTTGGCAGCGCTGCGGTGGACGCGGCGGCGCAGGGCGGCAGTGGGCGCGCGCACCTGTCCCTGCTGGGCGCCTTCTTGCTGCTGGCCCTGGCTGGCGCGCCATGGGGCACGGGCGCGGCCCTGCGCCTGGCCACCGAGTGACCGGAGCACCCCATGCGCCACTGGACCCGTTATGCCGCCCCCGCCCGCTTTGCGCCCCTGGTCAGGCCCTGGTTGCCGTGGCTGTGGGCAGCGTGCCTCGTCAGTGCACTGGCCGGGCTGGCCGTGGGGCTGGTGCTGGCCCCCACCGACGCCCAGCAAGGCCAGTCCTACCGCATCCTCTACATCCACGTGCCCGCAGCCTGGATGTCGATGCTCTTGTACCTGGTCATGGCCTTCTGGGCGGCCGTCGGGTGGGTGTGGCGGGTGCGGCTGGCCTTCATGCTGGCCCGTGCGGTGGCGCCCACCGGCGCCCTGTTCACCGGCATCGCGCTGCTCAGCGGCGCCCTATGGGGCCAACCCACCTGGGGCACCTGGTGGGTGTGGGATGCCCGCCTCACGTCCGAGCTCATCTTGCTGTTCCTTTACCTGGGCTGCCTGTCCTTGTTCGATGGCTTTGACGACCCCGAACGGGGCGACCACGCCGGGGCGCTGCTGGCCATGGTCGGTGCGGTCAACGTGCCCATCATCTATTTTTCGGTGGTGTGGTGGAACACGCTGCACCAAGGCGCCACCATCACCGCCACGTCGGCCCCACGCATGGACCCGGCCATGCTCTGCGGCCTGCTGCTGTGCACCCTGGCAAGCTGGCTGTATGCCATCGCCGTGGTGCTCACGCGCACCCTGGCCCTGATCGGCGAGCGTGAACGTGATCGGCACTGGATGCCGGCCTTGTCGGAGCCCGACCATGCCTGAACTGCCCTGGAACAGCCTTTCGCAGTTTGTGCACATGGATGGCAAAGGCCTGTATGTGTGGGGCAGCCTGGGCCTGGGCCTGGCCGGCATGGTGCTGGAGGCCCTGCTGGTGCGCCGCCGGGACCGGCGGGCCTGGCGTCGGGAGGCCTGACATGCGCGGCACCGTCTGGACACCCCGGCGCGCACGGCTCATGGTCGCTGTGCTGATCGTGCTGGCCGTCTGCGGCGCCGTGGCGCTGGTGCTCAACGCCTTTCAAAGCAACCTGGTGTTCTTCTTCACCCCCACCCAGGTTCGCCAGCACGAAGCGCCCCTGCACCGCACCTTCCGCCTGGGCGGCCTGGTGCAGGCCGGATCGGTGCAGCGCGACGGCCTGCAAGTTCGTTTTGCCATCACCGACATGGCCCACACCGTGCCGGTGCGCTACGAAGGCCTGTTGCCCGACCTGTTTCAAGAGGGCAAGGGCGTGGTGGTGCAAGGCCGGCTCGATGCGGCCGGGCGGCTCCATGCGCACGAGGTGCTGGCCAAGCACGACGAGAACTACATGCCCCCCGAAGCCGCCGAGGCCCTGGCGCGCGCCGCCCCGGAGGCGCGGCCATGACGCCCGAACTGGGACACCTCATGGCCATCGCCGCCCTGGCGCTGGCCCTGCTGCTGGGCACCGTGCCGATGTGGGGCGCGGCGCACCCCGCCACCGGCTGGACCCACCTGGCGCGCCCGCTGACCGTGCTGATGGCCGTGGCGGTGGCCCTGGCCTACGCCGCCCTGACCCACGCCTTCATCACCTGCGACTTTTCAGTGGCCTATGTGGCACAGCACGCCAACATCGCCTTGCCGCTGGCCTACCGGGTGGCCGCCGTGTGGGGTGGCCATGAAGGCTCGCTGCTGCTGTGGGTGCTGATGCTGGCCGGCTGGGCGGTGGCCGTGGCCGCCTTCAGTCGCCACCTGCCGCCTGCGCTGGTGGCGCGTGTGCTGGGGGTGATGGGCTGGATCACGGCGGGTTTTGTGCTGTTCATGTTGTTCACCTCCAACCCCTTTGAGCGCCAACTGCCGGCGCCACCGGACGGGCGCGACCTCAACCCCTTGCTGCAAGACCCGGGCATGGTGCTGCACCCGCCCATGCTGTACATGGGCTACGTGGGCTTTTCGGTGGCCTTTGCGTTCGCGGTGGCCGCCTTGCTGGACGGGCGGCTGGACGCGCAGTGGGCGCGCTGGAGCCGCCCCTGGACCACCACGGCCTGGGCCTGTCTGAGCATGGGCATCTTGCTGGGAAGCTGGTGGGCCTATGCCGAGCTGGGCTGGGGGGGCTGGTGGTTCTGGGACCCGGTCGAAAACGCCTCCTTCATGCCCTGGCTGGCCGGCACGGCGCTGATGCACTCGCTGGCCGTCACCGAAAAACGCAACGGCTTCAAGGCCTGGACGGTGCTGCTGGCCATCACCACCTTCTCGCTGTCGCTGCTGGGCACCTTCCTGGTCCGCTCGGGGGTGCTGTCGTCGGTGCATGCCTTCGCCACCGACCCCGAGCGCGGCCTGTTCATCCTCGTCTTTCTGATGCTGCTGACGGGCGTGGCTCTGGGCCTGTACGCCTGGCGTGCACCGCGCATGGGCGGCGGTGGCGACGTGGGCCTGTGGTCGCGCGAAGCCGCGCTCTTGCTCAACAACGTCTTGCTGATGGTGGCCATGGGCGCCGTGCTGCTGGGCACCGTGTACCCGCTGTGGCTGGACGCCATCGGCGCGGGCAAGATCTCGGTGGGCCCCCCCTACTTCGAGACGGTGCTGCTGCCGCTGCTGCTGGCCCTGGGCGCGGTGCTGGCCCTGGCGCCGGCCCTGCGCTGGAAGCAGGGCTGCGATCGGCCGGCCCTGCGCCAACGGGCGATCGCGCTGGTCGTGTCACTGGCCGTGGCCATCGCGGTGGGTGCACTGCAGGGCCACATTGCACTGCGGGGCACCCTGGGGCTGACCATGGCGTGCTGGATCGTGTTGAGCGTCGGGCTGGAGGCGTGGGCACAACGGCAAGCAATGAGGCGCGCCCAGGTGGGCATGTGGACCGCCCACCTGGGCGTGGCCCTGTTCGCCCTGGCGGTGAGCATGGTCAAGACCTACGAGCTCGAACGCGATGCCCCCCTGGCCCCTGGCGAGCATGTCGAGGTGGGCCCATGGCGCTTCACCCTGGTGGGCGTGCAGCCGGTGCAAGGCCCCAACTACAGCGCGGTGCAAGCCCGGCTGGAAGTGCGCCGCCTGGACGCCACCTTGCCGACCCCGCCCGTCGTGCTGCACCCCGAGCGGCGCACTTACCGGGTTCAGCGCACCCCGATGACCGAGGCCGCGATCGACCGACAGCTCGGGCGCGACCTGTACGCCTCGCTGGGCGAACCCCTGCCCGATGGGCGCTGGCTGATGCGTCTGCAGCACAAGCCGCTCATGGGCGGCTTGTGGCTGGGCGGGCTGCTGATGGCCCTGGGGGGGCTGCTGGCCGCCAGCGATCGGCGGTATCGGGGTCATCGGCGCGCCCACGGCGGCACGCCGCCACCAACGAGCACGGAGCCTGCCCCATGAGGCGCTTCACGCTGCCGCTGATCGTGCTGGCCTTGCTGGGCGGCCTGCTGAGCCTGAGCCTGCAGCGCCAGCCCAGGCTGCTGCCCTCGCCACTCATCGACCGCCCGCTGCCGGCCTTCAGCCTGCCCAGCCTGGCCCATGCAGGCCAGACGATCGACCACCACAGCCTGGCAGGCAGGGTGGTGGTGCTCAATGTGTGGGCCTCGTGGTGTGGCGCCTGCCGCGACGAGCACCCCGTGCTCATGGACCTGGCCCGACGCTACACCACGCCGGTGCTGGGCCTGAACTACAAGGACACGCCCGACGCCGCCCGCTCGTGGCTGGCGCGCCATGGCAATCCTTACGTGGATTCGGCCGTCGACGCCAGCGGGCGCGTGGGCATCGACCTGGGGGTCTATGGCGTGCCGGAAACCTTCGTCATCGACCGCGCGGGGCGGGTGCGCCTCAAGCACGTGGGCCCGCTGACCCCGCAGGTGGTGCGCGATCAGATCGAGCCCTTGCTCAAGACCCTGGAAGGCCAGCCCCCGGCATGAGCACACCCCACCCCACGCCGGCCCTCACCGCCACCCTGACCCCCGACCAGGAGGCCCGCATCCGGGCCCTGGCCACCGAGCTGCGCTGCCTGGTCTGCCAGAACCAGAGCATCGCCGACTCCCAGGCGCCACTGGCGCTGGACCTGCGCCAGCAGATCCACGAGCAGGTCCTGTCGGGCCACAGCGACGACGAGGTCCGGCAGTTCATGACCGCCCGCTATGGCGACTTCATCCTGTACCGCCCCCCGCTGGACGCACGCACCAGCGCGCTGTGGCTGGGCCCGGGGGTGCTGGCCGGTGCCGGCCTGCTGGGGCTGTGGGCGGTGCTGCGCCGCAGGGCGCGCCTGAGCAACGAGCGCATCGAGGTGCCGCCCCAAGCCCCGGCCAGTGAGACGGCGCCCGGCTGGCGCACGTGGGCGCTCATGCTGCTGTTCGTGGCGGGCCTGAGCGCGGTGCTCTACGGGCAGTTGGGGCGCACCGAAGCCTGGTCCATCGCCGCAGACGAGCCCGCGGCCCAGGCCCGCGACGCCGAGCACTGGGCCATGATGGGCCGCATGCAGGTGATGCATGGTCAGCACGCACGGGCGGTGGACTCCTTGCGGCGGGCCACCACGCTGGCGCCAACACGCACCGCCTGGCTGCTGGACCTGGCCGATGCCCTGGCCGTGACCCGCCAGCGCCGGCTGGACGGCGAACCCGCGCAACTGATCGCCCAGGCCCTGGCGCGCGAGCCCGACAACGTCAAGGCCCTGGCCTTGATGGGCCTGGTGCATTTTCAGCGCGGGGATTTTGGACCGGCCGTGCAGACCTGGGAGCGCGCCCTGGCCGTGGCCCCCCCCTCGGCGTCGGCCCACTGGGCCACCCAACTGGGCCCGGGCCTGCACGAAGCCCGACGCCGCCTGGCCCGCCAGCCTGCGCCTGATCAGCCCGCCTCGCGCTCGCGACGGTAATTGCGCTGCAGCTGCATCAGGATGGTGGTGGTGCGGCGGTGGTTGACCGTGCCCAGGGTGAGCTTGTCCAGCTCGGCATGAAAGGCCTGCATGGCGCGGTCCAGCGCACCCTGCAGCACGCAATGGCCGTCCAGGGGGCAGGCCGGCTCGGAGCAATCCACCGGAAAGTCCTCGTCTTCCAGCACCCGCACCACCTGGCCCAGGCCCACGTGCAGGGCCGATTCGGCCAGCCACAGCCCGCCACCTTGCCCACGCTGGGTGAGCACCCAGCCCAACTGGCCCAGCCGGTGCACCACCTTCACCATGTGAGAACGCGAGACGTTGAGCTGCTGGGCCAGCTCACCCACGGTGATGGGCTCGGCCCGGCTCTGGGTGGCCAGGTACATCAGCGAACGAAGGCCGATGTCGGTGAAGCGATTCAGTCGCATGGTGCAGGCTCGTGTCTGTGACCACGCATCTTAAGCAAGAAGCGCGCTGCACCGCCAAGGCCCCTGCACGTCACCCAAACATTCATCCTTGGTGCATGTTTTCACACATTCGGTGCCAAACATGCATCGCCAATGTCTATTTGACTTGATTTGAATGGCACGCGCTTTGCAGTCCAGTGCCCCATCCGCCCCGGACTGCCGCCCCATGACCTCCAGCGCCACCCTCAGCTTTCACCCCGCAGATCGGCAGGCCGCACCGGCCCGGCCCGATGCGCCGGTGGTGGTCGTGGGCACCGGGCCGGTGGGGGTGCGGTTCGTGCAGGGACTGCACGAGCGCGACCCTCACTGCCCCATCGTCGTTTATGGCCGCGAGCCGTGGGCGCCTTACAACCGCGTGCAGCTGTCGTCCTTCCTGCAGGGCTTGACCGATTGGTCATCGCTCACCGAGGGGCTGGCGCTGCCAGAAACAGCGCAGGTGGACACGCGGCTGCACCACGAAATCACCCACATCGACCTGGACGCCCGCGAGGTGCACGACCAGTTCGGGCGCGTACAGCCCTTCAGCACCCTGGTGCTGGCCCTGGGCTCACGGGCCCGGGTGCCCGACGTGCCTGGCGTGGGGCAGGCCCATGTGTTCGCTTTCCGGGACCTGTCTGACGCGCACGCCCTGATGGCCCGACAGGTCAGCAGCCGGCACACCGTCGTGCTGGGTGGTGGGCTGCTAGGCATCGAGGCCGCACGGGCCATGCAGCGCCTCAACACCCAGGTCACCATCATCGAGCAGGCGCCCCGCCTGATGGCCCGGCAGCTGGACACCTCGGCCGCGCAGGCGCTGCAAACACGGCTGGAGCAGTTGGGCATGCGGGTGATCACCGGCGTGGCCGTCAAGCGCCTGCGTGGCCAGGGGCAGGTCACCGGGGTGGAACTGCGCGATGGCACCGTGGTGGAGGCCGACACGGTGCTCATCGCCGCGGGCATCGTGCCCAACACCGCGCTGGCGCTGGACGCCGGCCTCTCGGTGGGGCGCGGCATCCGTGTGGACGACCGCATGCGCACCAGCCACCCCGACGTGCTGGCCATCGGCGAATGCGCCGAGCACCGCGGCGAAGTGCATGGCCTGGTGGCCCCGGGGCTGGAGCAGGCCGGCGTGGCCGTTCACACCGCGCTGGGAGGCGAGGCCCACTATGAAGGCACGGTCACGGCCACCCGGCTGAAGGTGGCCGGCGTGCCGGTGTGTTCGGTCGGCGTGCTGGACGCCGATCTGTTTGGCAAGCCCCTGCAGCTCATCCGCCGTGCAGACCCCCTCGCCGGCACGCACCTCACGGTGGCGCTGCATGAACACAAGATGGTGGGCCTGGCCGCCGTGGGCGAGGTGCCGCACCTTGGCCGCCTGCAAGAAGCGGTGCTGGCCCAGCGCTGGCTGTGGCCCTGGCAGGTGCGCCGGCTGCGGCGGCAAGGCCGCTTCTGGGCCGACGACGCCGAAGACAGCGTGCTGGCCTGGACAGCCGACACCATCGTCTGCCAGTGCAACCAGATCAGCCGTGGCCAGCTGGGTGAAGCCATGGCCCAGGGCTGCGACAGCGTGGAATCGCTGTCGACCTGCACCCGCGCAGGCACCGTGTGTGGCAGCTGCAAACCCTTGATGACCGAGCTGGTGGCCGGCAGCACCGGCCGGCCGGTGCAACTGCCCGCCCTGCCAGCCTGGCGCAGCCTGGCCACCGGCACGGTGCTGGCCGGGCTGCTGGCCCTGCTGTTGCTGCTGGTGCCCGGCATCGTCTACTGGGACACGGTGCAAGACGCCCCCCGTTGGCATCGCCTGTGGACCGACGGGTCACTCAAGCAATGGACCGGCTACAGCGTGCTGGCCCTCACGGCCGTGGGCCTGGTGATGAGCCTGCGCAAGCGGGCCGACCTGGCGCGGCGCTGGGGCTCGTTCGACGGCTGGCGGCTGATGCACACCCTGCTGGGGGCCGTCGCCCTGGCGGGCTTGATGGTGCACACCGGCGCCCGCCTGGGTGCGCGGGCCGACGCCGCCCTGATGCTGTGCTTTCTGGGCCTGGCCCTGCTGGGCGTGACGGCGGCGGCGGTCACCGCCTGGCAGCACCGCCTGTCGCCGGCCCTGGTGGGCCGCTGGCGCCGCGTGTCCACCTGGGGGCACATCCTCCTGTCGTGGCCCGTGCCCCTGCTGCTGGCCCTGCACATCCTGAAGTCGTACTGGTATTGAGCCCCCCGCCATGAGCACGCCCACCCCTTCCGACCCCGCCCGCCGACGCCACCGCCTGTGGTGGCTGTGGCTGGCCCTCATGGCCGGCCTGGGCGCTTACGCGGCCTGGGCCCTGAGCACGCACCAGCGCGCCGACGAGCCCCTGGCCATGCCCCTGCGGGTGGCGCTGCTGCCCGGGCAGACCACACACGCCCACCACCAGATCGAGATGGCCTGCGCCAGCTGCCACGGCGATGCCTTCGGGCAGGGGCCGGTGCTGCAAAACGCCTGCATCAACTGCCATGGCAAGGCCCTTGAAGAAGCCAACGACAAACACCCGGCACGCAAGTTCGAAGACCCCCGCAACGCCTTTCGACTCGACAAGATCGACGCCCTGCAGTGCATCACCTGCCACGCCGAGCACAAGCCGCAGATGACGCTGGCCATGGGCGTGACGCAACCCAAGGACTTCTGCTTTCACTGCCACGCCGGGCCTGAAGAGATGCCGCCCAGCCACAAGGACTTCGACTTCGAGGGCTGCACCGACTGCCACAACTACCACGACAACCGCGCCCTGTACGAAGACTTTCTGCTCAAGCACGCCAGCGACCCTGCCATCAAGGCCACGGCGGCCGTGCCCGGGCTGGACAACCTCGTCGAGGCCTTGCAAGGCCTGAGCAGCTACCCGGCAGAGCGTTTTCCGTTCGAACCGCTGAGCCCCACCCAGGCCGACGCCCCCACCGACTGGGCACAAGGCGCGCTGGCCAAGGCGCACGCTGGCGCACTGGACACCTCACACGCCCGTGCCGGCGTCAACTGCAGTGCCTGCCACCTGGCACCGCCCCCCGAAGGGCAGCTGGACGCCCAGGCCCTGGCCCGCTGGAGCGCCGACAGCCAGCACTGGATTCGCAAGCCCAGCATGCCGCAAGCCTGTGTGGCCTGCCACGCCGATGAGGTCAAGGGCTTCACCCAGGGGCTGCACGGCATGCGCCAGCTGGTGGGTCTGGACGCCATGCGGGTGGGCGATGCGCGCCTGCCCATGAAGGCCTCGGCCGGCCACCAGGCCCTCAGCTGCGTGAGCTGCCATGGCTCTCACGAGTTCAACACCGGCATCAAGGCATCGGTGGACGCCTGCATGACCTGCCACAACGACCAGCACACCCGATCGTTCAAAGACTCGCCTCACTTTGCCCTGATGCGCAAAGAGCTGGCCGGCGAGCTGCCCGCCGGCTCGGGCGTGACCTGCGCCACCTGCCACATGCCCCGCGAGCGCTTCGAAGGCGAGTTCAGCAGCCGCATCGGCGTGCAGCACAACCAGAGCGCCACCATGCGACCCTTCAGCAAGATGGCCCGCCCCGTGTGCATGAGCTGCCACGGCCTGGGCTTCAGCCTGGACGCGCTGTCCGACCCGGCCCTGGTGGCCCGCAACTTCACAGGCCAGCCCGCGGCCGTGCACAAGAGCATCCAGATGGCGGTGGACAAGGACATCGCCTTCCGCGAGCGACGCGCTGCGGAGCAGCCCAACGCCCCATGAGTTCTCTCCCCCCGTCCCTTCCCACCCTCACCAGGAGCTTGCCATGTCCCGTCGATTCCGCTTCATCCCCCACACGCTGATGGCCGCCACGGCCATGGCCTGCGCCACGCCGGCGCTGGCCCAGGGCATCACCCCGCAGATGATGACCGACGCGCTGCACGCCGTCATGTCGGCCGACCGCACGGTCTACACCAAGCTCATCGTCAACCGCCTGCAAAACGAAGAAAAGATCATCAAGGCCAGCGAGCACTGGAAGGACGACAAGGCCCTGGTGCTGCCCGCACAGATGTTCCGCTTCGGTGCTGAAGAAGTGGCCAAGACCAACAAGAGCTTCAGCTACTCGCTGCAGTCGCTGTGGCCCATCAACAAACAGAACGCACCCCGCACCCCCGCTGAAAAAGAAGGCCTGCAGTACGTGGCCGACAACCCCACCAAGGCCTACTACAAGGAAGAAGTGCTGGGCGGCAAGAAGTACTTCACCGCCGTGTACGCCGACCGCGCCGTGGCCCCGGCCTGCATCACCTGCCACAACGACCACAAGGACTCGCCGCGCAACGACTTCAAGATCGGCCAGACCATGGGTGGCGTCGTCATCCGTGTGCCGGTGCAATGACATGCGCCGCGCCCGCATCGCCGCCTGGCTGACCGCGCTCATGGCCCTGAGCGGTGCCGTCCACGCCGAAGAGTTTCCCGTCATCGCGGGGCTCGAAGCCCAGCGATCGGTGTGGATGGGCACCTGCGTGGGCTGCCACGGCGACGGCCTGGCCGGCGCCCCGCCCGTGCTGGACCGCCAGGCCTGGGCCCCCCGCCTGGCCAAGGGCCGCGACACCTTGCTGCGTCATGCGCTGAAAGGCTTTTTTGGCCCCGACGGCAGCATGATGCCGCCGCGCGGGGGCAACGACCAGCTCAGCGACGCCGAGGTCGCCATGGCACTCGACTACATGCTGGCCGTCGCAGGCGGCCAGCCCTGACCTTCACCCATCCCACCGCTCAAGGAGAGCACCCCATGACCCCCGAACAAGTTGCCCTGATCCAGACCTCCTGGCAAAAGGTTGTCCCCATCCGCGAGAAGGCCGCCGAGCTGTTTTACGGCAAGCTCTTCGAGCTGGACCCTGCGCTCAAGCCCCTGTTCAAGGGCGACATCAAAGAGCAGGGGCGCAAGCTGATGATGATGCTCAACACCGTCGTGACCAACCTGGAAAAGCTCGACAGCCTGGTGCCCGCCGTGCAGGACCTGGGCAAGCGGCACGTGGCCTACGGCGTGAAGGACGCGCACTACGGCACCGTCGGCGCGGCCTTGTTGTGGACCCTGGGGGCGGGCCTGGGTGATGCCTTCACAGCGGACACGGAGGCGGCCTGGACCGAGGCCTACACCGTGCTGTCGACCGTGATGAAGGATGCGGCCGCCACCGTGTGAGCCCAGCGGCAGGCGCCATCCGCCGGCAGATGTGCGAAGTACTGCCGCAATTGGCGCTCAAGCCGCTGCCGCGATTGAAGCAGGACACGCCCACGGCCGACTCCAGTGGCCAAGGGGCGGTGAACCGCACCCCACAAGGGAGTCGCGTGCTGAAGTTTCTGTTGTCGCTGCTGGGGGTGCTGCAACCCCACCGCAAGCTGCCGGTGGATGCCCGCGTGCGCGTGCCCGCCAGGGACAGCGCGCCCAGCAAACCTGCGCCCCGCCAGCCCGCGACCAGCGGCCCCGCACCCGGCCAGTTCGGCAGCACCTTGTTGCTGCGCGAAGAAATGCTGGACCACCGCGGTCGCCTGGCCGGTCACCGCGTGGGTGCGCCCACCTCGGGCCAGGGCCATGCCGGCCTGCTGCAGGCCTTGATGGCCAGCCAGGTGCAACGCCAGGCCGAGCGCCGCTGGGTGCTCATCGACCTGCAAGGCGGCTGGCCGCACCCGTGGCAAGACAGCGATTGGCGCGGCCTGGTGCAGCAGCACACCGTGGTGCAACTGGCGGCCGCTGACGCCCCGCACGCCCCGGCCCTGCGCCAACGGGGCGCCGGTGTGGCCCTGCGCTGGACGGGCGCCACCCCGGAGCCGTCGGTGCTCAGCCCCGCGCTCACCCACATCGTGCTGTCGCTGCGGCAAGACCCGCTGCAGCTGATCGAGCAGCGCCTGCAGCACCTGCGCCGCACCCAGCCCCACCTGCAGGTCCTTGTCGAAGACGTGGGCACCTGGGCAGAGCAGCGCCTGTGCGTGGCCCAGGGCGCCCACCTCGTCATGGGCCCGTTCCTCACCACGCTGGACGAACACGGGGCGCAGGAGCCCGTGTCCCCGGGCCGCCTGGTGTTGATGGACATGCTGCAGGCCGTGCGCCAGGGCGCCGACAACGCCGCGCTGGCCGAGCTGGCCAAACGTGATCCGGGCATCGCCGTGCAACTGCTGTCCATGGTCAACAGCCCGGCCTTTGGCCTGAGCCAGCCCCTGAGCAGCCTGGACCAGGCCATGACCGTGCTGGGGCGCGATGCGCTGTACCGCTGGTTGTCGGTGTCGCTGTTTGCCGGCGGGCGCGAACGCCCCCACGACCTGGCCCTGCTGGAGATGGCCCTCACGCGGGCGCGGTTCATGGAGCAGCTGGGGCGTGCGCACAGCAGCCCCGGCCAGCCTGGCCAGGCCGATGAGCTCTTTCTGGTGGGCTTGCTGTCGTTCGTGGACCGCCTGCTGGGCCTACCCCTGAACGACCTGCTGCAGCGCATGGCCGTGCCCCAGGCCGTGGCCGATGTGCTGCTGCACAGCCAGGGCCCTCACGCCCCGTGGATGCTGCTGGCGCTGGCCATGGAGCGCTGCGATGCCGACCGCCTGCTGCGCATCGCCCAGGCCCAGGGCCTGCCCCCGGGCGACTTTGCGCGCTGGCGCGACGAGGCCGTGCTGTGGGCGGCCGACGCCGTGCACTGAAACCCTGGTTCCACCGATCCCAATGGCTTGACAAGCCCGCCAGATCCTGTCGAAATCAAAGCGCTGTCAGCAGTCACAGACAGCCACCGGCGGTGGCGTGCGCCGCCTGTTTCGTGTGGGGGTGCGGCCATGCATCGTCATCTTGAACCACTGGAAGTGAGACTGCTGCTGGCCTTTCTGGCCGGTTTTGGCGTGGGCTGGCTGGGCCAGACCCTGCTCACCCCGCTGCCCCTGGTGGGGCCGCTGCTGGGCAGCGTGGTGGCGCTGAGCGCGCCCATGGTGCTGCCCCTGGCGCTGTGGTGGTGGTCCGGCCACGCGGGCCTCAAACAGCCGGCGTCTGCGGCGCCAGGCGATCCTGGGTCTTCGTCTCAAAATCGCTGGCCTCATGACGCTCATGAAGCTGACTGGACGGCTCACCCCAGACACGGTTGACCATGCGGCCTCGGCGCGCGGCCGGGCGCTGCGCGATCTCATCGGCCCAGCGCTGCACATGGGTGTACTCGTGCACCTGCAAGAACTCGCCGGCCTCGTACAACTGGCCCTTCACCAGGGCACCGTACCAGGGCCACACGGCCATGTCGGCGATGGTGTAGTCGTCGCCGATCAGGTAGCGGCGCTCGGCCAGCAGGCGGTTCAACACGTCCAGCTGGCGCTTGACCTCCATGGCGTAGCGGTCGATCGCGTATTCGATCTTGACCGGCGCGTAGGCATAAAAGTGCCCAAAGCCCCCGCCCAGAAACGGCGCGCTGCCCATCTGCCAGAACAACCACGACAGGCACTCGGCCCGCGCCGCTGGCGCGGTGGGCAAAAAGGCCCCGAACTTCTCGGCCAGGTGCATCAGGATGGCGCCCGACTCGAACACGCGGATCGGCTCGCCCCCCTGCGCCACGGGGCTGCGGTCCAGCAGCGCCGGGATCTTGCTGTTGGGGTTCACCGCCACAAAGCCGCTGCCAAACTGGGCGCCCGTGTTGATGGGGATGAGCCAGGCGTCGTACTCGGCCCCCGTGTGACCGGCGGCCAGCAGCTCTTCGAGCATCACCGTCACCTTCACGCCATTGGGCGTGCCCAGCGAGTACAGCTGCAAGGGGTGGCGCCCCACGGGCAACTCAGCCTCGTGCGTGGCCCCGGCGACGGGCCGGTTGATGTTGGCAAACTGGCCGCCGTTGCCCTGCTTCCAGGTCCAGACCTTGGGCGGGGTGTAGGCGGTGGCCTCAGGGGCATCGTGGGGGGCGTCAGGCATCAGGGGCTCCGGCTGAAAGCGATCCAGACCCCAGCTTAACAAGCTCAGGCGGCACGCCCCAGGGCCAGGGCTTTTTGCAGCCAGGCCTGGCGCCGCTCGGGCGTCGAGCCCTTGACCGAACCAAAACTGTGGATGCGCACCGGCGTGATGCCACTGAACTGCAAAATGGTCTTGCGCATCTGGTGGTGGCCGGGCATGCGGTTCACCAGCCGGAAGTACCACGGGGGCGAATCCATGGTCACCAGCAGCTCGGCGCTGCGGCCGGTCAGCAGGCGATCCCACAAGGGGCTGCCCTGGCGGTACTTGAAGGCAAAGCCCGGCAAAAACACCCGGTCGATGAAGCCCTTCACCAAGGCCGGCATGCCGCCCCACCACAGCGGGTACACCCACACCAGATGCTGGGCGGCGGTGATGGCCTCGCGGGCCGCCGCCAGATCGGGCTCCAGCGGCTGGCTGCCCTGGTAGCCGCCATGCAGGATGGGGTCGAAGCGCAGCTCGGCCAGGCGCAGCACCCGCACCTCGTGCCCGGCCGCGCGGGCGCCATCAATGTAGTGCTGGGCCAGGGCCCCGCACAGGCTGTCGACTCGGGGGTGGCCCAGCACCACCAGGATCTGTTTCGGCATGGATGGCCTCGATGACTTGACACTGTCTAGCAGCAATGGCGCCATGCTAAAGTTCAACACTAGACACTGTCAAGTGGCTGGCATGCCGCATGATGACGCCATGGCAACCTCCACCCGCGCCACCCCAGGCCGCGACCTGCGGCAAGAGATCCTGCACACGGCCCGCGCGCTGCTCAATGACGCGGGCGTCAGCGGCCTGAGCATGCGCGAGGTGGCGCGCCGCGCGGGCGTCACGCACCAGGCGCCCTACCACCACTTTGGCGACCGCGAATCCATCCTGGCCGAGCTGGTGGCCGAAGGCTTTCACGAGCTGGGGCGCGACCTGGCCCAGGCCAACACCCTGGCGGCGCACGACCTGCGCGGCGCCGTGATCGCCTCGGGGCGCGCCTACATCGACTTTGCGCTGCGCAACCCGGGTGTGTTTCGCGTGATGTTCAGGCCCGAAACCTGCGACCCCGCGCGCTTTCCGGCCGTGCAGGCCGCCGGGCAAGCCGCCCAGGCCACCCTGATCGAGCTGGTGTCGATGGTGCATGGCGCGCAGGCCAGCCCGGCCCTGTGCATGGTGTACTGGGCCCATGTGCACGGCATGGCCAGCCTGCTGCTGGACGGCTCACTGGGCCAGGAATGCCCCATGGGCCCCCTGCGCGACACCCTGCTCGACGAGGTGACCCAGACCTTCGCCACCCTGGTGATGGGCCCGCCCGCCAGCGCTCACACCCCGGCGTAATCGATGAAGCCCCGGTTGATGCTGCCCAGCTTGCGCTGAAGGCGGTACACACCACCGCCCTCGCGGGTTTGAGAGGCATCGGTGTTGCCCTCGATGGTGTGCACGTAGCCGCCTTCCACCCGCTCGACAAAGCCCGTGTGCCCCTTGCCGCCCCCAAAGTCCATGATGAAGACCATGCCCGGCTGCACCAGCGCCGGGTTGTCGGTGGCCTCGCGCACGCTGATGCGGCGCGCGCCCCGTGCGGGCGCCTTGTTCCAGTGGGCCAGGCAACCGGCCGTCTTCACCATGGGGTTGGGGCGCCCTGCGGCCAGCGCGGCCTCGTCAAAACACCAGTAGGTGAAGGCACAGCACCAGGCCAGGCCCACGGGCACCCCGGTGCGCTTGAGGTAAGCGTCCACCTCGGGGCCCCGGTTGCTGTTGCGCGGCACCTCCATCACGCCCACCTGCGAGGCCGCCTGGGCCAGCACGGCGGCGATGAACGGGTTCTTCACCACCTCGGCCTGGGGCACGCGCTCGGCCCCGAACAGGGCCGACCAGGTCAGCGAGCCCACCTCGCCATCGATCTTCAGCGGCAGGCCCTGGTCGTCCAGATGGCGGGCCTGGAACAGCTTGACCGCCCGCTTCATCGAGGGCCCGAAATGCGGGTTGTCGGGGTCGAGCTGCAAGGCCTCGTCACCGCGCAGCACCAGCGCCTTGTTCAGCGCCGTCTTCAATGCCTTGACAATGCGGGCGTCGCGTTCGCCTTGTTTGATGACCCGTCCGGGGTATTTCATGGATGTTCCTTTGATGACACTGCCGGCTCGCTGGCAGCCCGCCAGTCTCATGTGGCCACGGCGCGCTGCCCATCACTAAGTCTAGGGATTCAAGCTGTGCCCCACCTGCTTTTGCTGCAACCGTTGCTGGACGCCATCGGCGCCCTGCCCACCCTGCCCGCCGACGCCCAACGCTGCTTTCATGGCCGTGGCGGCACCCACCCCGGCTGCGACGCCTGGACGCTGGACTGGTACGCCCCCGTGTGGCTGCTCACCTGCTTTGCGCCCGTGAGCGACACCACCCTGGCCCAGGCCGAGGCGGTGCACCAGGCGCTGGCCGTGCGCTGGGCCACGCTGGCGCCCGGCCAGCCCTTGAACCTGGTGCTGCAACACCGCGACGAGGTGCGCGCCGCCACGCGCGTGCTGGCCGGCGCCGTGCCCGATCCGCACGTGGTGACGGAAGCCGGGGCGCGCTTTCGGGTGCACCTGATGCGCGGCTACAACCACGGGCTGTTTCTGGACATGGCCGAGGGCCGCCGCTGGGTGCGCAAGCATGTGGCCGAACACGTGACGCAGGCCCTGACACAGCGGCCCGGTGAGCGCTTCAAGGTGCTCAACCTGTTTGCCTACACCTGCGCGTTTTCAGTGGCCGCGCGCCAAGGCGGCGCCACACAGGTCGTCAACGTGGACATGGCTGCCGGTGCCCTGGGCATCGGCAAGGCCAACCACCAGCTCAACGGCCTGGGCACGGGCGCCAGCTTCTTGCCGCACGACATCTTCTCATCGTGGGGCAAGATCGGCCGCATGGGGCCGTACCAGCTCGTGATCGCCGACCCACCGTCATACCAAAAGGGCAGCTTCGTGGCCGAGAAAGACTACGCCCGCCTGGCGCGCCGACTGCCCGGCCTGCTGACGCCCGGGGGCCATGCCCTGCTGTGTCTGAACTCGCCCAAATACACCCCCGCCTTCATCCAGGACGTGGTGGCCGCCGAGGCCCCCGAGCTGCAATTCATGCAACGCCTGGCCAACCCGGCGGGCTTTCCGGATGCGCAGCCCGAGCGGGGGCTGAAGGTGCTGGTGTTCAGGCTTTCTTGATGAACTCCGACTTCAGCTGCATGGGGCCAAAGCCCTCGATCTTGCAGTCGATGTCGTGATCGCCGTCGATCAGGCGGATGTTCTTCACCTTGGTGCCCACCTTGATCACGGCCGACGAGCCCTTGATCTTCAGGTCTTTGACCAGGGTGACGGTGTCGCCATCGGCCAGCAGGTTGCCGTGCGCGTCCTTCCACACCTTGGCCACCGGCTCGGCCTCGGCCGCTGCGGCCGCTGGCCATTCATGGCCACATTCAGGGCAGACGAGGTTGGCGCCATCTTCGTAGGTGTAGACCGAGGCGCATTGGGGGCAGGGGGGCAGGGTGCTCATTGGCGGGATGATAACCCCGCCAACTGTGGGGGCATGGCCTCACTTGGGGCTTGGGTGGGCGTCTTCGCCACGCGCCATGCGCTCCCGGAAATGGCGCTCGGTCTTGAGCGCCGACACCTTTTCGGCAATATCAGCGTTCGTCCACCAGCCTGCAGCACCGCGAACGAAGCTCCGGGCCGTGGAGTTTCGTTGCGCACTGACGGGCGACACCATGGGGCAAACCCCGCCAGAAGGTCTGGCAGCGCTTGACGCCGGGTCGGGGAGCCTCCACGCACTGATCTATTCACAAAGCAATTCAAATCCGTGACGGGCATGCGCACGCCCCAGCGTCCAGCACACAGCCCTCTCTGCAGACCCGTGGGCATTTTTCGTCAGATGCCACTCTTACCGGCGCCCCGCCATCGGCGCCAACACCTCTCCTCGCATCTCGGACAACAACTTTGCAAACTGGATGGTCTTCCGGTCCTCGTAGGGGGCGCCGATGATCTGCACATTGACCGGCAGCCCTTCCGATGTTCGAGCGATCGGTGCGCTGGTGGCGGGCAGGCCCAGCACTGTGGCAGGGGCAATCCACATGAAGAGGTCGCTGTAATGGCGGGCGCGCCCCTCGACCACCAGCTTGCGCGTGGCGAAGAGCGAGGCGTCGTGGGGGAAGGCTGTTGTCATCGTGGGGGGAGCCAGGATCACATCGTATTGCTCAAAGGCGGCCATGAACCGTTCTCGCAGAACGAGCGAATCTTCGATCACCTTCAGCCAACGGCTGTGGCTCATGGTCATGCCTTCCACGAACTTGTCGATGCATTTGGGCGAATCCATGACCTTCGCCAACGTCCGCAGCAAAGCCGGCGTCCAGCCCATGGCCGGCGCCACCATGCCCTTTGCCATCCGCTCACCTCTCGTCAGCCAGGCCTTCATCAGTGCGCCCATCTGCAAGGTGTAGTTGGGGTACAGGTCCATGAGCCCCAGGTTTGCAGGGGCGCCGCGGCTCACTTTAGCCCCTGCTTGTGAAAGCTGCTCCACAAGATTCCCGTACGCGCTGGCCAGGCGCGAATCAATGGGGCAATCGTCGTCCTCGGTCCACATCAGTACCCGGAAATCAGCCAGACGATCGTGCCTCGGTGGCGGAAGATCCAGTCGCCAGCCGGGCTGCGTGCCGGGTGGAGGCACCGTGATGATGTCCAGCAAAAATGCGAGATCGTCTGCGCTGCGCGCCATGGGGCCGGCCACCCCGAGGTCCGGCTCCCCGATGTGCCCTGGTTCGGCCGGGACGTGGCCGCGCATCGAGATCATCCCGTGCGTGGTCTTGTGTCCATAGACGCCACAGAAGTGGGCTGGAATGCGGATCGACCCGCCGATGTCGCTGCCGACTTCCAATGGTGTGAAGCCGCATGCAAGCGCTGCGGCCGCACCACCCGATGAGCCACCCGTGGTCAGCTCTGGCGCCCATGGGTTGCGGCTGAGACCGTAGACCGGATTGTCGGTCTGGATGTCCAGCGCCTTGTAAGGCACGTTGGTTTTGCCAAAGATGATGGCGCCTGCTTGCTGGAGTCGCTGCACCACGGGCGCAGGCTGCTGCGGGCGGTGGTTGGCGTACTCTGGTGCGCCTGCGGTACATGGCATGCTGGGCACTTCCCAAGTGTCCTTGATCGTCATCGGCAGGCCATGCAGCGGCCCCCAACACTCGCCCCGACGGATGGCGGCATCGGCCTCGTCGGCTCGGATGCGTGCCTTCTCCAGGGCCACCGCAACCACGGCATTGACGGCGGCATTGCGGTCTTTGATCCTGGACAGATGCTGCTCCAGCAGATCTCGGCTTCCCAGGCGTCCGGCAGCCAAATCCTTGGCGAGATCCCTGGCGCTTTGCAAGTTGTCGGTGGCACTCATTCTGGGCGGTCCTTCTCGTTGGCGACGCGGGATTGTTGACGTGCGGCACGGCACGGCGTGAGAGACGCTGCGGCCATAATGCTTGTCAATTTCGGCCAACCGTTCACGACCGATGCCCTCATCCGAAAACGAATCCCTGCAAGCAGTCACGGTTCCTGCGCTGTTCACGCGCAGCTACCTGGCGCTGGCAGAGGAACATGGGCATGCGCGACAGCAGGTCCTGCGACGCGCTGGGATCTCGGCTTCGCGCATCGCATCTGGGCATGAGCTGTCGATGCCCGAGTACCTGTGCCTGCTGAGCGCCGTCGGAGACTTGCTAGGGCCTGAGGTGTGCATTGGCGTCGAGATGGGCTGGCGGATCCCGCCGACGGCGTTAGGGCCGCTGGGCGCGGCCGTGTTGTCCAGCACGACAGGGCGCGAGGCCCTCGCTTTGTGCCGCCGTTTTTGGCGCTTCTACGGCGTGGGTCTGACGCTGGGCATATCGACCATCGACAGCGTCTGCACGCTGTCTTTTCAAGTACAGCCAGCCCTGGTCCCGGCCGCACACCGCCATACCGTGCTGGAGGCCATGGTGGCTGGCTTTGCCCGCGGTATCCTGGGTCTCCACCGTGGTGCGTCACAGTACATGGTCATCTGGTTCGATTTCGACAAGCCGCCGTGGGCCGACTCGGTGCGCGATCGTTTGGGCAACGTCCACTGGGGCATGCCGGCATGCTGCATCCGTCTTCCCGAGCACCTGCTGGATACCCCGCTTCCGAACGCCAGTGCGCTGGCGTTGAATGATGCATTGAGCCAATGCGAGCAACTGGAGCGGCTGCTGGGTAAGCGCATGGACGACATCGCAGAACGGGTGCGACACGAGTTGGTGCAGCAGGTCGATGGCTACCCCAGTTTCGAGGCCTTGGCCGAACGGCTGCACATGAGCACCCGGACTTTGCGTCGCCGGCTGCGTGATCAGGGGGTGGGCTACATGGACCTTCTCAACATGGCGCGCCGCAGAGATGCCCTGTCGTTGCTGAACCGCCCAGTGCTGGAGGTAGCGCAGATCGCTCAGATGCTGGGCTATGCCGACCCTGCGAACTTCACCCGAGCGTTCAAGCAATGGACAGGGCTCACGCCCAGTGCCTGGAGAGCAAGGCTGTCTTGAGCTGCCCGCCACGACTTGCAGGCATCTGGTTCTGGCCTATCGGCGTTTCATGGCTGAAGGTGCTGTTGAGCGCGCAAATTTTCACAGGCTTGAGGCGACGAGGCAACGGCTCGCGCGGAAGGCCTAGCGAAGTGCAGTGCACCGGCCGGGAAGAAAAGCCGTGCACTGCGCCTAGCCACGTCGCAAGGCCTCAACGTCTCGCATCGGGGGCGCCCCGAACAGCCGTGCGTACTCGCGACTGAACTGAGACACGCTCTGATAACCCACCCGATATGCTGCACTGGCAGCGTCCATGCCGCCGCCCAGCAGCAGCCCGCGGGCCTCCGTGAGCCGCAACCGCTTCTGATATTGCAATGGGCTCATGGCCGTCAAGGCCTTGAAGTGCTGATGAAAGGACGACGGGCTCATGTTCGCTTGCGATGCGAGTTCCTCCACACGGATCGGCTCTGCGAAATTCGCGCGCATGTGCCGGATGACTTGTCCAATCTTGTGCGTGTTGCTGCTCGCGATCGCCATTTGTGCCACCGTAGGGCCGTACGGACCGCGCAACAGCCGGTAGTGGAATTCTCGCAATGCCAGAGGAGCCAGCACCGGGATGTCGTGGGGCTCATCGAGAAGCCGCGCAAGCCTGACGACCGACGCCAGCGTCGCGTCGTCAAGATCGCCGACGAACAGGCCGCGCGCCGTTTCGCCTCGTGGCCAGTCTGCGTCGTCCATCTGTGCAAGCAGATCGGCGATCGTGCTCGCGTCCAGGTCAATCGCAAGGCAAAGATAGGGCGCGTCTGCGCTTGCGACGAGCACCTGGCCGAACAAAGGCAAGCTCACCGACACCGCAAGGAACTGCTGCGGCGCGTAGCGGTAGGTCTCACTCTCCAGCAGAACCTGCTTCTCGCCCTGCACGATCACGCACAAGCAAGGGTTGTACACGTGCGGCAATTCATGGTTGGGCGTCGACATGCGGATGCACTGCAGAGCATCGATCGCGACGGGGTGCATTCCATCCCCGTTGGAGTTTTTGACGATCAGCCGGGCTAGCTCTCTGAAGCTGTCTCGGCGCAACTCATTGATTGGCTTACCCATGAGCATGGACGATACGCGCAGATTCCGCAGGCGTCTATCAGTGCACTTCATGGTTTGGAGGATCAGGCAATCACGCTGCAGCTTCATGTATTCCCAAAACAGCCCCCGAGGCCGATGCTCTCTCTCACGCAAAACCCACCCATCCCACACGGAGAATTCTCATGAACAGCAGCAAAGTCGTCCTCATCACCGGCGCCAGCAGCGGCATTGGCGAAGCCACCGCCCGCACGCTTGGCGCTGCAGGCCACACGGTCGTCCTCGGCGCGCGCCGCACGGACCGTCTCGAAAAAATCGCAGCCGAGATTCGTACTGCTGGCGGCACCGCGGAGTTCCGTGCGCTTGACGTCGTGAACCGCGCTGACGTCGCCAACTTCGTGAACTTCGCCAACAACAAGTTTGGCCGTGTCGACGTCATCTTCAACAATGCGGGCGTGATGCCCGTGTCGCCCATGAACGCGCTGAAGGTCGACGAGTGGGATGCCATCGTTGACATCAACATCAAGGGCGTACTGAACGGCATCGCGGCCGTGCTCCCAATCATGGAGGCCCAGGGAAGCGGGCACATCCTGAGCACCGCATCGACTGCCGCGCATGCGGTTGGCGGCCAGTTCGGCGTGTATTGCGCAAGCAAGTACGCCGTGCGCGCGATCATGGAAGGCTTGCGCCAGGAGATGGACAAGATCCGTGTGACGACCATCTCACCGGGCGTGACGACCTCAGAACTTGGCCACGACATCTCTGATGACAACACGAAAGAGGCCGTGAACCAACTGCGCAGCATCGCGCTCGAAACCAACGCAATCGCCAATGCGGTGCTCTACGCGATCGAGCAGCCGTCGGATGTGGACGTCAGCGAGATGATCATCCGTACGGTGCGAAGCGCAGGCCACGCATTCTGAGGCACCGCAGTGCTGCCCAAGAATGGGTAACGGCACCGAAAGAGGCTGGACTCGAGCTGTCCTCCAACACGGTTGCAGTGACGTCAGCGCCCCTTCGGCAGTGACCGGGAGCGTGGGCAGAATCGGCCGCCAGTCAGCGGCCAGTGGTACCCCGCAGCAGCGGCGTTTGAGCCGGGCTGCGGGACTTCCACCAAGTCAGATCTCCGTCTGCTCGGAGATTTCAGTGCGTCGTCCACTTCGACAACGAAATGCCTCACGGCTGACTCCAACTTGGAATGGCCCAGGAGCAGTTGCACGGCACGGAGGTTCTTGGCGCGCAGGTAGATCAGCGTAGCCTTCGTTCTGCGCATCGAGTGCGGCCCATAAGTTTTGATCGCGAATGTCGGTCACGGTCGGCAACGTGCGTCCGCACGGCGGAGAAGCAGTAGTTCTATTGGTGCTCCCGCCTAATTCACTCCATTGTCAGTTGTGATTCGCTCAGCGGCTGGACCGAATGTCAGCTTACAAGCGCCAACCGCGAGTTGGTCTGTCGACAGCGGCCGGCTCCTGACGCTGCAAAGCAACCCCTCGCCCGCCCCCACCCACATCAGCCCACACCCAGGCCGCGCAGGGGCGCCTCGATGCCGCCGAGGCGCGCAGCGTTGAGCGCGTAGCGAGTTCCGCAGCCCCGGCCCATGGCGAGCACCGCAGGGCAGCCCGGCCTGGGTGTGGGCTGATGCGCGCCACACGCCCGCCACGCGTCACCAACTCAGGGCGCCACCTTGCGCTTGATCAGCCGCGCCAGCGGTTGCGGCAAGTTCGCCAGCGAGCTCAACACATGCGGCAGCAGCCGCAGCTTCAAACCCGCAAACGCATTGGGCACCACCGCCTCAATCAGGTGCGGCCCCGGCGTGCTCAAACACTGCGCCAGCGCGCGGTTCAACTCTTCGGCCGTGGTGGCGCGCACCGCGTGCACGCCCATGCCGGCGGCCATCTGCACAAAGTCCAGCCCGGGGTTCGACAAATCCAGCTGGCTGCGCGCCTTCACGCCTTGCGCATCGCCCTTACCACCACCTGCCGCCACCGCGCCCACGCGCTGCAGCTCCACATTCAAGATCGCGTAGCTCTTGTTGTTGAACACGATGGTGGTCACGTTCAAGCCCTCGCGCGCCATCGTCCACAACGCCTGCAGCGTGTACATGGCCGAGCCATCGCCCACCAGCGCCAACACCGGCCGGTCAGGGCAGGCAATGGCCGCGCCCACGGCGTTGGGCAAGCCCTGGCCAATGGCCCCACCCGTCAGCGTGACCACATCGTGGCGCGGGGCCCCCCGCGTGAAGTGCGGCAGCATCACGCCCGAGGTCTGCGCCTCGTCCACGATGATGGCGCGCTCAGGCAGCAGGTGGCCCACCGCCTTGCACACCTTCTCGGCCGTCAGCTTGCCCTTGGGCGCGTCAGGCCGCAGAGGCGGCTGCAAGGCCGGCTGTACGCCCTCGGCCCCCAGGGCCCGCACCAGGCGCTCCAGCCCGCCCACCGCGTCCTGCGTGGGCGAGGCCAGCGTGTGCACCGTGCAGCCCTCGGGCACCAGGTCACTGGCCTTGCCCGGGTAGGCAAAGAAGGACACGGGCGATTTGGCATCCACCAGCACCAGGTGCTTCAGGCCCTGCAGCTGCACCGAAGCCAACTCGGCCAGGTAGGCAATGCGCTCCACATGCGGCAGGCCCGCGCCCCGCTCGATGCGCGTGGGAAAGACCTCGGCAAACAACTGCACGCCCGCCTTCACCGCGATGCGCGAGGCCGCCATCAGCCCCGGCTCGCGCAAAGCGCGGGCGCCCAGCAGCAACGCCGTCTTCTGGCCCGATTGAATGGCCTGCGCAATGGCCTGCACCACACCCTCGTCGGCCACAGGCGGCAGCGCCAAGGTGGGCAGCGCCGCGGGCACGCCGCCCTCGCCCCACGACACATCGGCGGGCAAGATCAGCGTGGCCACCTGCCCGCCACCGCCCAGCCCGCCCATGGCGGTGGCCACGGCCTCGGCCGCATCGCTGGCCAGCGCCGCGGTAGAGGCCGACGTGCGCACCCACTTCGACACATTGCGCGCCACGGTCTCGATGTCGGACTGCAGTTGCGCGTCGTACTTGACGTGGTAGGTGGCGTGGTCGCCCACGATGTTGACCACCGGCACGCGGCCCTTGCGGGCGTTGTGCAGGTTGGCCAGGCCGTTGCCCAGGCCACAGCCCAGGTGCAGCAGCGTGGCGGCCGGTTTGCCCGCCATGCGCGCATAGCCATCGGCCGCGCCGGTGGCCACGCCTTCAAACAGGGCCAGCACGGCGCGCATGCGGGGCTCGGCGTCCAGCGCGGCCACGAAGTGCATCTCCGAGGTGCCGGGGTTGCTGAAGCACACGGTCACGCCGGCATCGGCCAGCGTCTTCATCAGGGCTTGGGCGCCATTCATGCCAGGGTCTCCAGGTGTTGGGGGCCGATGTCGGCCACCCGGGTCACGCCGGCCAGGGTCATGGCCAGCTTCAGTTCATGCTGCCAGCGCTGCAGCAGCTCGGTCAGGGCGCGCTCGCCGCCGCCCGCCAGGGCCCACACCCAGGGCCGGCCGATCAGCACACCCCGGGCGCCCAGGGCCAGCGCGCGAAACACGTCCACCCCGCTGCGCACGCCGCCATCCACCAGCACCTCCAGCTCGGCGCCCACGGCGTGGGCGATGGCGGGCAGCTTGGTGGCGGTGGGGGCCACGCCGTCGAGCTGGCGCCCCCCATGGTTGGACACGATCAGGCCCTGCACGCCGGCCTGCACGGCCGCATGGGCATCGCCCTCGTCCAGCAGGCCCTTGAGCACCACGGTGCCGGGCCACTGCTGGCGCAACCAGTCGATGTCGGCCCAGGTCACGGTGGGGTCGAACTGCGTGTCGATCCAGGCCTTGAAGGCGTCCATGTTTTGCGCGCGGGGCACCTGGTCGCTCAGGTTGCCAAAGCCGTGGGGCTGACCTTTGATGGCCACGTCCCACAGCCAGCCCGGGCGGGTGCTCAGTTGCACCGCCTTGATGAGCGCGGCGCGCGCGGGTGGGGCCGACAGGCCGTTGCGGGTGTCGCGGTGGCGCATGCCCGAGATGGGCAAATCCACCGTGAACACCAGGGTGCGGCAGCCGGCCGCCCAGGCGCGCTGCAGCAAGGCCCGCACGATGCCGCGATCGCGCAGCATGTACAGCTGAAACCACGGTGGCCGCTGCACCGCCCCCATCACCTCGGCCAGCGGGCAGATGCCCACGGTGGACAAGGTGAAGGGCACGCCCACGGCCTCGGCCGCGCGGGCGGCCTGCACCTCGCCGCGCCGGGCCATCAGGCCCGCCAGGCCGATGGGCGCCAGCGCCAGGGGCAGGCTGCAGGGCTGGCCCAGCAAGGCCGTGCGGGTGTCCACACCGTCCACGTCCACCAGCACGCGCTGGCGCAGGGTGTGCCCGGCCCAGGCCGCCTCGTTGGCGCGCAGGGTTTGTTCGTCGGTGGCGCCGCCGTCCACATAGTCAAACAAGAAGCGCGGCAGGCGGGCCTGGGCCTTCAGGCGCCAGTCGGCGGCGGTGGCCGGCAGGCGCCCCCAGTCGGATCCCCACGCGCTCATGCCACGGCCTCCGGCGGCACCACAAAGCGCCGCATCACCCACGCAAACAACAGCCCGCCCGCGTACATGGTCACGCCGTAGATGGCGCCGGGGATGGCCATGTCGCCATCGTTGAGCACCGAGCTGGCCACCACCAGCGACAGGGCGGCGTTTTGCACCGCCGTTTCGATGCCCAGCGTCACGGCCTGTCGGCGCGGCAGTCGGGCCGCCCAGGCCACGGCAAAGCCCACGCTCAACATGGTGAGGTTCAGCGCCAGGGCCATGGGGGCCAGGCTGATCAGGTGCGCCTGCACGGTGGCAAAGTTCTTGACCACGGCCAGCACCAGGATGATGACGAACAGCACGGTGGCGATGCGCGTGGCCGTGGGCTCCACCCGCAGCGCCCAGGCCGCCCAGCGCGCGCGGGCCAGCATGCCCAGGCCCACGGGCAGGCCCATCACCAGGGCCACCTGCGCCATCAAGAAGCCCACGGGCACCGGCACCGCCACGGCGCCGTCGGCCGACATGAAGTGCGCCAGGGCCCAGGTCACGATCACTGGCAGGGTGAAGATGGTCAGCACGCTGGCCATGGCCGTGAAGCCCAGCGCCAGGGCCACATCGCCCCGGGCCAGGTAGGTGAGCAGGTTGGAGGTGGCGCCCGTGGGGCAGGCCGCCACGATCATGAAGCCCACAGCCAGCGCACCGCCCATGCCCACCAGCTTGAGCATGGCAAAGCACACCAGCGGCAGCAGCACGAAGTGGCACACCACGCCCACCACCAAGGCCTTGGGCTGCACCAGGATGCGCCGGAAATCACCCAGCGTCAGGCCCAGGCCCAGCGAGAACATGATGAAGGCCAGGATGAGTGGCAAGAGCACGATGGAAACGAGATCACCCGACATGGTGTTCCTTCATTGACATCACCGGCCCGTCACGATGGACTGCGCCGCCGCACGCGCCGTGAGGATGCAGCCCGGCAGGAAGGTGCCCTCCAGCGAGCGCTTGCCACTGGCCCCGCCGCCGCCAAAGCCGGCGGCCTCGCCCACGCAGTACAGGCCCGAGACGGGCTGGCCATCGGCGCGCAGCACGCGGCTGTGCAGGTCGGTTTGCAGGCCACCCAGGCTTTTGCGGGTGATGAGCTGGGTGTGGATGGCGATGAAGGGCCCCGCCCCGCGTTGTTGCAGCGGCGCCGGGGCGCAGGTGCGCAGGCGGTCGGCCCGCCACTGGCGCGCGTGCACGATGCGGCGGATCTGGTCGTCGTTGCTCAGCGCCAGGCCGTTGCCCAACTGCGCGTCAAAGGCATCGGCCGTGGCCTGCAGCACCTCGGGGCGCACATCGGCCGTGCCCGTCAGGGCGTTCATCTTCGCCGCCAGGCCCGCCAGGGTGTCGTCCACCAGAAAGTGCGGGCTCTCGCGCTGCATCTGGCGCAGCAGGCGGTGGTTGCCGGTCAGCGTTTCCCACGCAAAGCGCAAGAACTGCTGGTCGCGGATGCGGGGGTTGTGCTCGGCGCCCGAGATGGCGAACTCTTTGGCCGCGATGCGCCAGTTCATCAGGTGCCAGCACCAGGGGCGGGGCTGGGCGGCCACCTGCTGGCACAGCCAGTGGGTGTCAAAGCCCGTCACCAGGGGCTCGGGGCCAATGCGGCGGCCTTCGTGGTTCAGCCACAGCGCCGATTTGCAGGGGATGATGGACAGGCCATGCCCCTCGAAGTGCGGCTGCGGGTGCGGGAAGCCCGCCGCGTAGTTCCACATCTCGCCGGCGTGGGTGATCTGTCCGCCCAGGCTGTCGGCCACCAGGGCGTGCAGGCGGCCATCGGCAAAGGGGTGGGCGCCATTGAGCATCGTGGCCGGCTGCGGCCGGTCGGCCGGCCAGTGGGCGCGCACCTGCTCGTGCGCGCCATTGAGCCCGCCCATGGCCAGCACCACCACGGGCGCGTCGATGCGCAGCTCGGCACCGTCGGGCTCGGTGCCCCCGGGCTCGGCCTGCGCCACCACGCCCGAGACCTGCCCCGCCGTGTGCTCGATGCCCGTCACGCGGTGCCGGTGCAGCACCGTCAGGCGCCCGCCAGGGTCGGCGCCGCGCAGGGCCTCGATCAGGCGGCGCGTCATCGCGCGCGAGGTGCCCCACAGCACGTGGTAGCGGGGCACGCTGTTGCCCTCGCCAAAGCGGCCGCGCTCCACCCAGTTCACCGCCGGCAAGAAGCGCAGGCCATGGGCGTGCAGCCAGTCGTGCACCCGGGCGCGCGAATGCGCCACGTAGTGCTCGGCCCAGCGGCGCGGCCACACATCGGCATCGGTCAGCTCGGCAAAGCTCAGCCAGTCGTGCAGGGCGCGCTCGGGGCTGTCGTGGATCTTCATGCGGCGCTGCAAGGGCGTGTCCACCAGGGCCATGCCGCCAAAGGCCCACCAGGCCAGGCCGCCAAAGCGCTCGGGGGTGTCGCGGTCCAGCACGGTCACGCGCTGCCCGGCGCGCAGGCATTCCAGGGCGGTGACGATGCCCGCCAGGCCGCCACCCACCACCACCACATCGGATCGAAGTGTTTTCATGCTGAGGCGCACCTTATCGCCTTAAGATGCACACACATTGACTTTAAGAGACATCCGCATTGACTTCACAAGCCAGCGTTTCCATGAGCTGGGTGCGCACAGTGTTGGGCCAGGCCCGGCGCCAGGGCATCGAGGAAAACACCCTGTTGCAGGCCGCCGGCATCCCCTCGCACGAGCTCGGCGCCGAGCGCTGGCCCATCGACCACATCACCCGGCTGTGGCGTGCGGCCGCGCGGCTCACGCAAGACCCGGGCTTCGGCCTGAAGGTGGGCCGGCAGGTCAGCCCCACCAGCTTCAATGTGGTGGGCTTCATCGTGCAGTCGGCCGCCACCCTGCGGCAGGCCCTGGGCGTGGTGCAGAAGTACCAATCGCTCATCTCGGACGGCGGGCGCTTTCAGCTCTTGACCGGCCCGCACCACAGCTGGCTGGTCTACCACCCGCGCCAGGGCGATCTGGCCTTCAGCCCGCACCAGCTGGAGGCCGTGCTGGCCACCGTGGTCAGCGCCTCGCACTGGATCATGCGCCGCCCCCTGCCACCGCTGCAGGTGTGCTTCAGCCACGAGATGCTGGGCCCACCGGCCGGCTACCGTGAGGCGTTTGGCTGCCCGGTGGTGTTCGGCCAGGCCTTCAGCGGCTTGTTGCTGGACAACGCCGTGCTGGACGAGCCCCTGCCCCAGGCCAACCCGCAGCTGGCCCACCTGCACGAGCAGTACGCGCGCGCGCAGCTGTCGGCGCTGAGCGCCCAGGCAACCCGGGCCAGCGATCACCGGCTGGACGAAGTGGTGCGGCAGTGGGTGGTGGCGCACCTGCCCCAGCCCCGGCGGGCCGACATGGCGCGGGCCCTGGGCCTGGGCGAGCGCACCTTGGGCCGGCGCCTGCAGGCGCTGGGCACCAGTTTTGACACGTTGGTGGACGAGGTGCGCCGCGAACGCGCGCTGCACCTGGTCAAACACACCGACACCCCGATGCGGGATGTGGCCCAGGCGCTGGGCTTTGCCGAGCTCAGCCCGTTTTACCGCGCCTATGCCCGCTGGACGGGCAGCACGCCGGTGGCGTCGCGCCGGGGCGATGAAGGCAGCTCTCCAGCATAGCCCCGAAAAAGCCCTTTGTGGCGACACGTTGCAAACAAACCCCGAAGCCGGGGAAACCGGTGCAAATTGCCCAACACGGCGGGCCTGAAACCTGCATGATGGGTGCACGTAGCAACCACTTCGGAGGACTCTCGCATGAACTGGTTCGACAACGTTTCGTCAGACAGCGACCAGCCTGTGGCCGCTGCCCGACTGATGGAAGGACACTGGCGGCATCGGCTGCATCCTTTCGGAGATCTGGTGCTGTGCCGGCTGGTGATCGACGTGGCCGAACCCCGTGTGGTCGCAGCCCAGGTGATCGAGCACGGTGTGGCCGAAGACTTCGGCAGCAGCGAGCTGGAAGACCTCAGCGACCTGCTGATCCAGCAAGACATCCACCTGCAGGCCCGTGCCTGGGGCTTCACCCCGTGCACCTACTTGCCGGCCTGGGCCAAGCCCAGCTTCAGCGACAGCCAGATCGAAGAGCTCGAGCGCATCGACGGCTACCTGGTCGAGGCCTCGGACGACAACATCGAAGACGTGCTGCAGTTGCGCGAGGACTTCCTCAAGGCCATCGGCGTGACCGACCAGCACATCCTGCGCGCGGCGCGCTCGGCCGAACCCGAGCCGGTATGCCGCAAGGGGCTGAAGCTGCTGAACTGACGCCTGAGCGGTCCTTTCAGAGCGAGGTGCCGCGGTCTTGTGACGGCGGCACCCCGAACTGTCGCTTGTAGTCACGACTGAACTGCGATGGGCTCTGGTAGCCCACCTCAAAGGCCACCTCGGCGCTTGAACGCGACGTCAGGCCCAGCAATTGACGCGCGCGGTGCAGGCGCGCAGTCTTCAGGTATTGCATCGGCGTCTGCCCGGTCAGGTCCTTGAACGCCGCGTGGTAGGCCGATGAACTCAGTGAAGCTTCACGGGCCAGGTCGGCCACCTGCCAATCCTTGTCAAGCTGTGCCCTGAGGCATTCAATGCTGCGGAGCACGGTACCGACGCGCCCTCGCCAGGTAATCAACTCGCGCAGACAAACACCCGCGCTGGATTGCAGAACTCGGTAGTGCAGCTCCCTGACGAGCGAGGCCCCCATCACCGCCGCATCGACCTTCGAGGCCAGGGCGGTGAACAAGCGCCGAGTAACGTCCAGCAATGGCGCATCCAGCGTCATCACCGCCATGGCGCGCGGCGACATGGCAGGCGGAGCGGGCATCCCGGCGTCGACCATGTGTGTCACCACATCGCGCACGGTCTCGAGGTTGATCCGAACATGAATGGCCAGCATGGGCGACCCTGGCCGGGTGGCTACCGTATCGCACTGAAAGCTCATGGGCAACGAGACCACCAGGCCCTGGCCTGCGCCATAAGTCAGCACCTCGTCACCCAGGTGCCCTCGCTTGATGCCCTGCAACGCCAAAACGATGGCGGGCTCTTCAAACACAGTGGCTGGTTCAGTGTCGTGATCAGATCGCATCAAGGTGACGTCTGCCAGCGGTGTGGCGAACCGACCTTCATGGGGCGTGAGCTCACTCAGGCGTTGCGCGAGCGACTTCACGAGAATCGATTCACGCGCTTCGTTCATGGGGTGCCATATCGATGTGTTCAGGTCGCATGCGCCATTGTCAATGTCGCGGCACGGGCTGCGCAGCGCTTGCAGGATCAGGCAAGCACGTCGGAGTTCAAGGCATTCATGCCGCCCGGGATCTGCGCTGAAATGAACTCTTTTCACCACACCTGCTTGGAGCACGCATGAGCCAACACGACAGCCGCTCGCCCACACCCGACTCGGCAGAACCCTCTGCATTCTTTCCGTCGCCATATTCCTTGAGCCAGTTTGTAGCGCCAAGCACCGGTGCACAAGCGGTCACTTACCCGCCGCTGCCTGCAGGCGCGCGCCGCAAGGTGCTGGTGGTGGGCACAGACCAGCGCTACATGCTGATGGGCAATGGTCTCAAGTTTTCAACCGGCAACCATCCCGTCGAAACCTTCTTGCCGATCTATCACCTGGACCAGGCCGGCTACGACATTGACGTGGCCACCATCAGCGGCGAATCCGTGAAGATCGAAATGTGGGCCATGCCCACGCAGGACGAGCTGGTGCTGCGAACCTACCATCGGCATCAGCACAAGTTTGAACACCCGAAGGCCCTGCGAGATGTGGTGTCACAAGCACTGGGCGACGACTCGCCCTACGCGGCGGTGTTCCTGCCTGGCGGCCACGGCGCCATGCTGGGTTTGCCTGACAGCCGTGACCTTCAAACCGTGCTGCGCTGGGCCCAGGCACAAGAACGCCTGGTGATCGCGCTGTGCCACGGGCCCGCGGCATTGCTGGCTGGCGCGGCTGATGGCGATGCGAGCAACATCCCCTTCAAGGGGCACGACATCTGCGCCTTCCCCGATGCCATCGACCGACAAACCCCTGAGATCGGCTACATCCCGGGCCCCATGCCCTGGTACATGGGTGACAAACTGAAAGCGCTTGGCCTGCGGATCCTCAATGACGACATCACTGGCCGATGCCATCTGGACCGCAACCTGTTGACGGGCGACAGCCCACTGGCATCAGATGCAATCGGGCGGCTGGCCGTGCAGACCCTGCGAGAGCGGCTGTCTGCCTGACGGTCGGCCGGCGCACGGACGGGCCTACACTGCCCGTCCATGAAGGTCTCGCAACGCGCCCAAGCCATCACCCCTTTCCTGGCCATGGAGTTCGGCAAGCACGCTGCCGCGCTCGAGGCCGCCGGTCACCGGGTCATTCGCCTCAACTTGGGCGAGCCTGATTTTGGCGCGCCACCGGCCGTGCGTGCCGAGTTGCAGCGGGTGGCGGCCCAGGCCGCCATGCCCTACACGGGCGCCTTGGGCCTGCCGGCGCTGCGCGAGGCCATCGCCGGGTTTTACGCGCAGGTGCATGGCGTGCCGCTGCAGCCCGAGCAGGTGGTGGTGACGGCCGGGGCCTCGGCCGCGCTGCTCTTGCTCACCGCTGCCCTGGTGGACCCGGGCGACGAGGTGCTGGTGGGCGACCCGTCTTACCCCTGCAACCGGCGCTTTCTGAGTGGTTTTGGTGCCGAGGTGCGCCTGGTGCCCACGGAGGCGGCCTCGCGGTTTCAGCTGACGCTGGCCAGCGTGCAGCGCCACTGGTCGGCGCGCACACGGGGCCTGATGATCGCCACGCCCTCCAACCCCACCGGCACCTCGGTGCCCCGGGCCGAGCTGGCCGCCATCGGGCAATGGGCGCAGGCGCACGAGGCCTGGCGCATCGTCGACGAGATCTACCTCAACCTGAGCGATCCCCAGCCCGATGGCACCCCGGCGCCCACCGCCCTGGCCGCCGACCCCGGGGCCTGCGTCATCAACAGCTTTTCGAAATACTTTGGCATGACGGGCTGGCGCCTGGGCTGGGCCGTGGTGCCGCCGGCCCTGGTGTCCGCCATGGAGCGTCTGGCGCAGAACTACTACATCTGCGCCCCCACCCCGGCCCAGCTGGCCGCGCTGGCCTGCTTCACGCCCGAGTCGCTGGCCGAGTGCGAGGCGCGCAAGCGCGAGTTTCTGGGCCGACGCGCGCTGGTGCTGCAAGGGCTGCAGCGCATCGGTCTGCCGGTGCCCGTGCCGCCCGATGGGGCGTTTTATGTGTACATCGACGTGGGTGCCACCGGCATGGACGCGATGGCGTTTTGCCAGCGGGCGCTGAACGAGGCCCATGTGGCCCTGACGCCCGGACACGACTTTGGCGTGCGCGAGGCGGGGCGCTTCGTGCGCCTGTCGTACGCCGCCAGCCGCGACGACCTGGCCGAGGGCCTGGCGCGCCTGGGACGCTGGCTGGGCACGGCCTGAGCGGGGCGCCACACCACCCACCTGGGGGTTTCGCCCTCGCGTGGAACCGTTAACATTTGCACAAATCTTTACGCATCCGTCTGGAGGAGTTCCCGTGCACCGCGCCTTGTCCCTGTCTGCCGCCACGCTGGCCCTGTCGGCCCTGCTGCCCTCGGCCGCCCTGGCCCAGACGGCCACCTACACACTCAGCTACTCCTGCACGGCTTACTCGGGTGTCACCGCCCGAGATCTGCCCCTGCGCGACTTCGGCGGCACCGAGTGCTTCAACGTCATCAACAACACGGCCGTGGGCAAACGTTCGGTGGCCCGAGATTTCCAATCCTCGGCCGGGTATTTCGGCGGGTGGTTCTCGGCCAACTACATCGCTGATTACTGGCATGGTGGCGGCGCATCGGCCTCGCTGCACCTGGATGACTTCCGTTTCAGCGACAGCTTCACCGTGGTGTACGACGACCCCGCCCAGTCGGGCACGGTCAACCTCACGCTCATGGTCGACGGAGACCTGCTGACCCGTGGCTACGGCAATGGCTACTCGTCCAACGGCTCCATGAGCTTGTCGGTGCGCAACCCGTGGCAATCGCTGGGCACGCGCGGCTTCTCGGGTCAGTTCACTTCCCACTATGCCGGCTCGGCAGGCACCACCGACCTGTCGCCCCTGACCCTGACCGTGAAGGACGGCGACGAGATCACCCTGTCGCTGTTTGCCGACGTGTATGTTCAGGGCTTGCTGACGGTCGGCCTCAACGGCATGTACCCGGATGACTCTGGCGCCGACGCACGGGGCTTCCTGACCTGGTGGGTGGAAGCGCCCACCGGCGTGCGCCTGGTGTCGGCCAGCGGCCACGACTACACCCAGCGCGTGCTGGCCGTGCCCGAGCCCTCGGCCATCGCCATGCTGCTGGCCGGCGTGGGGGTGGTGGGCGTGGCGGGCCTGAGGGCGCGCCGACGCGCCCGCGCTCAGGCGTAAGCCACCACGGCATCGCCTCGGCAAAAGCCGTACAGGCGCAAGCCACTGCGCTGCGCCAGGGTGATGGCCATGGAGGTGGGCGCCGAGATGGCGCCCAGTGTGCCCACCCCCACCCGCACGCACTTGCTGACCATCTCGTGGCTGGCGCGGCTGGACACCAGCACCATGCCACGGGCGTCGGGCGCGCCGTCGGCCATCGGCCCCTGGGCCGTGCGCGCCAGGGCCCCAATGAGCTTGTCCAGCGCGTTGTGGCGACCCACGTCTTCGCGCACCAGGGCCAGCTCGCCACCGAACGTGGCCCACGCGGCCGCATGGCTGGCACCACTGCGCGCTTGCAGCGGCTGGTGCGCCGGCAGGGCTTGCAGCGCACGGCGCACGGCGGCGCTGAGGTCCGGCCCGGGTGCGGCCACCTGACGCTGCGGCAGGGCCTCTTCAAAGGCCTGCAGGCTGTCGATGCCGCACAGCCCACACCCCGTGCGCCCGGCCAGTTGCCGCCGCCGGTGCTTGAAGCGGTCAAAGGCGCGGGGCGACACCTCGATGTGCACGCTCACGCCCTGCGCGGTGTGCGCCACCTGCAGGTCACGCAACTCGTCCAGGCCCTGCAGCAGGCCCTCCGACAGCGAAAAGCCCATCGCCAGGTCGTCCAGCGCCGTGGGCGTGGCCAGCATCACCACGTGCGACACCCCGTTGTAAACCAGGGCCACGGGCACTTCGTCAATCACCCAGTCGTGATCAGGCCGTTGTTGCGGGCCCTCGTGGCGCTGCACAGCGACGCGTTGCAAGCCGGCCGGGGTGTCGTTCACGCCGGCTCCGCTGCCGCCCGCAGGCGCACCGGGATGGCCTTGGACGCCGGCGTGCGCGCGCCCACGGCGTGGCTGTCCAGCGGCACCAGCACGTTGGTCTCGGGGTAGTAGGCGGCCACGCAGCCGGGCGGGATGTCGTGGTCCACCAGCTTGAAGCCCGGCGCCACGCGCTCGATGTCGTCGGGCGCGGCGCCGACCAGGTCCACCCAGGCGCCTTCGGCCAAGCCGTTGCGCACGCGGTCTTGCGCATTGACGAAGACCACGCGGCGCTGGCCGAATACGCCACGGTAGCGGTCGTCCAGGCCGTAGACGGTGGTGTTGTACTGGTCGTGGGCGCGCACCGTGGTCAGGGTGAACACCTCGGTGGCAGCGCGGCCTGCGCGCCGTTGGGCGCGGTGCACCACGGTGTCGGTGGGGATGCCGTGCACGGCAAACTGCGCCCGGCCCGAGGCCGTGGCCCACACGCGCTCGCTGGCGGTGTTGCGCAGCCTGAAGCCCCCAGGGCGGTGCACCTTGTGGTTGAAGTCGGCGAACTCGTCGAACACCTGCGCGATGTGGTCGCGGATGCGGCCGTAGTCTTCCACCAGCCACAACCAGGGCACACGGCTGTGGGGCAGGGTGGCGGCGGCCAGGCGGGCCACGATCGCGGGCTCTGACAGCAGGTGCGGCGAGGCCGGCGCGTTGATGCCCGCCGACAAGTGCACCATGCTCATCGAGTCTTCCACGCTGATGTGCTGCGGCCCGCTGGCCTGGTGGTCTACCTCGGTGCGGCCCAGGCAGGGCAGCACCAGGGCCTCGCGGCCGTGCACGGTGTGGCTGCGGTTGAACTTGGTGGCCACGTGCACGGTCAGGTCGCAGCGCTGCAGTGCGGCCCAGGTGGTGGGCGTGTCGGGCGTGGCCGCCGCAAAATTGCCGCCCATGGCAAAAAACACGCGGGCGCGCCCATCGCGCATGGCCTCGATGGCGCCGATGGTGTCCAAGCCTTCGTGGCGTGGCGGCTCGAAGCCGTACACCTCGCGCAGCCGGTCCAGAAACGCCGCCGAGGGCTTCTCGTAGATGCCCATGGTGCGGTCGCCCTGCACATTGCTGTGGCCGCGCACGGGGCACAGACCGGCGCCCGGCTTGCCCACCATGCCGCGCATCAGCAGCAGGTTGGCAATGGACTGCACCGCGCCCACGCCATGCTGATGCTGGGTGATGCCCATGCCCCAGCAGGCGATGACCTTGTCGGCCTGCGCGATGACCTGCGCGGCCTGCAGCAGGCGCTCGCGCGACAAGCCCGATTCGGCCTCGATGCGGGCCCAGTCTTCGGCCTCCAGGTCGGCTTTGAGCGCGTCAAAGCCCGTGGTGTGCTCGGCCACGAAGGCGTGGTCCACGGCATTCAGCGCCAGCAGGTGCTTCATGATGCCCTTGAGCACCGCGATGTCGCCGCCCACCTTGAGCTGGTAGAAGTCGGAGGCGATGGGCGTGGCGCCACCGCTGAGCATCTCCAGCGGGCTTTGTGGGTCGGCAAAGCGCTCCAGGCCGCGCTCGCGCATGGGGTTGAAGCTCAGGATGCGTGCGCCGCGCCGCGAGGCCGCGCGCAACTCGCCCAGCATGCGCGGGTGGTTGGTGCCCGGGTTCTGGCCAAAGATCAGCAGGCAGTCGGCCAGCTCGAAGTCATCGAGCGTGACGGTGCCCTTGCCCACGCCCACGCTGGCCTTGAGGCCCACGCCGCTGGGCTCGTGGCACATGTTCGAGCAATCCGGAAAGTTGTTGGTGCCGAACTCGCGCACGAACAACTGGTACAAAAACGCTGCCTCGTTGCTGGTGCGCCCCGAGGTGTAGAAGATGGCCTCGTCGGGCGAGGGCAGGGCCTGCAGGTGGCGCGCCACGGTGGCGAAGGCCTCGTCCCAGCCGATGCGGCGGTAGCGGTCGGTGCTGGCGTCGTAGGCCAGGGGCTCGGTCAGGCGGCCCAGGGCTTCCAGGTCGTGGTCGGTCCAGGTGCGCAGTTCGCTGACGGTGTGCTCGGCCAGGCGCTCGGGCGTGGCGCGATCGGCCGTGGCTTCGGCGGCCACCGCCTTCACGCCGTTTTCGCAAAACTCGAAGCTGCTGGTGTGCTGGCGGTCGGGCCAGGCACAGCCCGGGCAGTCAAAGCCATCGGGCTGGTTGGCCGAGAGCATCGTGCGTGCGCCCTTGACGGCGATGCGGTGCTGCAGCAGTTGGTGGGCCACACTGCGCAGCGCGCCCCAGCCACCGGCCGGGCCCTTGTAGATCTGGATCTTGGCTTCGCTCATGGGTGCTTAGCAAGCAGGGCGCATGCCACGCACCGCAGGCGCAAGGCAGCCGCCCGGTCAGTCGGCAGGCTTCAAGGCCCGTGCGTGGTGGGCGAGGTGGTCGCCCATGAAGCTGGCCATGAAGTAATAGCTGTGGTCATACCCCGGCTGGCGCCTCAGCGTCAAGGGGTGGCCCACGCGCTCGCAGGCCTCGGCCAGCAGTTCGGGCCGCAATTGGCCCGCCAAAAATTCATCGGCTTCGCCCTGGTCCACCAGCAGGGGCAGGCGCTCGGCGCCCTCCGGCAGCGATGTGATCAGCGCGACCGCATCCCACTCGGCCCAGGCCGCCGTGTCCGCACCCAGGTAAGCCCCCAGCGCCTTCTGCCCCCAAGGCACCTGCGAGGGCGCCACGATGGGCGCGAAGGCCGACACGCTGGCGTAGCGCCCCGGGTGGCGCAGCGCCGTGATCAGGGCGCCGTGCCCACCCATCGAATGGCCGAAGATGCCCCGCCGCCCGGTGGTGGCAAAGTGCCGCTCCACCAGGGCGGGCAATTCATCCGCCACGTAATCCTGCATGCGGAAGTGCGGTGCCCAGGGGGCTTGCGTGGCGTTCACGTAAAAGCCGGCGCCCTGGCCCAGGTCGTAGGCCGGGTCGTTGGCCACGGCCTCACCCCGGGGGCTGGTGTCGGGCGCCACCACGATCAGGCCGTGCTGCGCCGCGTGCGGCTGAAACCCGCCCTTGGTGATGGCGTTTTGCTCGGTGCAGGTCAGGCCCGACAGCCAGTACAGCACCGGGCAGGCCTCGCCCGCCAGGGCGGCCGGGGGCAGGTACACCCCGAATTTCATGTCGCAGCCCAGGGTGGCCGAGGCGTGCTGCCACACCTCTTGCCGACCGCCAAAGCTGGCGTGTTGCTCAACGCGTTGCATGAGGGCGCTCCGTTCAGGCTGCGACGGCCGCAGGCTGGGCAAAGTTCACCACGCTGCGGATCGACTTGCCCTCGTGCATCAGGTCGAAGGCGTGGTTGATGTCGGCCAGGCCCATGGTGTGGGTCACAAACGGCTTGAGGTTGATCTCGCCCTTCATCGCGTCTTCCACCATGCCCGGCAGCTCGCTGCGGCCCTTGACGCCACCGAAGGCCGTGCCCAGCCACTTGCGACCCGTCACCAATTGGAAAGGCCGGGTCGAAATTTCCTGGCCCGCACCGGCCACGCCAATGATCACGCTCTGGCCCCAGCCCCGGTGCGCGCATTCCAGCGCGGCGCGCATCACGTTGACGTTGCCGATGCATTCGAAGCTGTGGTCCACGCCCCAGCCCGTCATCTCCACAATCACCTGCTGGATGGGCTTGTCGAAGTCCTTGGGGTTGACGCAGTCGGTGGCACCAAACGTGCGCGCCAGCTCGAACTTGTCGGGGTTGGTGTCCACCGCGATGATGCGGCCCGCACCGGCCTTTTGCGCGCCATGCACCACGGCCAGGCCAATGCCGCCCAGGCCAAACACCGCCACCGTGTCACCCGGCTGCACCTTGGCCGTGTTCTTGACGGCGCCCAGGCCGGTGGTCACGCCACAGCCCAGCAGGCAGACCTGCTCGGGGTTGGCCTCCGGGTTGACCTTGGCCAGCGACACCTCGGCCACCACGGTGTACTCGCTGAAGGTGCTGCACCCCATGTAGTGGTAGATGGGCTGGCCCTGGTACGAAAAGCGCGTCGTGCCATCGGGCATCACGCCCTTGCCCTGGGTGGCGCGCACCGACACGCAGAGGTTGGTCTTGCCGCTCTTGCAAAACAGGCACTCGCCGCACTCGGCCGTGTACAGGGGGATGACGTGGTCACCGGGCTTGACGCTGGTCACGCCCTCGCCCACCTGCACCACGATGCCCGCGCCTTCGTGGCCCAACACCACGGGGAAGAGGCCTTCGGGGTCATCACCGCTGAGGGTGAAGGCGTCGGTGTGGCACACGCCGGTGTGGGTGATCTTCACCAGCACCTCGCCCTTTTGCGGCGGGGCCACGTCGATCTCGACGACTTGCAGGGGCTGGCCAGCGGCGAAGGCCACGGCGGCACGGGACTTGATCATGGGAGGCTCCTCAACAGGTTCACTTCAGGTAAGAGCGCACCAACGTCGTGATGTCGTCGGCCAGCTCGTCGATGCTGCGTTGCGCGCTGAGTTGCTCGCGCACGTGCGATTCCAGAATCTCGGACATCAGCCCGTTCACGGCCCCCCGGATGGCGGCCAACTGCTGCAGCACGGGCGCGCAATCGGCCCCCGCCTCCAGCGCGCGCTCCAGCGCCTCGGCCTGGCCCTTGATGCGGCGCACGCGGGTCAGGGCTTTTTTCTTGTCTTCGGGGGCGTGGGGCATGGCGGATGTCAGATAGTGGGGGGGAGTATATCCAATCGGGCCATTGACGCAAGTTGTGCAGTGCAGTAACTTGAGCCCCGTCGTAGGCAGTTCCCTGGCAGTTTTCCTCAACCCGACACACGCTCAGGAGCGCCCATGCCCGGCCCTGCTCAACTGCACTCACTGCACTCACTGCACGCGATGCGTGCGACCGCGTTCGCCACCCTGTTGGCCACCCTGTGGACCTTCACCACCACATCGGCTGGTGCCCAGACGCTGAGCATCACCGGCCTGGGGGCCGAAGTGAAGGTCTCCACGAACAGCGATGCCGACCTCGATGGCATCGTCTTCACGCGGGGCACAGAAACGGTCGCCAATGAAGACCAGTTCCAGTGGGCCAGCGCGGGCCTGCAGGCAGGCACGGTGAAGTACCTCACCCACGTGAACACCACCACGGCTGGTGTGCCCCTGCTGGAGGCCGGCGGCGGCATCACGAGCGGCGCCAGTGGCGGGCTGTTCTACCGTTTCAGCAACGAAGGCAGCGCCCCCATCACGCTGCCTGCGGGCGCCCTGCAATGGTCGCTTTCCTCCATGTCGGGGAGCTACCGCCCACCGGCCATGGACGGGCAGGAACCCTTCAGCATGACCAACTTCATTCACCAGGAATATCTGCTCTTCGGCTTTGACCAAGAGGTGGCCAACGACGGCTTCGACGCCTACCTGGACGCACTGGTGGCCAGCGGTGGCAGCGTGCAACCCACCCATCTGGCCCTGGGCGTCGCGATGAACTCGGTGTCCTACTTCAGTCCGCTGGGCGTGGTGCAGGACGGCATGGTGTTCATTGAAGATCCGCACCCGCCTGAAGACATCGACTTCGACCAGATTGGTGCCTTGAACGTGACGGCGAACGTGCGCGGCGTGGCGCTGGACATGGGCCTGGTCAACGATCAGGCCGTCACCATCGCCCCGGGAACCAGTCGCCTCTTTGTCGCGATCTCAGGCAGTGGCGTGCTCATTCAACCCGATGAAAACAGCACGAGTGAGTTGTTCTCTTATGTGTTCAAAGACAGCTCTCACAGCGCCACCTTGGCGCTGAACCTGCCCGAGGGCATCACCCTGGTGGGCGAACAGCCCAGTTGGGTGAGTGCCGTGCCTGAAGCGTCCTCCGTGGGCATGGCGCTGGCCGGTGCACTCGGGGTGTTGGGCGCACGGGGACGGCGGGGGCTGCGCCAGGGGCGGGAGCGCCACAGAACCCCGGTGTGAACGGCAAGCCGCAGGCCTCGGTATAGTCAGCGGCCATGCGCCGCCCACTATCTTCTCGCCGCCTGTCCCACTGTTCACACGCCGTGCGTGATGCACTCATCTCGCTGCGCGACCTGATCACCTCGGCCGGGCCGGTGGTGGTGCTGGTGGCGGCGGTGCTGGTGGGCGCCTACTGGTGGCTTGATCCCCAACCACCCAAAACCGTCACCCTGGCCACCGGGCCCGAGGGCAGCGCCTATGCGGCCTTTGGCCAGCGCTACGCCCAGGCCCTGGCGGCCGATGGCATCACCGTGACGCTGCTGCCCACCGATGGCACGGTGGGCAACCTGCAGGCCCTGCGCGATGGCCGGGCCGACCTGGCCTTTGTGCGCGGGGGCAGTGGTGCCGCCGCCGACCTGGACGAGGCCGAAGCCGCTGCCGCCAACGTGCCGGGCGTGCCGCAGGGCGCGCTGATGTCGCTGGGCTCGCTGTTCTACGAGCCGCTGTGGATCTTCTACCGCCCCGCCGCCTTGAACGCCTCACCCACGGCCCCGCTGGATTCGCTCACCCAATTGCGCGGCCTGCGCGTGAACGTGGACCAGGCCGGCAGCGGCGTGCCGGATCTGGTGCAGCGCCTGCTGTGGGCCAATGGCGTGAGCACGGATGAGCTGCAGCTGCAGCACCTGCCGCCCGAGGAGGCGGCACAAGCCCTGCAAGCGGGCCAGCTGGATGTGATGGTGCTGGTGTCGGCGCCAGAAACCGTGACCGTGGTGCGCCTGCTGCTGTCGCCGGGCATCGCCCTGGCCGACCTGCCCCAGGCCGATGCCATGGCCCGGCGCTTCCCGTTCCTGCAAACCGTCACGCTGCCGCGCGGCATGGTCGACCTGGCGGGCGACCGCCCACCGCAAAGCATCGGTTTGCTGGCGGCCACCACGGCCTTGCTGACGCGCGACGACACGCACCCGGCCCTGCGCCAGCGCTTTGCGCAAGCCGCTGTGCACATCCATGGCGAGGCGGGCTGGTTCAGCGGCGCGCGCGACTTCCCCAACACCAGCACCAGCGAGCTGCCCGTGAGCGCCGAGGGCGACCGCGCCATCAATGGCACGCCCCCCTTCTGGCAGCGCTACCTGCCGTTTTGGGCCAGCAACCTGCTGGAGCGCATGTGGCTGATCATCGGTGGCTTGATCGTGCTGCTGTTGCCGCTGTCGCGCGTGGTGCCGCCGCTGTACACCTACCGGGTGCGCCGTCGGGTGTTCCGCTGGTACGCCCGCCTGCGCGAGGTCGAGGCCATCATGGACGACCCCGAGTCCGACCAGCAAGCGCTGCTGGACGAGCTGGACGAGCTCGACCGCGTGGCCAGCCAGATCACCGTGCCACTGGCCCACGCCGATGAGCTTTATGCGCTGCGCAACAACATCGAGAAAACCCGCCGCCGGCTGCTGGGCCTTCACACCAAGGTTTCGACCGTGGCGTCAAACAGGTAACCCGCCCCGCGCTCGGTGCGGATCAGCACCGGGTGCAGCGGATCGGGCTCGATCTTGCGGCGCAGGCGCAGCACCTGCACGTCCACGGTGCGGTCGTAGACCTCGGCGCTGTGCAGGCGCGACAGGGTCAGCAACTGATCACGGCTCAACACCCGTTGCGGCGCCGAGCAAAACGCCACCAGCAGGCTGAACTCGTTGTTGCTCAGCTCGATGCGCTCGCCTTGCGGCGTGTTCAGGCGGCGGGTGCGCAGGTTCAGCTCCCAGCCCGCAAACCGGAAGGCGCGGCGGCGCTCTTCCAGCGGCTCGGTCTGGGTGTGCACCTGGTAACGCCGCCGCACGGCGCGCAAGCGCGCCAGCAACTCGCGGTTGCTGAAGGGCTTGGTGATGTAGTCGTCGGCGCCCAGCTCCAGGCCCATCACCCGATCGGCTTCGTCTTGCCGGCCCGACAGCAGCACGATGGGCACATTGGCCCGCTCGCGCAACTCGCGCGCCAGCACCATGCCGTCCTCGCCGGCCAGCTTGAGGTCCAGGATGACGAGGTCGATGGCTTCGTCGTCCAGCACCTGGCGCATGCCTTGGCCATTGGTGGCGGTGCTCACGCGCCAATCGTGGTCGCCCAGGTACTCCGTCAGCAGTTGACCAATGGCCGGGTCGTCATCCACCACCAGCACGTGGGCGGGCGCGGGCATCTCGGCATCGGCAAACGTCATGTCGTGGCTTGCGTTGTAATGGGTGCATGAGCAGTCTGACAGCTTGCGCACAAGCCCAACCCCCATGCCCGTGAAATCCATTCAAAGGGCGGGGTGGTTTCATGCCTTGGTGGTGGCCGAGCTGCTGGTGGTCGCCTTGAGCATCAGCGCCCTGGTGTGGGTGCGCCACCAGACGCTGGAGCGCGAAGCCACCTCGCTCAACGCCCTGGCGCGCATGATGGCCCTGCAGGCCGACCGCACCTTGCGCCTGGGCGCCTCGGTGCTGCGCGACACCCAAGACGAACTGCAACACGGTCTGATCGACCCGCGCAGCCCCCAGGCCAGCCAGTTGCTGCGCTCTCGCGTGCGCTCGCTGCAGCCCTACCGCGCGTTGTCGGTGTTTGATGCGCGGGGCGTGCGCCTGGCCACGTCGCGGCCGGTGGACACGCCGCTGCGCGCCGATGTGGCCCAGACGGCCTTCTTCCGCGATGCCACCGCGCCGGGGGCGCCGCCGCTGCATGTCAGCGATGCCTTTGTGTCGCCCATCGATGGGCAGCGCACGGCCGTGGTGGCCTCGGCCTGGCGCAACGAACGCGGCGCGCTCAAGGGCGTGCTGGTGCTGTCGGCCCCGCCCGAGTTCCTGGCCGACGGCTTCGAGCTGATCCGCCCCGGCCCCGAGGCTCGGCTTCAGCTGGTGCGCGTTGAAGGCGGCGCCTCACCCGTGCCCGAGTCGATGCCCGATGCCCTGGTGGCCACCGCCGAGCTGACCCAAACCCCGATGCGCTGGGTGCTGAGCCTGCCCAAGGCCGTGGTGCTGGCGCGCTGGACCGACCTGGCGTGGCTGACCGCAGGCATCATGGCCGCCATGCTGGCCGCCACCACCGTGCTGGGCATGCGCCTGGCCCGCGCCCAGGTGGCCCAGCGGGCACGAGAGCAACAAGAAGCCCGTGCCCGCAAGCTGCAGGCCCTGGGGCAACTGGCCAGCGGCGTGGCGCACGATTTCAACAACGTGCTGGCGGCGGTGGTGGGTTTTGGCGAGATGGCCCGGGAGGCGGCGCCCCCCGGCAGCCGTCAAGCGCAGCAACTGGACCAGGTGGTCGAAGCCGGCCTGCGCGGCCGTGACCAGGTGGCCCGCATCCTGGCCTTTTCGCGCGGGCAGGTGCGCCACCATGTGCCCTTCCAGCCGGGGCCTGTGGTGCAAGAGGTGCTCAATCACCTGGAGGCCAGCCGGCCGGCATCCGTGCAGGTGCAGGCCACGCTGGCCACCCCCTGCCTGGTGGAGGGCGACCCCACGGCCCTCTACGAGGCGGTGATGAACCTGTGCACCAACGCCTTGCAGGCCATGCACGACATGCCGCCACCGGCCCAGGGGGTGCACGTGCTGGGCGTGTCGGTGACGCGCCGCCACCTCACGCACGAGCTGACGCTGTACGACCAGCAACTGCCGGCCGGCGAGCACGCCTGCATCAGCGTGACCGACACTGGCCAGGGCATGGACGCGCAGGTGCTGGCCCGCCTGTTCGAGCCCTACTTCACCACCAAGGGTGCGGGCCGCCAAGGAGGGGGTACCGGCCTGGGGCTGGCCGTGGTGCACAGCGTGGCCACCGACATGGGCGGCGCCATCGACGTGCGCAGCACGCCGGGGCGTGGCACCCGCTTTGACCTGTACCTGCCGCTGTGCACCCGCACCGAGCACCCCGCCCCCCAGCCTGTCAGCACCGAGGTGCCCGAGGGACAGGGCCAGTGCGTGCTGGTGGTGGACGACGAGCCCGGTCTGGTCACCCTGTGCGAAGACCTGCTGGCCAGCCTGGGCTACGAGCCGGTGGGCACCAGCGACCCCGCCCAGGCCTGGCAGGCCTTCCAGGACGATCCACAACGCTTTGACCTGTTGCTGACCGATGAACGCATGCCGGGCCTCAGCGGCACGGCGCTGGCCCAAGCCGCCCGTGGCCTGCGCCCCGACTTGCCCGTGGTGCTGCTCAGCGGCCACGTGATGGCCAATGACGCACTCACCCAGGCCCTGGTCAACCGCGTGCTGGCCAAGCCCGTCACGCGGGCCGAGCTGGGCCGCGCCGTGCACGCGGCGCTCAGTCAGGCGCGTGACGGTGCACGTCGTGGGTGACGAAGGGCTGCTCGTCGGTGGGCACGGCCAGCCAACCGGGCCGCTCCAGGCTGTGGCGCATGTCGGCCAGGCCACTGGCCCAGTGGCGCCGCATGGTCAGCGCGCTGAACTCGTAGTCTTTCGACTCGCCATCGCAGGGCTTGCCCTGGTAGATCAGGTGCACCACGTTGCAACGCTGCAGCTCGGCGCGGGCCTGCATGCGCTGCACCAACGCATCGTTGCGCCGGTTGGCGGGAATCAGCGCCAACAACTCGGCCAACTCACGCTGGTGCTGGGCCTTGGCCCGCATGTGGTCGGTGATCATGCGCGTGCGGCTGGAGTACTGGATGTCTTTCAGGCGCTCGGCCACCTCGCCCAGGCTGGAGGGGCTGTCGCCCCGTGCCGGCCACAGGTCCACCTGAAACACCAGCATGTTGCGGGCGCACCGGCCTGAGTCCAGCACCTGCTGCAGCGGCGTGTTCGACACGAGCCCACCGTCCCAATAGGGCTCGCCGTCGATCATCACCGCCGGGAAGCCCGGCGGCAGCGCGCCGGAGGCCATCACGTGCTCGGCCCGCAGCGGGTGGCGGCGGTTGTCGAAATACTGCATATTGCCCGTGCGCACCCGCACCGCACCCACCGACAGGCGCATGCTGCCAGGGTGGTTGATGCGGTCAAAGTCCACATGGCGCTCCAGCGTGGCCTTGAGGGCCGAGGTGTCGTACCAGCTGGCCGAGGCGGCGCTGCCCGCACCGGGCCACAAAGGCGGCGCCCAGCGCGGCTTGAAAAAGCCCGACTGCCCCCACAGCAAGGCGCTCCAGGCCGCCACATGGCCATGCCAGACCTGCCAGGGTTCGGGCCACGCCGCCACGCCGGGCACGTCCACAGGCGCCCAGGGCGCGGGCGAGCGGCACACCTCGTTCCAGAAGCCCTGCAAGGCCGACAAGCGCGTCGCGGGCTCGTTGCCCGCCACGATGGCCGCATTGATGGCCCCGATGGAGATGCCCGCCACCCAGGTGGGCTCGATGGCGGCGTCCAGCAGCCCTTCCACCACCCCCGCCTGGTAGCTGCCCAGGGCCCCGCCACCCTGCAGCACCAGGGCCACCTCGTCGAAGCGGGTCAAGGCCTCGGCGATCACTGCATGAACCAGCCGTGGCTCACCACCACCGACTGTCCCGTGAGCGCGTTGGTGGGAAATGCCGCCAAAAACAGCGCCGTCTGCGCCACGTCGTCCACGGTGGTGAACTCCTTGTCCACCGTGCCGCCCAGCATCACGTTGTTGACCACCTCTTCTTCAGAGATGCCCAGCGTCCTGGCCTGTTCGGGAATCTGCTTTTCCACCAGGGGCGTGTGCACAAAGCCCGGGCAGATCACATTGCTGCGCACGCCATAGGCGGCGCCTTCTTTGGCCAGCACGCGCGCCAGGCCCAACAGCCCGTGCTTGGCCGTCACGTAGGCCGACTTCAGCGCCGAGGCCTCGTGCGAGTGCACCGAGCCCATGTAGATCACGGCCCCGCCCGTGCCTAGCGCCTTCATGTGGCGCACGGCTTCACGCGTGGTCAGGAAGCCGCCGTCCAGGTGAATGGCCAGCATCTTCTTCCAATGATCGAAGCTGAAGTCTTCGATCGGGTCCACGATCTGGATGCCGGCGTTCGACACCAGGATGTCGATGTGCTTGAAGTGCCTGGCGGCCTCGTCCATGCCGGCCTTCACGGCCGCTTCGTTGGTCACGTCCATCTCAACAGCCAGCGAGGTGCCGCCTTCGCGCTCGATCTCGGCGGCGGCGGCACGTGCGGCGTCCAGCTTCAGGTCGGCGATCACCACGGCCGCCCCTTCCTTGGCGAACAACTTGGCGATGGACAGCCCGATGCCGCTGGCCGAGCCGGTGATGACGGCGGTCTTGCCTGACAACTTCATGATGTGCTCCTGTGGATGAGGTTGAGCCCATCATGCAGACACCGGGCGGCGCTTGTATGTCAGACAAGATGACATTTGAAACACAGACAAGCCTGGATGTAGGCGTCCTGGCATCTGCGCGGCGCACGCTGAAGGCCTCGACTCTAGGAGCTCTTCATGAACCCACTGGCCCTCCGCACCGCCCAGCCCCTGGGCACCCCCACCGACCGCGCCGACCTGGGCGAAGCCCTGCGCACGGTGGAAGTCCACCTGTACTGCGACCACGAAGACGAGGCCCTGCACGGCCTGCGCCAACTGCGCAAATCACTGGCGCACGTGCCCATCGATCACCCCATCCACGCCACGCTGGAGGCCGCCGTGATCAGCGTGCGCCTGCACCACCCGGCCTCGGCCCACGACATGCTGCGCCTGATGCGAGAGCACCTGGCGCACTGAACCCAGCCCGCGCGTCAAATCCCATCATTTTTATAAGGCTTTAGTTTCTTGTGGATTTGACGAAATCCGATCAAGCGCCCACGTGGCGGGCGCTTGATCAGGAAAGGGCGCGCGATGCGCAATTTGACAGTACGGGCCAAACTGGTCCTGACCCAAGGCATCATGGCGACCTTGATGGCCACGATGGCGGTTTCTTCGCTGATCTCGCTGGGTGACGCCAACGACCGGCTGGAAGACTTCGTCAATGGCGTCAACGCCCGGGCCACGCTGGCCGAGGGCGTGCGCGACGCGGTCGAGCGGCGCGCCATCGCGGCGCGCAACCTGGTGCTGGTCACGGCGCCGCAGGACGTGGCCGAAGAAATGCAGGCCGTGCAGCAGGCCGAGGCCCAGGTGAGCGCACAGCTCAAGCAACTCGTTGACATGGCCTCGGAGGGCCACCTGCCCCCCGAAGTGCTGGCCCGCGCCAAGGCCATCGCCGCCGTTGAGGCGCAATACGGGCCCGTGGCCACCCGCATCGTGGCGCTGGCCAGCCAGGGGCAGCGCGACGCCGCAGTGGCCAGCATGAACACCGAGTGCCGGCCGCTGCTCAAGGCCTTGCTGGCCGCCGTGGAAGACTACGTGTCGCTGGCCCACCAGCGCGGGCACCAGATGATTGCCGAGGCCGAGGCGCACCACGCCGAACAGCACCTGATCTTGCTGTGCCTGGGCGTGGTGGCCCTGGTGTCGGCCATCGGCCTGGGCTGGGCGCTGGTGCACAACCTGTGGCAAGCCCTGGGCAGTGAGCCCGGCGAGCTCAATGCCGCCGCCCTGCAGGTGGCCAGCGGCGACCTCAGCCCCCTCCCCCTGGCGGCCCAGGCGCCCGCCCACAGCGTGATGTCGGCCCTGGGCACGATGCAAGGCCAACTGGCGCAACTGGTCAACCAGGTGCGCAGCAGCAGCGACTCCATCGCCACGGGCTCCACCCAGGTGGCCGTGGGCAGCGCCCACCTGAGCCAGCGCACCGAAGAACAGGCGTCCAACCTGCAGCAGGCCTCGGCCTCGATGATGGAGATTCGCTCGACGGTGGAACGCAACGCCACCACCGCGCACCAGGCCCGGCAAATGGCCGATCAGGCGCGCAATGCGGCCCACAGCGGCGGCAACGTCATGGGCGAGGTGGTCACCACCATGCAGGACATCACCACCAGCTCGCGCAAGGTGGCCGACATCATCTCGGTGATCGACGGCATCGCCTTCCAGACCAACATCCTGGCCCTGAACGCGGCGGTGGAGGCCGCGCGGGCCGGTGAACAAGGGCGCGGCTTTGCCGTGGTGGCCGGCGAGGTGCGCACCCTGGCGCAGCGCAGCGCCACGGCCGCCAAAGAAATCCGTGGCCTCATCAGCGCCAGCGTCGAGCGGGTGGAAACCGGCTCACGCCTGATCGAAACCGCGGGCGGCGCCATCGGCGAGATCGTTGGCCAGGTCAACCAGGTGGCCGAGCTGATCACCGAGATCAGCGACAGCGCTGCCGGCCAGTCCACCGCCATCTCGCAGATGAGCGACGCCGTGTCGCAGCTGGACGAGGTGACGCAGCACAACGCCGCGCTGGTGGAAGAAAGCACCGCCGCCGCCGAGAGCCTGCGCCACCAGGCCGGCGCCCTGGCCGAGATGGTGGGCCGCTTCAGGGTGGAGCGGATGGCGGCTTGAGGGACGGTGGTCCAGACAGTCTGGCGATTTTCGCAGGGGCCATGGTGCTTTCTGGAGGTGGGCCGCTTCGGCCGTCGCGGCGCCCCTCGGCATCCCTTGCTGAAAGAACTTAGCCAGACTAAACTAAGGCATTATCTGGAGATACCACCATGCCCTCGGTCAACATGCTGCAAGCCAAATCGTCGCTGTCGCGCCTGGTCGAGTCGATCGAGCAAGGACAGGCCCGCGAAATCGTGATCGCCCGCAACGGCCGGCCGGCGGCCAAGCTGGTGCCCATCGACAACCCCGGCGTGGGCCGCCGCATTGGCGTCGCCAAGGGTGCCTTTGAGGTGCCCGATGACATCGATGCCCACAACGACACCGTGGCACGACTGTTCACTGGGCAGGCAGCGCGGTGAACCTGCTGCTGGACACCCACGTGGCCCTGTGGGAGATCGCCATCAAACACAGCCTGGGCCGGGGCGACATGCCCATCTCGGGCTCGCAAGCCATGGCTTACTTTCAAGAAGCCGGTTACCGGTTTCTGGCGGTCGAGCCTGAGCATGCCTGCGCCGTGGGCGAACTGCCCGGGCACCACCAAGATCCGTTCGACCGCATGCTGGTGGCACAGGCGCTGACCGAGCCCATGCGGCTGCTCACCCACGACCCCATGGTGGCGTTGTACAGCGACACGGTCGTGCGGGTGTGATCGGCACGCTGCACGCTGCGCGCATCACCGCAGCTCACGCCGCCTGATCTGCTGGGCGCCCGCCGCCTGCTTCAAGCGCCCCTTCAGGCGCTCCAGCGCCATCGTGTTCACATCGGGGGCGGTCACGGCCACCCGGGCCAGGGCGCCGTGCACCTCAAACCCCGACAGCGCCAGGAAATGGTGTTGGTTGGAATTGGGCCCGCGCTGCGTCAAGCGCAAGTACCTGAAGTGCACCCCTGCAAACAACTGATTCGTGGCCCAGGTGTGCGTGGCACCACGCTGATTGAGCGATGCGTCGTTCTGCACCATGCTCAACAAGCACCAGGTGGTACCGTCTTCAGAGCCCTCCAGCGTCCACGAGCGCAGGGCCTCGGTGTCCCAGCTGGCGTAGTGGCGCAAGGCATAGTGCGTGGGCGCCACCCGGTGCTGCCCAAAATCAAACTGCACCCAGCTGTTGGGCGCCGCCTTGGTCACAAAGCGCACCACCTCGTTGCCCAGCACGGCACTGGGCGGGCTCGAATCCGGCGCCAGTGACGACGCCGTCACAGTGATCAAACCCGCCTCGGCCGGATTGGTGTAGCGCGCACCGGGCAGGCCCGCCAGGTGGGCAATGATGCCCGTGCTGCCAAAGTCAGGACCACCACGGTAGTCAAACTGCCCCACCGGCGCCAGTGGCGGCTGCTTGCGGTTGCTCTGTGCACCACGACTGCCCTCGGCCTCGCCCTCGTCCGTAGGCGACATCAGGCGCCAGTTGCTGGCCGGCACCTCGTCGATGGTGATGCAGGCCGGCACATCGTCATGCCCGGTCACCGAAATCAAGGCCTGCTGAACCGCCAGCATCAGGTGCTGCTTGGTTTCGTCGGACATGGTTTCGCCATGCAGGCGAATCTGCACATAGCGCATCACGGGCTCCTGGGTTGATCAAGACGGCTTGCATGATGTCATGGGACAGTTCGCACCTGCCAGGCGGGTTCAACTCGTGGGCGAAACGCCGTGACCCCGTGGCCGGGGGCCGCGCGATGGGCGGGCTGCACGCACACGCTGTCTCAGCCCATCGAAATAGGCCTCGGCCACGGGCTCGGTAGCTGCCGAGGCCGCACCGGCCAACAGCAAGTTGTGCAACTGCAGGCGGCCTTGGTCTTTGCGGATCAGCTCACACACGTACTCGGTACTGGTGCTGTAGCCCCGCTGGTTGACCAGCTCGTCCACAAATGCCTTGAGTTGGTCAGGCAATGAGATGGTCAATGTGCTCATGCGGCACAGACTAGTGAGATTGGCAAAATTTGGGAAGATGGTTGATGGTGGGACTGCCGAGCCGGCCAGCGCGCAGAAAAATCTTCAGCCCGCCCACTTTTTCTTCAGAAAAGGCCGTTCTGGCAACTTTTTGTTCAGCCAAGGGCCTGTTTGACAACGACCTTGGCACTGGAGATGATCCCGCTCATGAGCCCCAGCCCCAACCTTCGCGACCTCATCCACCAAAACGATGAAGTGCAGCCCCTGCAGCGCCTGCAAGGCCTGATTGAAGAGGGCCTGGCATCCGGTCCTGCCGAAGCCCGCTCAGCCGATGAACTGGACGAGTTGCGTGCGATTGCACTAGGCGAACAGCACTGAGATCCGGGCGCTAAGCTCGCGATACGACATGCTCTTTCCAACGATGTGATCGACATTCCGCACTACCGCCACCACGCCCAGGCCTACGCCACCGCCACGCGCAGCGTGGACATGACCCCGCTGTACGCGCGCTTCTTGCCGCTGCTGCCGGCGGGCGGGCGCGTGCTGGATGTGGGCTGCGGCTCTGGCCGCGATGCACGGGCCTTTGCGCAGCGCGGCTACCAGGTCACGGCCTTTGACGCCAGCCCCGAGCTGGCCCAACTGGCCGCGCAGCACACTGGCCTGCCCGTGGCCACGGCCAACGTGCTGCAACTGCAGGGGCCCGGCAGCCTGGGCCTGCCGCCCGATGCCCGGTTTGAGGGCCTGTGGGCCTGCGCCAGCTTGCTGCACCTGCCCGAGGCTGATCAGCCCCGCGCCTGGCAAACCCTGTGGGCCTTACTGGCCCCGGGTGGCGTGGCCTATGCCAGCTACAAGCTGGGCGACGATGCCCAGCCCAGCCAACGCGTGGACAACCTGGGCCGCCCCTTCACCGATGCCACCGAGGCCCGCGTGGCGGCCTGGCTGAGTGCCCTGCCCGATGTGGCGCACATCAGCACCTGGGTGACGACCGACCAGCGGCCGGGGGAAGGGCAGGCGTGGTTGAATATGCTGGTGCAACGCCGCCATCCCTGACCCATGCCGCTTTCCAGCCAGGACGTCCTCAAGGCCTTTGACCGCATCCGCGTGTTTCAGCGCGGCGAGCAACGCGCCGTGCACAAGCCCTTGCTGATCCTGATGGCGCTGGCCCGCATTGCGCAGGGTGCCCCGCGCCTGGTTCGCTTTGAAGACATCGACGCCCCGTCCAAGCGACCTGGGAGGCAACTGTGAGGCGAGACTGGACACGCGACGAGGTGCTGGCCGCGCTGCACCTGTACACGCAACTGAGCTTTGGGCAACTGCACAAGGGCAATGCCGACATCCAAGCCCTGGCCACCAAGATGGAGCGCACGCCCAGCTCTGTGGCCATGAAGCTGACTAACCTGGCCAGCCTAGACCCTCAGATCACCGCCAGCGGTCGCAAAGGGCTTGCAGGCGCCTCCGCATTAGACCGAGCGGTGTGGAAGGAACTGCAAAGCAACTGGGACACCACAGCGCTGGCAGCCCATGACAGCTACACCCGATTCACGGGTGCGCAACCTGAAACACCGGAAGCCGAAGCGCCAGAAACCTGGACGCACACAGAAGGCCGAACAAGAACCGCCCTGGTGCGCGTTCGCGCCAATCAACATTTGTTTCGGCGCGCCGTGCTGAGCAGCTACAACAGCACATGTTGCATCAGTGGGTTGTCTGACGAGCGCTTGCTGATTGCCAGCCACATCGTGCCGTGGCGTGAAGATCACCACAACCGCCTCAACCCACAGAACGGCTTGTGCCTATCGGCGCTGCATGATCGGGCGTTTGATCAAGGGCTGATCACTGTCACCCCCGAGTACCTGGTGCTCGTTTCCCCCGCGCTGAAACGCAAAAGCGCAGACAGCTTCTTGGCTGATGCTTTGCTGAGATACGACCAAAGCACCATTAAGTTACCGGAGCGCTTCAAGCCATTGCCAGATTTTCTTCAATGGCATGGACAGCACTTTGGCTACTGAGCTTGGCGCGACGTCATCCCCCTGCTCCGCAAAGACTCATACAGCTCCGCCGGTCCGAGCAATATGTGCTTCAGGCCTTGGCGCACCTTGTCTGAATCAAGCGCCTGCTTGCTCATGGTCGAGAAAGCATCAAAAGCATCGATGATGGCGTTGAGTTGTTCCGCCGTGAAGTCTGGTGAGTTGCTGAACTGCTCTTTGGTGTTGTTCATGGCCTGTTGAACCAACAGATCCGACTCCATCATCTTGCCCTTGATGTTGTCAACAAAGGCAAGCATGTCGTGTTCGGTCAGTTCGCCATCGAACAGGTCGTTCACCTTCTGCACGATCTCAGACAGCTTGATCTTTTCCTTGTCCTGGATCTGGCCTGTGCCTGGAGCCGTCATCGGGTCGAGCTTGTACTCGCCATCCACCTCGCCCAGCACCAGGGCTGCTCCACCCTGCTTCTTGAGCTTATGGTGCGTCAGGATCACTTTGGACAGGTCCACCCCTTCACGCTCTTTGCCAAAGTCCAGCAAGGGCATCAGGCGTTTGAAGAAGATCGACCGCTTCTCGATGGCCGTGTTGCCGTAGTCGAACATCTGCGACAAGAAGGCATACACACGCACGAAGGTGCCCAGGTCGCGCTTGAACAGCGTCAGGGCTTCCAGTTCGTCCTTGGCGGCCTGGCCATCCGGGCCCAGCTCGCCACCGGGCAGCTTCTCAGATGCCGCCTTGAACGCCTCAGTGGCTACTTTGAAACGCTTGAGCAGCCGGTCGGCCACTGGTTCGATGGCGGCCACCAGTTGGGCCTGCGTGGCCTTGGGGTTCAGCTCCACCTGTACCACGCGCTCCACCTCGAAGTCGTCGTAGTGGCCGGTGGCATCCAGCTTGGCGCGCAGGTCGAAGATGATGTTCGGGTCGGTCACGCCGGCCAGCTCGGCGGTCTCAAAGTAGGTCTGGAAGGCCGCCAGGATTTCTTGCGGATCGTTGGCGAAGTCGAGGATGTAGGTGGTGTCCTTCAGCCCGTGCGGGCCGTTGTAGGCCCGGTTCAGACGCGACAAGGTCTGCACGGCCTGGATGCCCGCCAGCTTCTTGTCGACGTACATGCCGCACAGCAAGGGTTGGTCAAAGCCGGTCTGGAACTTGTTGGCCACCAGCAGGATCTGGAACTCGTCGGTGGCGAAGGCATCACGGATGTCGCGGCCCTTCAAGCCCGGGTTCAACTGGGTGCTGTTTTCGGTGACCGGCTCGGGCAGCGCCTTCGGGTCGTTCACCTCGCCGGAATAGGCCACCAGGGTGCCCAGCGCGTAGCCCTGGGCCTTGATGTAGTCGTCCACCGCCAGCTTCCAGCGCACGGCCTCCACGCGGCTGCCCACCACCACCATGGCCTTGGCATGCCCCTTGAGCAGCGGCTGCACGTTCTCCAGGAAGTGCTCCACCACCACCTGCACCTTCTGGGCAATGTTGTAGGGGTGCAGGCGCACCCAGCGCATCAGGCCTTTGAGGGCTTCGCTGCGCTCGACCTCTTTGTCGTCCCACTCCTTGCCGTTGTGGGCCAGCTTGAAGGCCAGCTTGTACGAGGTGTAGTTCTTCAGCACGTCGAGGATGAAGCCCTCTTCGATGGCCTGGCGCATCGAATAGACGTGAAACGGCGCGGGCAGGTTGTCAGGGCCGGCGGGCTGGTCAGGGTTGGGCTTGCGGCCAAACAGCTCCAGCGTCTTGGCCTTGGGCGTGGCGGTGAAGGCCACATAGGTCACGGCCGAAGGGGCGCCCGCTTCGCCGGCTTTGGCCGTCATCTGTGCGGCCAGGATGTCTTCGGTGCTCAGCTCGCCGCCATCGGCCAGGTCTTGCAGCTCTTGGGCGCTCAGTTGCCCATAAAGCACCTGCTTGAGCTTGCCTGCGGCCTCGCCGGTTTGCGAGCTGTGGGCTTCGTCGGCGATCACGGCAAAGCGCTTGCCTTGCGTGGCCGCCAGCTCTTGCACGGCTTTGAGCGCAAACGGAAACGTCTGGATGGTGCACACCACGATCTTCTTGCCGCCTGACAGGGCTTCGGCCAGCTCTCCGCTCTTGCTCTGGCTTTCGCCCTTGATGGTGGCCACCACGCCCGCCGTGCGTTCGAAGTCGAAGATGGCTTCTTGCAGCTGGGTGTCGAGCACGGTGCGGTCGCTCACCACCAGCACGGTGCTGAACAACTTGTTGTTGGCCGCGTCGTGCAGGTCGGCCAGGAAGTGCGCCGTCCAGGCAATCGAGTTGGTCTTGCCGCTGCCCGCGCTGTGCTGGATCAGGTACTTCTGCCCCACACCTTCGGCCAGCACCGCCTGCACCAGCTTGCGGGTGGCATCGAGCTGGTGATACCGGGGGAACAAGTAGCCCACCGGGCGCTTCTTGTCGTCCTTCTTCGTCACCAGGTAGCGGGCGATGATTTCCAGCCAGCTGTCGCGCTGCCACACCTGTTCCCACAGGTAGCTTGTGCGGTGGCCCTTACCGTTGGGCGGGTTGCCTGCCGCGCCGTGGTCGCCCATGTTGAAGGGCAAGAAATAGGTGCTGGGGCCTTGCAGCTTGGTCGTCATCATCACCGTGCGGTTGGTGACGGCGAAGTGCACCAGCGCCCCACGGGGGAAGTCGAGCAGGGGCTCGGCAAAGGCCTTGCCCTTGGGCTTCGGCGTGCGGTCGAACTTGTATTGCTCCACCGCCTCGTTGATGCCCTGGGTGAACTCAGACTTCAGCTCGGCCGTGGCCACAGGGATGCCGTTCAAGAACAGCACCAGGTCGATGATGTCGTCGTGGTTGGTGCGCACCTGGCGCACCACGCGCAGGCGGTTGGCGGCGTAGCGGGCCTGCAGCTCAGGGTTCATGTCCAGCGCGGGCTTGAACTGGGCCATCTTCAGTGGCGCTTTGAGGCCCAGCATTTCCAGGCCCACGCGCAGCACGTCCAGCGTGCCCCGGTCGTCCATCTGCTTGCGCAGGCGGTCTAGCAGCATGGATTCGGCATGGGTGCCGTGGGCCTTGGTCAGCGTGGCCCAGGCATCGGGTTGGGTGGCTTGCACCCAGGCCAGCACATCGGCCGGGAACAAGGCACGCGGCGTGTCGTAGCCCTTGGCATCGCCTTCTGCATACAGCCAGCCATTGGCGGCCAGATGGTGGCAGATGTCTTTCTCGAACTCAACTTCCAAATGCAAAGCCACGTGACCCCCCTGTCGGCCTCTTATCGGTTGATTTTGCCTCCAGATGGCGTCTTCTGACTCCTGAAGCCAGGTTCAGCGCAGCAGAAACTGCACCAGTTGCTCCAAGGCAGGCAGGGTGGCCCTCGCCTTGTCCAGCACTGCCTGCGTGAAATGCCGCTCAAGAACAGCCGCCTCGTGGGCTGGTGCGCCAAATTGCTTAGCAAACGCCTTCTTGCAGGGTTCTGTGCCATGGGGCACGCGCTGGCCTGCGATTCGCAGCAGCAATGCCTCCAGGCAAGGCTGCGCTTCAATCACCTCGATGCCCCACTTCTTGGCCAACGCACGTTGCTCGTCGTCCCAATCGGTGTCGGTATCCAACAAAGCGGCCTTCTCGTCGAACGCAGCCTGCAGGCCTTGTCGCCGGGTGTAGTCGAGCACATGGGCTCCACCCTTGCCCTTGGCGTTTTTAACCGTGATCTGCTTGTGCCCACGAGCCACATACAACGCCTTAAGGTGGGTCAGAAAGACCTGTTCGGCAAGGCCCTCACCAACGAGCAACGCCGTTCGGCGTTGTTGCCGGGCAGGATGATCGACTTTGCGCTGGGCCATCAGAACTGCGGCACCGCGCCATAGGCGCCGGCCATGTATTTGGCGTAGAAGTTATCGTCGTTGCGAATGCCCAGGATGCTGTCCATGCGCCAGGCGGTGCTTTCGCAATCCTCGTTCTTCTCAACCAACATCACTTGAGATTTGTGCAGCACATTGAGCACCTCCATGGCGTGGCAGGTGAAGATGATTTGCGCTTGGTGAGGGTTGGTTTCCTCGTTGGCAAACAGGTCGAGGATGGGCTCCAGCATGTGGGGATGCAGGTCGTTCTCGAACTCATCGATGACCACCAAGCCGCCATCTGCCAAAGCTGGCAGCAAACGCGCCAGCAGCACGAATGCGCTTTGCGTGCCGCTCGACTCATCAAAAAGCGAAAGCTCTTGCGAGCGGCCGTTGCGGTCGGTGTGCAAGCCAAATGGCAGCCAAACCTTCTGAGGCTCTTCGCCAGGCATTTGCAGTGTGTGCTCGCGTACTTGCACATCGCTCAGGCCCAAATCCCAGGCCTTGAGCAACGACGCCATTTGGGTTTGCTGCGCTTGGTTGAGCGCGAAGTGCTTGGCTGCCGCAGGCAAGTCCCTGTCAGCCCTGAAGGGCATTCGGCCGTTGGCCACCACATTCGTCTGCAGGTGGATGCGGGTGAACATTTGTGCCTGTTCAACACCGTACTGGGCAGCAGTCGAGATCAACGAGGCATTGGGGCGCACCTTGCGGGCTTCGGATGGGGCCATGCCGAAGTCTTGCTGCTTGACCTGGTAATGCTGCGCTGATTCGTCCCACTCGCGCACGAACACGTAGCTGAAGCCCTTGACCTTTTGCTGATACAGCGCCTCGTGCAACACACGCTGCTGTGTCAGCCTCAGCACGTAGCGCCACATTTGGCCATCCAGGCCCTCAGCTTCCACCTCGAACTCGGTGGGCTCATTGGGGGAACTGAAATGGGGCGTGACTGGGATGGGCGCGTCAACCTGCGCGTGGAAGGAGTTTTTCAAGAACCACGCCAAGAACACCACCGGCTTGAGCAAGGCCGTCTTGCCCGAACCGTTGGCACCGATCACGGCGGCCACGGTGCTGAGCCGGTGTCCACCAACAGAAACCACGTCCCAACCGACCTGAGGCACCTTGCGGTTCAAGCGCAAGTTCACCTCGGTCGATTCACGAAAGCTCTGGAAATTGGAAAAGGCGTAGCGATGCAGCATGGTTGACGTCTGGGCCGGAAATCGACTTCAGACACCACATTATCAGCACAAATCAACAATGTTTTGTAGAAAAAAGTCCAAAACTGTCAGCTTGACTGCCTTTTGACCTCGTCCAGCGTGCGCCCCTCGGGCGTCTTCCACTCCAGCCAGCCGTTGGCCGTGCGGCCCAGCAGCGCCACCGCTGCCATGCTGGGCGAGCGGAACAGGTGGTCGCTCTGGAAGACGACGGTGTCGCCCTCGGCGCGCATCACGCCTTGCTCCAGCAGGCGCTGGCGGAAGTTGTCGTCTGAGGTGCCCTGGATGGACGGCACGCTTTGCAGCCGGCCCACCGAGCCTTGCAGCACCACGAAGCCTTCTTCGGTGTACTGGCCACGGCCCTTGGCGCCAGCGGCCTCGCACACGAACACCTCGGGGGCTTGGCCGGCCTCGCCCGCGCTGGCCACCGGGTCGAACAGCGAGAAGCCCAGCGTGGCCAGCAGGGTACGGCCGGTGTCGAACATCTCCAGGCAGTCGGCCTCCATGGGCGGGGGCGTGTGGGGGCGCGAGCCGCCGTTGCCGTTTTCATCGGTGAAGCGGCCCGCCGTTCGGATGGCCTGCAGGCAGTGCCATTCCAGAAACAGCGCGTGTGTTTGCGTGAGGCTGTGGGTGCGAGACACCAGCACCAGCGCGCGTTGCCAGAAGGGCTTGGCCCGGTTGTGTTCTTTCAGGCGGGTGGGCAGGTCGCCGGTTTGGCCCACGTACACGCGGCGCTCGGTGCCGTCGTCAGACTCGCCCACCAGGAAGTACACCGCCACCTGGGTGCTCTCGGGCATGGTCTGGAAGGCGGGCAGCAGGCTGCGCGGCACCTCGATGACCTGCACGATGCGCGTGGTGACTTCGGCCACGCGGATGCCGCGCGGGTCGCCACCGGGCAGGTAGATCTGGATGGTTTGTGGGGTGGGGGTCATGCGGCTTCTTTTGCAAGGGCCAGGCCGCGCACGTCGATCTGGCCGGTGACGGCGGCGGAGATGAGGGCGGAGCGGCGTTCTTTCAGCAAAACTTGTGCTTCCTCGGCTTCGCGTATCAGAGATGAAAACTGTTCAGACTGCTGCTTTACCCACGAAGCGATTTGCGACTGTTCATCAAGCGGCGGCACCAAGACGGGTGTCTTTCTAAGGACTTCCAGCGTGATTTCTCTGAAGGTCGCCCCCTTAGCCATTCGGTCAAAGTAAGTCTGTGATGCGTTCCCATTGATGAAGGACAACAGGTATCCAGGATCGGTGTCTGGACCGGGGGCGATACGCGCTGTTCCTTGCGTCAAGTTGGCCCCATCAAGCTCTTGTGGCACTGGAAGACACTTTCCAACAGTTGCACGAATCGCAATGACCAGATCGCCCGCAGACACCTTCGACCGCGCATAAGAAGCGTCGATTTCGGGGGATGTTTTGGGATAACCATCGACTGGCAACTCGTCACCAGCCATGTCGCTCGTTCTGATGTATGGGATCCCGCCCTCGAAATCAGGGCCAGCCTGAACGATGCCGTAAGTGACTGATGTACCGGGCTTGACGACTCGCTGAAGCCTGTTCACCTGCCAATGCTCCGGCACCTCCCCCAACCACTCGACGCCCGAATCCTTCATCGGCACCGACGGGTCCAGCCCCTTGGTCACGGCATGGGAGATGACGGCCTGGCGTTTTTCCTTGAGCAGGGTGATGAGCTGCTCTTGCTCGGCCACCAGGGCGTCGATCTTGGCGGTTTCGCGGTCGAGGAAAGCTGCAATTGCAACCTGCTCTTGCTCTGGCGGGCTGGCAAGCAAGTGTGCTTCCAAGACACTTTTCGTCATGCTTGGAAGAGCTGTGTTGGTCGAGTAGTAGCCGAAGGGAATCGTTAGCGCCGAGTAGTAGGCGAATCGACCGAATGCGCCCGGCTGGATCTTCGACCAGTACATGGTGTCAACGGTCCAGAACTTGCCGGATACGTACAAAGGTTTGTCGATGGTCCCTTTGCGGCCGAGAAGAACTGACTCACCGTCATGCATGAACTCCGACGCGCAGGCAAATTGACCACCTGATCCAATCACCGGGTAACCATCATCACATTCAATGTGTTTGTGGTCAGAGCCATTCTGCAAAGAGACCATGCGCTTGTATGGCGCCACATCCCAGTGGACAGGAACGGCTCCAAGCCACTCAACCCCACTCTCCTTGTACGCCGGATACCTCGGAAAGCTCATGCCGACAGCCCCTTGATCATGTCCAGGATGCGGTCGGTGGTGCGCTTCAGGTCGGCGTCGATCTCGGCCAGCGGGCGCGGTGGCTTGAACACATAAAAGTGCCGGTTGAACGGAATTTCATAGCCCACCTTGGTCTTCTCAGGGTCGATCCAGGCGTCGGGTGCATGGGGCAGCACCTCGCGCTTGAAGTACTCGCCCACGTCTTCGGTCAGGGGCACGTTCTCGGTGTCGCGCAGGCTGGAATCAGGCTGGGGCTTGCCTTTTTGCTTGCCCTTCTCGCCCACCACCACCTTGCCCTCGGCATCGCGCAGCGGGCGCTCCACGGTGATGGTGTGGTAGCCAAAGGCCTCGTTGGCAAAGATGCGGCTGATGGGCTTGCCGTCGCCACCCGTGGCTTCTTCAAAGCGGCCGAACAGCTGGGTGATGTGGTCGATGTGGGCGTCGCTCAGCTCCTTGCGTTTGCTGCCCAGGCTCTTGCGCATCTTCTGCCACATGCCGCTGGCGTCGATCAGCTGCACCTTGCCCGCTCTGGCCTGAGGCTTGCGGTTGCTGATGACCCAGATGTAGGTGCCAATGCCCGTGTTGTAGAACATGTCGCCCGGCAGGCCCACGATGGCCTCGACCAGGTCGTTTTCCAGCACATAGCGGCGGATCTCGCTTTCGCCGCTGCCCGCGCCGCCCGTGAACAGGGGCGAGCCGTTGAGCACGATACCGAAGCGGCTGCCGCCGTCTTTGGCGGGGCGCATCTTGCTGAGCAAGTGCAGCAGGAACAGCATGGAGCCGTCTGACACGCGCGGCAGGCCGGGGCCGAAGCGGCCATCGAAGCCGCGTTGCTCGTGCTCCTTGCGCACTTCTTTTTCGACCTTCTTCCATTCCACGCCAAAGGGCGGGTTGGCCAGCATGTAGTCGAACTTCATGGTGGGGTGGCCGTCGTCGCTCAGCGTGTTGCCGAAGGCGATGTTGGCCACGTCTTGGCCCTTGATGAGCATGTCGGCCTTGCAGATGGCGTGCGACTCGGGGTTCAGCTCCTGGCCGTACACCGTCAGGCGCGACTGCGGGTTCATGGCGGACAGGTATTCGCCTGCCACGCTGAGCATGCCGCCGGTGCCCGCGGTCGGGTCGTACAGCGTGCGCACCACGCCAGGCACGGACAGCGCTTCGCTGTCTTCGATGAAGATCAGGTCCACCATGAGGCGGATCACCTCGCGCGGGGTGAAGTGCTCCCCCGCCGTTTCGTTCGAGATTTCAGCGAACTTACGGATCAGTTCTTCAAACACCAGGCCCATCTGCATGTTGCTGACCTTGTCAGGATGCAAGTCGATCTGGGCAAATTTCTCGGCCACCTGGTACAGCAGCCCTGCCTTGGCCAGGCGGTCGATCTGGGCCTGGAATGCAAAGTGATCAAAGATGTCGCGCACATCGGCCGAGAACCCTTGCACGTACGTGAACAGGTTATGGGCGATGTGGTCGGGGTCGCCCAGCAGTTTGGGCAGGTCCAGCGGCGATTGGTTGAAGAACTTCAACCCGGTTTTCTTGAGCAGGAAGGGCTCGGGGTTCACGCCCATCTTCGTCTTGGCTTCAAGCTCTTTGAGCACGGCTGGCTTGGTGGCTTCGAGCACGCAGTCCAAGCGGCGCAACACGGTGAAGGGCAAGATGACCTTGCCGTAATCGGATTGTCTGTAGTCGCCACGGAGCAGGTCGGCGACGGACCAGATGAATGCGGAGAGGGCCTGTTGGTTCATTTTGTAATTGTCACCGGCAGCTCACAGAAGTTCGAACGTAGACAGAACGCCTAGGGAAGGTCTGCAAAACCCGCCGTCAAGGCGCGAGTCTTGCATGATGATGTCGTCAAGTTGATACGTGGCGCAAGGACATGAAGCAAGTCAGCCTGGGATTGAACCTGTCGACCAAGAAGAC
>NZ_JBBPEV010000006.1 GCF_038069945.1 Aquabacterium sp. A3 | reverse complement strand
TGGCGTGGATGTTGGGCTGCCAGGTCATGAACCAGTCGGTCGAGAAGGGCAGCTGGCCTTTGGAGGGCGACTTGCCGGCCACTTCCTTGTACAGGCGCAGCAGGCGCTCGTAGGACATGTCAGTCTCGGATTCCAGCACCTGCAGGCGTGCTCCCAGGGTGATGAGCGTGACGGCGCGCTCGATCTGCTTGGCTTCGGTCAGGAGGCTCTTGGTGCGCATGGTGGTGTCTCCGAAATGAGGGGATGGTGTCTGGTGAGCCGGATTCAGGCGGCTTCTTGATGGCGGCCGGCCATCAGGATCGAGGCATGCAGGCGGCTGACGCTGTCGCTGGCGGCGCCCTTGCCGTGGTTGGTCAGCAGGCCCCAGACCAGGTCGTCGTCCATGCGCATGCGGCACAGCAGGGTGTTGCTGGAGGCCACCTTCACCACCTGGGCCGGGCTCAAGGAGGCCAGGCGTTCGGCGGCTTGCTCAGACAGGCCCAGGCGGAACAGGGCTTGTTCGCGGTCGCTGCGGATCAGGCTCTGGGCCAGCATCAGGTACGACAGGTTGACTTCGCGGATTTCTTGCAGGATTTGGTCGTTGTTCATGCTGGGCTCCTTCGGGGTGTCGGGTTCGTGTTGTCGATGGATTCATTGTGCAAACACCGGCCAATTTCCTTGATAGGCGTTCGGCTGTAAGGCCGGTCGGTTCGGGGCTACACGGCGTGTAGGAATTGATCCGACAAGACCATCAGCACCGATAGGCGTAGACAATCTGTCACATAAGGCCAATCAATTCGCCATATGGGAACAGATCCCCTACCATTCAAGGCTGTTGTCAACCAACCCCTAGAGGAAACCCGAATGTCTTTGATCAACACGCAAGTTCAGCCGTTCAAGACCCAAGCCTTCGTCAACCGTGGCGACAAGGGCGAGTTCATCACCGTTTCCGACGAAAGCCTGAAGGGCAAGTGGTCCGTGCTGATCTTCATGCCGGCCGCCTTCACCTTCAACTGCCCCACCGAAATCGAAGACGCCGCCGACAACTACGCTGCCTTCCAGGCCGCTGGTGCCGAGGTGTACATCGTCACCACCGACACCCACTTCTCGCACAAGGTGTGGCACGAAACCTCGCCCGCCGTGGGCAAGGCCAAGTTCCCCCTGGTCGGTGACCCCACCCACCAACTGACCAACGCGTTTGGCGTGCACATCCCCGAAGAAGGCCTGTCGCTGCGCGGCACCTTCATCATCAACCCCGAAGGTCAGATCAAGACCGCTGAAATCCACAGCAACGAGATCGCCCGCGACGTGTCGGAAACCCTGCGCAAGCTGAAGGCTGCCCAGTTCACCGCCGCCAACCCTGGCCAGGTCTGCCCGGCCAAGTGGAAGGAAGGCGCCAAGACCCTGGCTCCTTCGCTGGACCTGGTCGGCAAGATCTAAGCCTTCTTTGACCTGTGTTGAGGTCTGCCCTCACCACATCGTTGAAACTGCCTGCCGTCACCGCCCACAAGGCGGTGCGGGGGCTGACCTTGGCCTCCTCAACGCGTTGACACACGAGGAGGCCGGTTCCCGAAGTCATTCACACACTCATCAAAAAAAGGATGCCCGACATGCTGGACGACACCCTCAAAGCCCAACTCGCTGCCTACCTGGAGCGCGTGCAACAACCCTTCGAGATCGTCGCATCCCTGAGTGACTCCGAGAACTCGCGCGAGATGCTCGAGCTGCTGCAGACGATTCAAAGCCTGCGCGCCGACAAGATCACCTTGAAGACCGACGGGCAGGACGCCCGCAAGCCCTCGTTCACGCTGCAGCGCGTGGGCGCCAACACCTCGCTGCGCTTTGCCGGCCTGCCCCTGGGCCACGAGTTCACCTCGCTGGTGCTGGCCCTGTTGTGGACGGGCGGCCACCCCCCGAAGGAAGAAGCCGAAACGCTGGACAACATCCGCGCGCTGGATGGCGACTTCAACTTCGAGGTCTTCATGTCCCTGAGCTGCCACAACTGCCCGGACGTGGTGCAGGCCCTGTCGCTCATGGCCATCCTCAACCCCAAGATCAAGACGACCGTGATCGAGGGCGGCGCCTTCCAGGACGAGGTGGAGCGGCGCGAGATCATGGCCGTGCCCATGGTGTTCTTGAACGGGCAGGTGTTCGCCTCGGGCAAGATGACCGTGGCCGAGATCGTGGCCAAGCTCGACACCAACTCGGCCGCCAAAGAAGCGGCCAAGATCGACGCCAAGGCGGCTTACGACGTGCTGATCGTGGGCGGTGGCCCCGCAGGCGCCGCCGCGGGCGTGTACGCCGCCCGCAAGGGCATCCGCACCGGCATCGCGGCCGAGCGCTTTGGTGGTCAGGTCAACGACACGCTGGGCATCGAGAACTACATCTCCATCCTGGAGACCGACGGCCCCAAGCTGGCGGCGGCCCTGGAAGCCCACGCCCGCGCCTACGATGTGGACATCATGAACCTGCAGAAGGCGGCGGCCATCATCCCGGCCGAGCAGCCCGGTGGCCTCATCCAGGTGAAGATGGACAACGGCGGCACGCTCAAGGCCAAGACCGTGATCATCTCCACCGGTGCACGCTGGCGCAACGTGAACGTGCCCGGCGAGGCCGAGTACAAGAACAAGGGCGTGGCCTACTGCCCGCACTGCGATGGCCCGCTGTTCAAGGGCAAGGACGTGGCGGTGATCGGCGGCGGCAACTCGGGCGTGGAGGCCGCCATCGACCTGGCCGGGGTGGTCAAGCACGTGACGGTGGTGGAGTTTGCCGACCAGCTCAAGGCCGATGCCGTGCTGGTCAAGAAGCTCAAGAGCCTGCCCAACGTGACCATCCACACCAACGCGCAGACGACCGAGATCACCGGGGCCGAGGGCAAGGTGAACGGCCTGAAGTTCAAGGACCGCACCAGCAACGAAGAGCACACCGTGGCGCTGGAAGGCGTGTTCGTGCAGATCGGCCTGGTGCCCAACACCGAGTGGCTCAAGGGCACGGTGGAGCTGAGCAAGTTTGGCGAGATCCTGATCGATTCCAAGGGCCACACCAATGTGCCGGGCGTGTTCGCTGCGGGTGACTGCACCAACGTGCCTTACAAGCAGATCGTGATCGCGGCCGGTGCGGGCGCCACGGCGGCCTTGAGCGCCTTCGATCACCTGATCCGCCACAGTTGATCGGCATCCCTCTGGCATTTCCGTCAATTAATGCCCGACAGGCCCGTCTTTGACGGGCCTGTGCTTTTGCTGATTGTTCATTTCTTTCACTTGACTGCCGACAATCCGGATAGACAACCCCGGAGGGCGGTATGCAATCCACAGGTTTTTCTCAGGTGCCGGTGCTCGCACGGCGCCGCAGGTGTCTGGTGGCACTCATGACGGCCTTGATGGCGTTCACGGTGCCTGCATGGGCCCAGGGACAGCCACCGGCGCCCACCGTGCTCACCGTGTCGGTGGTGCCGCAGTTTCCGGCCGCCGACATCGCGCGCACCTGGGGCCCGATCCTCACCCAGTTGAGCGAGCGCGTGGGGGTGCAGTTCGTGTTGCGTCAGGCCCGCGACATCCCCGGCTTTGAAGCCGAGGTGCTGGCGGGGACGCCAGACGTGGCTTACCTGAACCCCTTTCACCAGCTCAGGGCCTGGGATGCCCAGGGCTATGTGCCGCTGTTGCGCGATGCCGAATTGCTGACCGGCATCGTGGTGGTGCGCCAGGATTCACCCATCCGGGCCGCGCGTGAGCTGGACGGACACACCCTGGCGTTTCCGGCGCCCAACGCTTTCGGGGCGTCGCTGCTGACCCGGGCCCAGTTGGTCGAGGTCGAACGCATCCGGATCACACCGGTGTACGCCCGCACGCACACCAACGCCTACCGGCACACCCTGGCGGGCCTGAGCACCGCCACCGGTGGCCTGCGCGCCACCCTGGCGCGTGAACCGGCAGAGGTGCAGGCGGGCCTGCGCGTGCTCATGGAAACCCCCGGGGCTGCCCCGCACCCGCTGAGTGTGCACCCCCGCGTGCCCGACGCGTTGCGCACGCGCCTGCAGCAAGCCTGGCTGGCGCTGGCCCAGCAGCCCGAGCTGCAGGCCAGCTTCAAGGCCATCCCCATGCCGCAGCCCGTGCTGGCCGACCAGGCCCGCGACTACGAGCCCTTGAGGCGACTGCGCCTGGAGCGCTACGCGCAGTGAACCGCAGATGTGCAAGCCATGAGCGCGCTGGACCGCCTTCAAACGCTTGCCTGGTGGCCACGTCATTTGTCCCAGCAGTTGATGGCCATGATGTCGGCCCTGCTCTTGCTGGCCCTGGGCCTGCTGGGGGGGTACACGGCCCATGAGCAAACCCTGTTGGGTCAGCAGTCCACCGAAAAACAGGTGGCTGCGCTGGCCCGTACCGTGGCCATCAGCAGTGCCAACCTGATCCTGACAGACAGCCTGGATGGCCTGGAAGAGCTGGCCCTGCGCTCGGCCGAGCTGGCCGATGTCCGTGCGGTGCGGGTGCTGGGCCGCCGTGGAGAACCGCTGGCGCAGGTGGTGCGTGCGGCGGACGAGGCCCCCCGAGTGATCTATGACCATCGCTTGTCGGCCGAGGTGCAAGCACCGGCCGAACAAGACGCCGCCCTGCCAGCGCTGCGCCCCCACGACGACTGGATCGAGGCCTGGCACCCCGTGATGGCCGGTGAGCGGGTGGGCTGGGTGCAGGTGGTGCACGACACCCGAGGGCTGCAACACGAGCGCGCACGCATCTGGCGCAACACGGCGGTGGTGGCGGTGATGGCCATCTTGTTGTGCGTGTGCTTGTTGTGGATGCTGTTGCGCCGGCCGATGCGGGGCCTGACCCGTGCACGGGCCTTCGCCCGGGAGATGGTGGACGCCAAAGGCCGGCTCTTGCCGCGTGAGTCTGGCCCTGCAGAATTTGTCGAGTTGGTGGATTCGCTCAATGAAGCGTCGATGGTGCTGTGCCAGCAGATGATCTTGCTGGAGCACCAGGTGGCCGAGTTGCATGCCCATGAGGCGCAGCTGGCCGACCAGAACGAACAGCTGGGCGCCTTGTTCCGTCTCAGCCAGGATGGTCTGGTGACCTTTGACCGTGCCGGCCGTGTGCGTTTCGTCAACCAGGCTTTCTTGCGGCTCACCGGTTTGCAGGAGGCCGAGGTCCAGGGCTGCGAGGTCACGGCCCTGTCGGCCCTGCTGGCCCAACGCCTGCAGGATGCATCGGCCTTCCCGGGGCTGGCATCGGTGTTTGCCAATGAATCGCAGGGCGAAGCCGTGCAGGTGCGGCTGCAGGGTGACGGTGCGCGCACGCTGTCGCTGACCGGGCAGTGCAGTGCGCACGGTGGTGTGAGCCGCGTGCTCTTTGTGGGCGATGTCACGCGCCAGCGCCAGCTCGACGACATGAAGTCGGAGTTCCTGTCCATGGCCGCCCATGAACTGCGCACGCCCATGGTCAGCATCTTCGGGTTCACCGAGCTGATGCTCAAGCGAGACATGCCGGCCGAACAGCGCCAGGACCTGCTGGGGCGCATCCATCGGCACAGCCAGTCCATGGTCAGCATCCTCAACGAGCTGCTGGACCTGGCCCGCATCGAGGCCCGCCGGGGTCAGGACTTCCGCATCGAGCCACTGGTCCTTGACGACGTGGTGGCGGCCGTGGTGCAGGACTTCAAGCCAGCGCCTGGCCGAGCGGCACCGGCCTGGCAGGAGGCGGCGCAGCCCAGCCCCGTGCGGGCCGACCGGCACAAGCTGCAGCAGGCCGTGCTCAACATCCTGTCGAACGCGTACAAGTACTCGCCTCAGGGCGGCGAGGTGTCTGTGCGGCTGCTGCACAACACCGACGACGAGGGCGTGTCATGGCATGGCGTCGTGATCGAAGACCACGGCATGGGCCTGAGCGCAGAGCATGTGCAGCGGCTGAGCAGTGGCGAGCGGTTCTTCCGCGCAGACAAGTCCGGCAACATCCCGGGTACCGGCCTGGGCGTGAGCATCGTCAAGGAGTTGATGGAGCTGATGGGTGGACGCATGGTGGTGGACAGCGAATTGGGCGTGGGCACCCGTGTGACCTTGTGGTTGCGAAGCGCGTGAAGGTTGCGTGACGCTTGCGTGACTTTTGCCCTCAAGGACCGGGGTTTGTCGCCGAAAGACCGGCGAGGTGGCCCTGTGTCGACCACCGTTCCTCCACTGAAAGACCGCCATGACCCAGCCTGATGGCGCCCACCTGCGTGGGCAACTCCTGTCGGCCACCACCGCCGAGCGTGTGCAGGCCCTGCACCAACTGACGTTGTGGGCCGCTGAGGTGGCCGACCCCGCCCTGCAACGTGATCTGGACGCTTTCGTGGCGCGGGGCTTGCCGTACTTCGCGCCCGACAGCCTGGGCTACCAGGCCTGGGTGGCGAAAGCGACGGCCCTGACGGAGCGGGTGGTCTCGGCACCCCGGCGCACGGCGGGAACGGCCGCCTCCTCAGGCTCGGCACGCGGGCCCCGCCCCGAGCGCCTGCGCCTGGCCCGCGCCATGGCCTGTGGCTGACCCCCGTCGCTGGCTCAGGCCAGCTTGAACACCGCCACCCCCTGCGCCAGGCGCTGGGCCTGTTCGCGCAGTGAGGCGGCGGCCGCGGCAGTTTGTTCCACCAGCGCCGCGTTTTGCTGTGTGGCGCCATCCAGCGCCTGCACCGCCTGTGCCGTTTGCTGCACGCCGGTGGCCTGGTCGCGTGCGCCCGAGGCGATCTCGGCCAGCAGGGCGTTGACCTGCTGCGCATGGGCCACGATGGCCTGCATGGACTCGCCGGCCTGGCGCACCACGGCGCCACCGGCGTCGACCTTGTCCACGCTGGTGCCGATGAGGCGCTTGACCTCGCGCGCGGCCGTGGAGGTGCGCTGCGCCAGGGCCCGCACCTCGCTGGCCACCACGGCAAATCCCCGGCCTTGTTCGCCGGCGCGGGCGGCCTCCACGGCCGCGTTGAGCGCCAGGATGTTCGTCTGAAAGGCGATGCCGTCGATGGTGCCCACGATGTCGTTGATCTGGCGCGAGGCGCCTTGAATCTCGCTCATGGTTTCGATCACCGAGCTGATGATCTGGCCGCCGCTGCTGGCGGCCTGCGCATTGGTGTCGGCCAGCATCGAGGCCTGTGCCGCCGATTGCGCTGTTTGCTCGACGGTGGCCGACACGGTTTCCATGGCCGATGCGGACTGCTGCAGGCGCCCGGCCGACTGGGCCGTGCGGTTGGACAGGTCGGTCGAGCCGGCGGCGATCTCCTGGCTGGCGTGCACGATGGTGTCGGCCGCGCCGCGCACCTCGCTGACCACCCGTTTCAGGGCGGCCTGCATGTCCTTGAGGGTGATCATCAGGCGGGCCGCCTCGTCGCCACCCCAGGCCCTGGGTTCGGTGGTGAGGTCGCCGTCGCGCATCGCGTCGATGTGAAACGCCACCTCGTTGAGTCCGCCTTCCAGCACCTTGCGGAACGACAGGAAGAGGTACCAGGCCACCAGCAGGCTGATCACCAGCACCGAGGCGGTGCCCACCATGGCCTGCTGCAGCCGGCTTTCGCGCTGGGCCAGCAGGTCGTCCAGCAAGGGCAGGGTGCGCTGGTACAGGGCCACGACCTCCTGGACGGCGGCCTGGCCCTGGGCGACGTAAGCGTCGAGCGACACGGGCGCCGTGCCCAGGATGGCGCCGCGCCCGCTGACATACAGCGATTCGCCGCCGCCCAGGGGCGCGTCGTCCAGTTGGGTCTGCAAGGCGGTGTTGCCTTTGATGGCCCGGGTGTAGGCATGTTTCACCTCGCGCCATGCCGCGTTGTACTGTGCCTCGGCCACCTGCCATTCGCGCTGTCGTTCGGCGGGTGCGGGCCCGCTGGCCGCCGCCACCGCGCCGGCGCTCCACAGGTACCCCAGGTCGTTCATGGCTGCTGGCAGGCTGAACACCAGCGTTTTCATCAGGTAGAAGCTGTCCAGGTCCGGGTCCAGCACCAGGCCCGAGGCGTCGCCGATCTGATCCAGCACGGCTTGCAGGGCCGCATGCATGGCTGCTTGCAGGGCCGGGTCGCGGGTCGTGCTGGCGTTCTGCCAGCGTCGCGACAGCTCATCGACCACCGGGGTCAGCGCCATCGGATCACCGTGCTGGCGTGCCTGCCCCGCCAGGTGCGCCAGGCTGGCCTGCATGCCGGCGCGCAATTGGGTCAGGCGCGCCTGGGCGCCCGGCAGCCCGTGGGCTGCGGCCGCCTCCGTGGCCTGTATTTCCACCAGCGCCTGCTGCACGGCGATGTAGGCGTGCAGGGCCTCGACGCCCAGGCGCTCACCCCTGGTGAAGTCGATCATGGCCTGCTTGTCCCCGAAGTACTGCCACGACAGCAGCACGATGGGGATGATGAACATGGCCGACAGGATCAGCGCCTTGGCCCGAAAGTGCAGGCGCCTGAACAGGCGCACACCCGGGGCCCACAGCCCATGGTAGCGAAAGAAGTCGGCCAGTCGAGCCGGTCGCGTGTGGCCTGTGCGCTGCTGCGCAGGACGGGCCGTCGTGTCTGATGTGTGCATCGTGGAACTCTCTGCGTGGGGGGGTCAGAAAGCGGTCGGGGGCCACGGCCCGTGGGCACCCGCAAGATCGCACTGTGGATCGTCAGGCCGTTCGGCCTGGGCCAGTGGCGCAATAAACCTTGGTAAATCCGGTCAGATCACTGGCTTAGTCTCCGTGGTCGTTACCATCAGGACATGAAGTGGCCTGAATCCCTGGTGGTGCTGGAGCGCGGTTGGCTCTCGTCGAACAACATCGTGTTCCTCGGCGACGAGCCGGCCGTGGTCGACACCTCTTATGTCACCCATGGTGACCACACCCTGCGCCTCATTGACCAGGCCCTGGACGGGCAGCCCTTGCGCCGCATCGTCAACACCCACCTGCACTCGGACCACGCCGGTGGCAACGCCTTGCTGCAGGCCCGCCACGAGGTGCGCACCTGGATCCCACCGGGCGAGAGCGGCTTGGTGGACACCTGGGACGAGGACGGCCTGAGTTACCGGCGCACCAGCCAGCAGTGCCCACGCTTCACCTACGATGCGCTCATCCATCCGGGCGACACCCTGAGCCTGGGCGGCGAGGACTGGCGCGTGTTGCCTGCGCCGGGCCATGACCACGCCATGGTGATGCTGTGGTGTGAGCGGCAGGGCATCCTGGTGTCGGCCGACGCCTTGTGGCGCCATGGTTTCGGGGTCATCTTTCCCGAATTGGCCGGCATCCCCGGCTTTGAGGCGCAAGCCGGCACGCTGGCACTGATCGAGTCGTTGCAGCCCCGGGCGGTGATCCCGGGGCATGGCGCGCCGTTTTTCGAAGCCGATGGCGCCGTGACGGCCGCGCTGCAGGCCGCCCGCTCGCGCCTGCGCTGGCTGCAGGATGATCCGCAACGCCATGTGCACCATGCCCTGAAGGTGCTGCTGGCCTTCAAGCTGCTGGAGGTTCAGCGGCTGGATCGGGCGGCCATCACGGACATCATGGGCGCCTGTCTGCACGACAGCCCGGGCCTGCACGCCCTGAGCGCCTCGGGGGCGCTGGCGCCGGAGGCCCTGGCCAGCAGCGTGGCTCAGGAGCTGGTGCGGTCTGGCGTGGCGTGCTGGGAAGACGGCCTGCTCGTGGCCAGGTCCGTCTGATCCTGGGCCTCGGTGGGCAGCTCAAACCAGAAGGCGCACCCCTGGCCCTCCAGACAGGCGGCCTGCAGCGTGCCGCCCATCAGGCCCACGATGCGTTGGGTGATCACCAGGCCAATGCCGGTGCCCGCCTCGCTGCCATGCTCTTGTCCCAGCCGGTTGAAGGGCTCGAAGAGGTGCGCCGCCTGCTCCGGTGACAGTCCGGGGCCGTCGTCTTGCACGGTGATGCGCAGGGGCCCCGAGCTCATCGACTCCATCCGCAGCGTCACGCTGCCGCCCGGGCGGTTGTACTTGACCCCATTGCTCAGCAGGTTGAGCAAGACCTGCTGAAGTCGGGTCGGGTCGGCCAGCACGCGGGTGCCGGTCGTGGTCAGCACCTCGGTGCGCACCTGCACTTGTTTGCGCTCCGCCAGGCCGCCCAGCATGGCCACACAGCGCTGGCCCACCTCCAGGGCATCGATCGTGGCGGGCTGCACCGACAAGGTGCCCGATTCGATGCGCGAGAGGTCCAGCACGTCCGAGATCATGGCCAGCAGGTGCTGCCCGGCGTCTTCGATGTGGGCCACCATGCCGGCATGCCGGTCGGATAACTGGGCCGCGTCCATGCGCAGCAACTGGGCGAAGCCCAGCACCGCGTTCAGCGGCGTGCGCAGCTCATGGCTCATGCGAGAGAGGAACTCGGTCTTGGCGCGGTTGGCCGACTCGGCCACCAGCTTGGCCGCCTGGGCTTCGCGAAGGCGCTGTGCCTCGCTGACGTCCCGAAAGTACACGGCCACGCCCCATTCGGCGGGGTGCAGGTCCACCTCCAGCCACCGTTGGGCGTCCATCAGCGGCAGCAGCAGCGAGTTGGATTGCTGCAGGGCCTGGGCCTGCTGGCAGGCCTGTGCCAGCGGCTGCCCTTCACGCCCGCCGAACACCTCGTGCAAGAGATGTCCTTGCAGGCCTTCGAGGGGGCGCCCCAGCAAGCGCACGGCCTGGGTGTTGAGGTGCACGACGTGCCCGGCATGGTCCAGCGCCATGAAGCCATCGCCCATGTGCTCCAGCGTGTCGCTCAGACGGCGGATCATGGCCTGGCCTTCGGATTCGTGCAGGGCCAGTCGGTCACACAGCTCGTCAAAGCCCGCCTCCAGGGCCTGCAACTCGGCCGTGCCGTCGGCGGTGCACCGGGCGCCCGGATGCTGTCGGCACGCCAGGCGCTGCATCCGCTGCATCAGCGCCTCCATGGGCAGCACAAAGCGCCGCCGCGCCACTTGCCACGCCACCACCCACGCCAGCCCCACCAGCAAAGCATTGGACAGCAGCAAGGCGCTGAGTGATTCGCGCCAGGGCGCCTGCAGTTCTTCCAGCGGGATGCCGATGGCCACCGTCCAGCCAAATTGCTCCAGGCGCCTGAAAGCCCCCAGCGACGGGATGCCCTCCAGGGTGTGGGTCTTCACGGTGCCCTGTGGGTGCTGGCGCAGGGCGTGCATCAGGTCGGCGGTGGCCTGACGCCCCACGTAACGCTCGTTGAGGCGCGTGCGGGCCACCACCCTGCCTTGCCGGTCGATGATGGCGCCCACCCAATGATCCGGCAGCCTGGCACCTTGCAGGATCTGGCTCAGGCGCTCGGGCTCGATGCCCACGTTCAGGCTGTAGGCCACCTCGCCGGCCACGTACACCGGCACCCCCAGGCCCACGATGGGCTGGCCCGTGACGGGGCCGATGAACAGGTCGCTGAGCACCACCTCGCCAGCTTCGGTGATGTGCCGCAGTTCGGGGGGGCCGGCCACCGTGGGCAGCGGCGTGCCCCAGGGGCGCAAGGTGTTGACACGCTGCTGGAAGTGGCGGTCAATCAGCACGTAGTTGGTGATGTTCTGGTGCACCAGGGTTTCGGCAGCGCGCTGCTGAAACGCCGCCAGATCACCCTGCCGCAACGTGGGCTCGGTGGCCAGCACGTTCAGGGTGGCCACGATGGAGGCCAGGTCGCGGTCCAGGGTGGAGGCCATGGCCCGCGCGGCCGTCAGGGCGGTCTGTTCGGCCTCGGCCTGTCGACGCTGGGCGTCCATCCAGATCAGGCTGGCGCCCACGGTGGCCCCGGGCAAGACACACAGCAGCGCCAGCCACCACAGCATGCGCCGCACCGTGTGGCCGCGGGCCAGCGCGGGTTGTGCGGTGGCCTGAGGGGGCAGACCGCGGGCAGGCAAGGCAGGTGAATCGAGCAGATTCGCCATCTGGGGGCTCCGTCAGGCAGGTGGGTCAAGACCAACACGTCACCCTGGCCATCAGTCCCCAGGGCTGGATGCGAACGCCGTCACACGTTCAAGGCCCGATGCTGCAGCCGGAATTCAGTAGAACACACAGTGCCCGCAAGGCACAATCCGGGTCATGCCCAGAACCACCGAATTGCTTCTTCCTGCCGGATCGCTCGACAAAATGCGCGCCGCCTATGACTTTGGCGCCGACGCCGTCTATGCCGGCCAGCCGCGCTACTCCCTGCGCGCGCGCAACAACGATTTCCGCCTGGAGCAAATCCAGCAGGGCATCGAAGAAGCCCACCAGCGGGGCAAGAAGTTCTACCTCACCAGCAACCTGATCGCGCACAACGACAAGATCCGCACCTACCTGCGCGACATCGAGCCCATCGTCCACATGCGGCCTGACGGCATCATCATGGCCGACCCGGGCCTGATCATGATGGTGCGCGAGCAGATGGAGTTCGGCAACTGGCCGCACGTGCCCATCCACCTCTCGGTGCAGGCCAACACCACCAACTTCGCCACCGTCAAGTTCTGGCAGAAGCTGGGGGTGGAGCGCATCATCCTCTCGCGTGAGCTGAGCCTGGACGAGATCGAGCGCATCCGCCAGGAATGCCCCGACATGGAGCTGGAGGTGTTCGTGCACGGGGCGCTGTGCATCGCGTATTCGGGCCGCTGCCTGCTGTCGGGCTACTTCAACCGGCGTGATCCCAACCAGGGCACCTGCACCAATGCCTGCCGCTGGGAGTACAAAACCCACGCGGGCACCCAGGCCAGCGACACGGGCGAGGTCATCCCCATCAAGCTGGAGGGGGATTTCAACTTCGCGCAAGAGCAGGAAGCGGCCGAGAAGTCGTTTTCGGCCTGCGGCGACGGCCAGCGCCACCCGGCCGCCGACGAGGTCTACCTGATCGAGGAAGCCGGTCGCCCGGGCGAGCTCATGCCCATCATGGAAGACGAGCACGGCACCTACATCATGAACTCGAAAGACCTGCGCGCCGTCGAGCACGTCGAGCGCCTGGTCAAGATCGGGGTTGATTCACTGAAGGTGGAAGGCCGCACCAAGTCGCTTTATTACGTGGCGCGCGTGGCCCAGGTGTACCGCCAGGCCATCGACGATGCGCAGGCCGGCCGCCCCTTCAACCCCGACCTGCTGCTGCAGCTCGAAGGAATGGCCAACCGGGGCTACACCGGCGGCCTGCTGGAGCGCCGTCCCTCGCAGGACTATCAAAACTACATCACCGGCCACTCCACCTTCCAGCGCAGCCAGTTCGTCGGCGAGGTCAAGGGCATCGAGGCCGGCTGGGCCGAGGTGGTGGTCAAGAACCGCTTCGATGTGGGCGACCGCCTGGAGGTCATCCACCCCTCGGGCAACATCGAGATCGTGCTGGACGCCATGCGCAACCTGGACGGCGAGCCCATCACCGCCGCGCCGGGCAGCCCGCTGCATGTGCGGGTGCCTCTGCCTGATCGTTACGCCGGGGCCTTGCTGGCGCGGCGCCTGGGATGATGCCGGGCTGAGTCCAGCGTCCGCCCAGGGCCGGTGCCACCGCGACTGGGTTCACAATCGAGGTTTATGCACATTTCAGCCGACACCATGTCCACGCCCGAGACCACGCCCGTCGTGACCGCCGATACCGAGCCTGCGACCCCCGACCAGACCGCGCCTGCCGCGGCGACCGCCGGTGCCTCGCCCGCAGAAACCGGCGCCCGTCTGGCCGCCTTGTTTCCGGCCCTGTTTGCCGGCCAGCCCAAGCCGCTGAAGCTGCGCATCCAGGCCGACATCCAGGAGCGCGCGCCCGGCGAGTTCAGCAAGCAGGCCTTGTCGGCGTTTTTGCGTCGCCACACCGGGGCCACCTCCTACCTGATCGCCGTGAGCAAGGCCACCCACCGTTTTGACCTGGACGGACAGCCCGCCGGCGAACTCAGCGACGAACACCGCCAGGTGGCGGCCGATGAGCTCAAGCGTCGCCGTCAGTTGCGTGACGCCCGCCGCGAGGAAGAGCTCAAGGGCCGCCGTGAGCGCGCCAGCCTTTTGCGCGACTTCGAGCGCACCACCCTCACCGAGGCCAACTTCTGCGCGCTCAAGGGCGTGTCGGCCGAGCAACTGGCCGCCACCCTGGCCCAGGCACGTGCCGAGGCGCAGGAAGACGCCGCCCGTGGCGACCAGCGTCCGGCCCGCCACGGCCGTCCAGGCCGTCCCGGCGGCCAAGACCCGCGCGGCCGAACCGACCGCCCCCGTGGCGATCGCCCAGGTGATCGTTCGGGTGACCGCTCCGGGGCAGCGCGCCGTCCCAAAGCGCCTCGCCAGGCGTGAGCGTGACCGCGCCGGTCATGGCCACCGCAGCGCCGGCCGACGGGCCATCCGACCCCTCTGTGGCGCGCTTTCTTCAGCGCTTGGGCGCTGCGCTGTCGCAGGGCCAGTGTGAACAGGTGCTGCTGGTGGCTTACCAGGGGGGGCGGCCCGACATCGATGCGCTGGGCACGTCCTTGCAGCGCCTGATGGTGCGCCCGGTGGTGCTCAAGGGGCAGCCGCACCTCAGCCTGGTCTACCGATTTCCCACCAAGGACATCACCAAGAACCTGCCCGAGGCCGAGGCCATCAGCGCCCTGGCCGATTGCTTGTGTACCGGCGCCTTCCGCAACGCCCACCTGTTCACGCCCACCGAAGAGGTTCAACTGGCGGTGAGCAAAAAAGGCAAAGCCAGCCTGCGTGTGGGACGCCGTGCCGCCACACCGGCCCAGCCGACGGCGGCCCCCGTGCAGCACAACCGCGAGAAGCACCGACTGCTGGCGCTGTCTCGGCCGTTTCTGCGCGAGCTGGGCGTCACCGATGCCCAGGGCCAGCTCATCCCGGCCATGTCGCGCAAGTGGAAGCAGATCAACAAGTTCATCGAGGTGCTGGGCGCCGCGCTGGAGCGCTCGGCCCTGGCCCAGCAGCCGGCCATCCATGTGGTGGATTTTGGGTCGGGCAAGGGCTACCTGACGTTTGCCGTGCACGACTGGCTGACGCACACCCTGCAGCGCCAGGCCCGCGTGACCGGGGTGGAACTGCGTGACGAGCTGGTGCAGCTGTGCCAGCGCGTGATCGACACCTTGCATCTGCAGGGCATGGCCTACGAACAGGGTGACGTGCGCCACTACCACCCCGAGGCGCTGGACGTGATGATCGCGCTGCACGCCTGCGACACCGCCACCGACCACGCCATCCACCTGGGCATCCGGGCCGGGGCTCAGATCATCCTGTGCTCGCCGTGCTGCCACAAGGAGGTGAGGCCTCAACTGCTCAGCCCGCATCCCTTGCGGCCATTGCTCAAGCATGGCATCCACCAGGCCCAAGAGGCCGAGATGCTGACCGATGGCTTGCGTGCGCTCTTGCTGGAGGCCGCCGGCTACGACACCCAGGTGTTCGAGTTCATCTCGCTGGAGCACACCAACAAGAACAAGATGATCCTGGCGGTGAAGCGCCCCCAGGCCCGGGACCTGGGCGAGGTGGCGGCCCAGATCCACGACCTCAAGTCCTTCTACGGCGTGCAGCAACAGTGCCTGGAGGCCTTGCTGCGGGCCGATGGCCTCTTGCCCGCGTGAGGCTCCTTGACGGCGTGCACGGGGCGCTGACCGTGCGCTGACCGTGCGCTGTGGGGGGATCACGGTGGCGTGTCGGCCACGCACGCGTCACAATGTGGCCTGGGTCTGGCTCCACGGGGGGGCCGACGCATGCGCATGAACCCGGCAAGCTCATCCTTCCGCTCCGATCTGGCGGGCGTCTGGCGGCGCCTGCAAGTGCTTCCTGATGACGAGGCGGGCTCGACCGTCTCCGCCCAGCGGCCCACGGTGGTGCGCCTGCAAGCCGGGCCCTGGTTTGCACAGTGGATGCAAGAGCCTGCCGAGCGGGGGGTGCCTGCCGTGCCCCTGTGCGATCTGGCGCCCATGCAGCTGGCCGCGCTGACCGAGCAGCAGGCGTGTTGGGGGGTGTGCCACCTGGACGCCCACCCGGAGGGCGAGGTGGCCCACTGGCTGCCTCGCGTGGATTTTCAGCCACCCAGCCTGCAGTCGGACGCGGGATGGTTGCTCTTCGACCAGCCCGAGCGTTGCATCGAGATCGACACCCATTCCGATCGCAGCCAGGTGTGGGTGCGTGAGCCGGGCACGGCCTGGCAGGCCGACGAGGTCTGGTGCCTCCAGGGCCTGGATGCCGACGGCCATGACGACGGTCGCGTGTTGCTGGGGGCGGGGCCATGGCGGGTGTACCTGCGGCCACGCCGAGGCCGCTGGCCGCGGGGCCTGCAGCCGGGCTTGACCTTGCATGACCTGCTGCTGCACCAGCCCGACGATGCGCTGAGCTGGCTCGACCACGAGCTGAGCCTGGGGCGCTGCGAAGGCACGCGGTGTGACATCGTGCTGTCCAGCCTGCCGGCCAGCCGAGGTGGCCAGCGGCACACGACCATCGCCTGGCACGACGATGGCCAGCGAGCCTGGGTGCGCTGGGGCGATGACGAAGGATGGTGGCGGCCCTTGCCGGCCAGCCCCCCATGAAAAAACCCGGCACGAGGCCGGGTTCTTCAGGTGCGAGACCGCTCAGCCGTGATCAGGCGGCTTGACGGCGGCGGGCCACCAGACCCAGACCGACCAGACCCAGGCCCATCAGGGCGTAGGTGCTGGGCTCAGGCACGGCCGTGGCGATGATGGTCGAGTTCACCGAACCGTAGTCTTCCACCGAACCCAGGGCGGCCAGGCCCAGGAACTGCAGGCCCAGGGCCTGCTTGAACAGGTCGAAACCTTGGGTGGTGATGCTCAGACCCGTGATCGAGTTTTCGTAGATGCCAGGGCCTTCCACGGTGGTGCCACCGGTCAGGCTGGCGGCCTGCCACAGGGCCACGTTGCTCACGGTGCCCACGCCGTTGCCACCGATCACCGTGGCGAACACGGTCTTGGTGGGCACGTTGAAGGCGATGTCGGAGATGGTCAGGAAGCCGCCCGAGGACACGCCATTGATGGCGGTGGCCGTCAGGGTGGCGCCACCGGTGGTGGTCAGGCCGATCACGTCGCGGGTGGCGGTGTCGATGGTCAGCGAGGTGCCTTCGGCCGACACGGCCAGCGAGGTGTAGGCGCCCGATGCATCGCGGGTGATGTTGGCGGTGGCGCCACCAAACTCTTCGAACGCGATCTGACCGACGTTCATGGCGGCGATCAGGTTGCTCGACAGGGTCAGGGTGCCGGAGCCGGTGGCGGTCAGGCCATCGAACTCTTCACCGATGAAAAAGGTTTGGACTTCAGCTTGGGCAGCGCCGAAAGCCAGCAGCAGGGCTGAAGCGATCAGGGACTTGCGTGCAATGTGTTTCATGATTTCCTCGCAATCTCTCGTGACGGGTGAACAAAGAATGCGGCTGGTGCACCTCGCACCCGCTGTAGCATTCAAGCAGGATATCAGGCTAAGGGAAGCGACGCCGGCGCGCCCTAGGGTGATTGCCAGTATGGCGTGGCATATTCCGCAGGCCTCGGGGGGCTCCCCTCCAAACAAGGGGGTGGGTAAACCCATTTACCGACCCAAATTTAACGTATCGCGTCACGGCGAGTTGTTTTCATCCCGCGCAAAATGGCGCTCACCCAACGCGTGGGTGCTTGCCCACCTTGGGTGGTGCGGGTGCGATCAAAGGAGTTCAAATGCGTCAAATGTTTCAACCTGTGCTGGTGGCTGCGGTGCTGGCGCTTTCGGGTGCCGGGGTGCAGGCCAAGCAGAAGGTGTGTGTCTTCGACATCCTCGGCGCCAACGGCGATGCCTTCAACACGGCCAAAGATTACGCGCTCGAGATGCAGCGACACGGCGCCGATCTGGAGCTCAAGGTCTACATCGATGAGCGTGTGGCGGTGGAAGACTACCGCACGGGGCAGTGTGATGCGGTGATGGCCACGGCCCTGCGCACGCGCGCCTTCAATCCCCTGACCGCCGCGCTGGACTCGGTGGGCGCCTCCACGATCGTCAAGGACGGCCGACTGGACATGGCCGCCAGCGAAGAGGTGGTGCGCCGCGCCATCCAGACCTATGCCTCGCCCAAGGCCGCGCACCTGATGGTGCAGGGCGGGCACGAGGTGGGGGGCATTGTGCCCATGGGGGCGGCTTATGCGTTCGTCAATGATCGCGCCATCTCCAACCTGGAGGCGGCCTCTGGCAAGCGCGTGGCGGCGTTCGACCACGACAAGGCGCAGGCCGAGCTGATCAGCCAGGTGGGGGCCCGTCCTGTGGCCGTGGACGTCACCAACTTCGGCACCATGTTCAACAACGGCAATGTGGACGTGATCATGGCGCCTTCGCTGGCGTACAAACCGCTGGAGCTCAACAAGGGCCTGGGCACCAAGGGGGCGGTGCACCGCTTTCCCCTGACCATCCTCACGTACCAGATGGTGTTTCGTCCTGACCGCTTCCCCGCCGGCTACGGGCAGAAGTCGCGCGAGGTGTGGTTGAGCCGCTTTGACCAGGTCTTGCAGCTGACGCGGCAGGCCGATGCCGCGATCCCGGCGGCCTTGTGGATGGACCCCAGCCCAGCCGATGCGCAGCGTTATGTGCAGTTGATGCGCGACGGACGCATCGAGATGGCCAACAAGGGTTTTTATGACAAGCGTGGCTTGAAGATCCTCAAGCGCCTGCGTTGCGACGTGTACCCCGGTGCCGCCGAGTGCAGTCTGCCCACCGAGAACTGGTGAGGCCGGCGCCTGCGCAGGGCCATGAAAAAAGCCTCCCGGGCGGGAGGCTCATGCGGCGCAGGCCACAGGGCTGAATCAGCCCAGGGCGGCCAGGTCGGCGTTGACCTTTTGCAGCATCTCGTCGGTGATCAGGCCACCCGAGAACTTGGCCACCATCGACAGGGCGAAACCTTTGCCCATGCCGATCTGGGGGTGGGTGGAAATGCCGGGCATGTGCTTTTCCAGGATGGCCTTGGTGGCTTCGTTGTCGAGCAGGTCGCCGAGTTTGGATTCGATGGAGAAGCTCATCGTGTCTCTCTCAAAATGATGATGGGTTGAACGAATGCACCCGGCAGGTGGCGACCTGCTGGGGGCGCTTGACTAGCATACCTGTTTCTGACGGCGGCTGACGCAAGCGGCAGGCATTTTCGTACGGTCGTTCGAAAGTTCTTTGATGCGTAGCACAAAAATCGGGTGCGAAAGTGCGTGAACGCGCCGAAGTTTGTGATAGCAGAAGCTCACTTATCCCCAAAACAGGGCAAGCGGGCGCCGGAGCCTGTGCATGAATTCATCCCCATGGCCACAGCCCGAGAAAATGGCGCAAGTCATTGATTGACAAGGAAATTTCGTTTTCTTGTCGATGTGCGCCAAGTGCGTGAAAACCCGTGGGCTGATGGGCGCATCGCGCGATGCCCCAGGTTTGCCCACAAAGTTATCCACAGCTTGGTTGCCAAACTTGTGCCCAAATGAATCAAGCACTTAGCGAGCACATCTGCAGCCACGCATTGCATTGTCGAGGCTAAAGCCTTGATCCACGGTCTGGCCATCTGGCCATGGGGGCGGTCATGGATGCCGCGGTGAGCCGGCCAGGCGTGACGCAGTTCACGAACGCTGACAAGCCGTGTCAGACAAGCGGCAACTAGGGATTACCCTTGCATCAGGCGGTGACTGTTGCGCTTATCCCCATTTTTGTTCGAGCGGGTGCACCGCGCTGGGGCAAGGGCTGTGTTATGCCATATGCGAACGGCGAACGCGCTAAGTGCTTGATTCATATAGGTGTAAAACGATTGCCTCATCTTGAGGCAATCCAAGGCAAACCCCGGTCTGACAAGCATTTAGCGCGCATTTGCAAGGCTTTCCCACAAAGTTGTCCACAGCCACCGGGGATAAGGGGGAACCCCGCCAGAATCAAGCACTTGTCATCAACAGTTCATGGCTCTGTCAGAATTTCACCGACACGCATGAACCCCACCGACCCGCCCCAGCACCGCGTCGGGGTGGTCGTCGAGGCCCCCCAGCACAGCGGTCTGTGGGCCCCGCTGGACTACCTCAGCCCTCAACCTCTTTCGCCAGGCAGCCTGGTGCGGGTGCCCCTGGGCCGCCGCACCGTCACCGGCATGGTGTGGGCCCTGGCCGCACCAGCAGACGACGGGGCCGCCTACGCGGGCGAGCTCAAACCCGTGGCAGAGGTGCTGGCCGATCTGCCGCCCTTGCCCGATGACTGGCGTGCCCTGGTGGCGTTTGCGGCCCAGTACTACCAGCGCAGCCTGGGCGAAATGGCCCTGATGGTGCTGCCACCCGAGCTCAGAGAGCTCGATGCCACGCAGTGGCAGCGGCGTCTCAAGCGTTTGCACAAACGTCTGGCGTCGGGCGAGGGCCTCGACCCCGAGGCCGCGTCCCCGCCATCCTCGCCATCGTTGACCCCCCAGCAGGCGCAAGCCCTGGACCGCCTGGCCGACGGCCCTGCGCAACCCCATTTGCTCTGGGGCAGCACCGGCAGCGGCAAGACAGAGGTGTACCTGCGCCAGACCGAGCGGGTGCTGCAAGCCGGTGGCCAGGTGCTGATGATGGTGCCCGAAATCAACCTCACGCCACAGCTGGAAGCCCGTGTCGCGGCGCGCTTTGCGGGGCGGCGCATCGTGTCGTTGCACAGTGGCCTGACGCCCGCACAGCGCCTGCAGGGTTGGTTGATGGCCCACCTGGGGCATGCCGACATCGTGCTGGGCACGCGGCTGGCCATCTTCACGCCCCTGCCGCGCCTGGGCCTGATCGTGGTCGACGAAGAGCATGACCCCAGCTATAAGCAACAGGATGGGGCGCGCTACTCTGCCCGCGACCTGGCCGTCTACCGTGGCCGGCAGCGCCAGGTGCCGGTGCTGCTGGGCTCGGCCACCCCCAGCCTGGAGACCTGGCACAACGCGCTGCCCGTGGCCGAGGGCGGCGCTGGACGCTACGGTCTGCTGGCCATGCCCGCGCGCGTGGGCGACGGACAGATGCCCGCCGTGCGTGTGCTGGACTTGTCGCGTGAGCCCAAGCCCCCCCGGGGCGAGTCCGCCCCGCCCCTGGCCAGCCCGTTGCTGGCCGCCATCACCGAACGCATCGAGCGTGGCGAACAAAGCCTGGTGCTGCTCAACCGACGGGGTTACGCCCCGGTGCTGCATTGTGGCGATTGCGGCTGGAAGAGCGGCTGCCCGCACTGCAGCGCCTGGCGCGTCTTTCACAAGGCCGACCGCACCCTTCGGTGCCACCACTGCGGCTACACCGAGCGGGTGCCGCGTGCCTGCCCTGATTGCGGCAATCAGGACATCGCGCCCGTGGGCCGGGGCACCGAGCGCCTGGAGGAGCAACTCGCCGAGGCCCTGCCCGGGGCCCGCATTGGCCGCATCGATGCTGACGTGACGCGCCACAAGGGGGCGCTGGAGGCGCAACTGGCCAGCGTGCACGCCGGCGAGGTGGACGTGCTGGTGGGCACGCAAATGGTGGCCAAGGGCCATGACTTCCGGCGCATCACGCTGGTGGCGGCGGTCAACCCCGATGCCGCGCTCTTTGCCAGCGACTTTCGCGCGGCCGAGCGCCAGTTCGCCTTGCTGATGCAGGCGGCGGGGCGGGCTGGCCGAGACGCACAGGTGGCGGGCCACAGCGAGATGTGGCTGCAGACCTGGCACCCCACCCACGCCCTGTACCAGAGCCTGAGGCAGTACGACTACGCCGGGTTTGCCGCGCAGCAGCTCAAGGAGCGGGCCATGGCCGGCTTGCCGCCTCACGCCAGCCTGGCCATGCTGCGCGCCGAGGGCAAGACCCAGGCGGCGGCGCAGGGCTTTTTGCAAGCGGCCTTGCAGGCGGCGCAAGACCACCTGGCGTCCACGGGAGAGGCATCGCCCCTGGCGCTGTACCCGCCCGTGCCCACGCCGGTGCAGCGGGTGGCCAACATCGAGCGGGCCCAGGCCCTGATCGAGTCAGCCCACCGCCTGGCACTGCAGCGTCTGTTGCAGCACCTGCAGCCCGTGTGGCTGGCCCAGGCGCAAGAACACCGCCGCAACGGACTGCTCCGCTGGGCGGTGGACGTGGACCCGTTGGCGATCTGATCGCCAGGGCCGGGGCCGCTGGGTTGCCTAGGCTCAGCTCAGCAACGCCTCCAGGCCCTCACACAGTTCGGCCAGGGGGGGCATCTCGGTCAGGAAGGTCTCGGGGCTCAGGCCCAGGGCCTTGCACACATCGCCAGGCACCGTGGCGGCCATTTCGTCCTGGTTCAGGCCATTGTGCTCGGCACGGGCACGCCAGGCCGCCAGGTGGATGCAGGCGGCCACCTGATTCAAGGGCTCCGTGGTCAGCGGCTCGGGGAAGTTGGCGATGGCGTCGACGAACGCCGTGGGAAAGCGCCACTGCTTGGCCAGCTCGGCGCCCACGTTGGCGAAGGTGTAGCCAAACGAGGTGCGCTCGATGTCAATGCGGCGGGCGTCCATGGGCGAGGCCATCTTGTCGATCTGCAGCATCTGCTCGGGCATGCCGGCGTGCATCACCAGCTCACCGATGGCATGCATCAGTCCCACCGTGAACGCCTGATCGCGGTTGACCCCAGCCTGTTTGGCCACCCAGCCTGCCACGGCGGCCGTGTGCATGCTGTAACGCCAGAACTTCTGAAGGTCCATGCCCGGCATGGACTTGTAGCCGCCGGTCAGGCCCGAGCTGATCACCAGCGTGCGCACGGTGACAAAGCCCAGCATGGACAGCGCGTCATTGACCGTGCCCACGGTGCGTGAGACATGGTAGTACGCCGAGTTGGCCAGGCGCAGCAACCGGGCGGAAAGCACCGGGTCTGCGGCCAGTTTCTTGGCGATTTCATCAATCGACACGTCCTGGTTGTTGAAGCTGTCAATCAGCTCATGGACGATCTTGGGAATGGCCGGAAGGGCCTGCGGTTGCTTGAACAGTGCATCGAGCTGCATGATTGCCAGCCTCCATCTCGAAAGGAACCAGGTGGGTCTGATCCACAAACGCCAACCCGAGGGCCGCACGTTGTGGCAGATTGAACGCTTATCGACCCTGTTGGCCGTGGACTTGAGCATCGCCGATGGGAAAATTTTCGAGCGGTGGAAATGCGCCCCTGCACACCCCGCATTTCTGACGCTTGCACCGTGATGCACGTCACGATCGGAGACCACACATGCTGATGTGTCAAGGTGTTTGCCTGCGGCCAAGCCTGGGTGGCCTGGCCCTGCCCCTGGCTGCCGCCCTGCTGGCATCGCCCAGCTGGGCGCAGGCGCCAGCCGCCAACCTGCTGGTCAGCTGGCGGGTCTCGGCCCAGGCCGAGCAGCGCCAGGTGGCGGCGCAGGTGGCGCAGGGCCTCACGGTGCAGACGGGCCGTCGCCAGCACGACCAGGTGCAGTCGGTGATGGTGCTCAACGGCGGGCAGGCCCGCGTGTTCATGGGGCGCAGCGTGCCGGTGAACACCTGGCAGCTGGCCTGGCAAGGCGGGGTGGTGCCTGGCGCCACCCCCGGCGCCACCCCTGGTACCAACCCCCAGGCCTGGGCCGTGACCCAGACGCACTGGGTGGACCTGGGCGAGGGGCTGACCGTGCGCCCGCGCTGGCCGGGCGGGCGCGGCCCCGTCACGGTCGAGCTGGAGGCCAGTGCCCGGCGGCCGGTGCCTGCCGGCGACCTCACCATGGCGGGCGGTGGCGCCTACGAGCCCGACGGACAGAGCCGGCGCACCGAGGTGCTCAGCACGGTCACCGTGCCTCTGGGAGAATGGACCGTGGTGGCCCGCCGGGGCGAGCAGGTGCAGCGCCAGCAGGCCGGCACCTGGTCCACCCGGCAGATCGACCACAGCGCCCAGGAGGTGCTGGAAATCCGTGTCAGTCTGCCCTGAACCCTCTGATTGCCCATGACCGCACCTCAGCAACCCGACGAACACCCCTTCACCACCGCCACACGTGCCCTGATGGACGGCATCCAGCGCGCGGGCTTTCCGCCCCTGCACCAGTTGCCGCCCGAACAGGCCCGCCTGTCGTACCGCCTGGGTGTGGGCTCGATGAGCTTGCCCCTCAGGGACCTGGCCCGGGTGGAAGACTTCCGGATCCCGGGGCCGGCCGGCGACGTGCCTGCCCGCCTCTGGGCCGACACCACCGCCCCGGGCCAGCCCGTGTTGCTGTACCTGCACGGCGGCGGGTTTGTCGTGGGCGGCATCGACACCTGTGAGGCCATGTGCCGAGACATCGCGCACCACAGCGGTGCGGCCGTGGTGGCCATCGACTACCGTCTGGCGCCCGAGCACAAATACCCCGCCGGGCTGCACGACGGCATGGCCGCCCTGGCTTGGCTGCACGAACACGGCGGCACGCTGGGGCTGGACACCCGTCGCCTGGCCGTGGGTGGCGACAGCGCTGGCGGCACCCTGGCATCGGTGCTGGCGCTGCACGCCCGCAATGAAGGCATCCCCCTGGCCCTGCAACTGCTGTTTTACCCCTCGGTGCAGCTGGGCGGGGTCACCGAGTCCTTCCGGCGCTACTCGCAAGGCACCCTGCTCACCGAGGCCCTGATGCGCTGGTTTGAACAGCAGGCCCGTGGCGAGCGGCCCGCCCAGCGCTGGCATCGCGAGCCCCTGCATGCCGATGACCACCGAGGGGTGGCGCCGGCCTGGATCGGGCTGGCCCAGTGTGATGCCCTGACCGACGAGGGCCACCAGTACGCCGAGCGCCTGAGGGCGGCCGGCGTGCCCGTCACGGTGCGCGAGTGGCCCGGCGTGCTGCACGACTTCATCAACATGGGCCGGTTTGTTCCCGAGGCCGCCCAGGCCCACCAGGCGGCCGCCGAGGCCTTGCGCGCGGCCTTTGGGGCTTGACGGCTCGCTGGCGGGCGGCACCCGGCACGGCTCTTGCTGCCACCCGCCGGCATGGACCACCTGCCCATCAGTGCCCGCGCGGCGTTCGTCGACCCTGTCCCGCTGCCCCCCTCCGATGAGCGGGTCGCGGCGGTCTGGCGCGACCGCCTGCGCCTGCTGCTGGACAGCACCGGCGAAGGCATTTACGGCGTCGACACCGAGGGCCTGTGCAGCTTCATCAACCCGGCGGCCGCCCGCATGCTGGGCTACGAGCTGCACGAGGTGCTGGGCCGCAACATGCACGACCTCACGCACCACACCCACCCCGACGGTGCGCATTACCCGGTCGAGCACTGCCCCATCTTCCACGCCTTCCGGGCCGGGGTGGCCTGCCGCATCGACAGCGACGTGCTGTGGCGCAAGGACGGCACCGCCTTCCCGGTGGAGTACACCTCCTACCCCATCCTGGACGGCGGGCAGGTGCTGGGTGCGGTCGTCACCTTCGTGGACATCAGCGAGCGCAAACGGCAAGAGCAGTTGCTGCGCCAGTCCAACGAAACCCTGGAGCGGCGGGTCACCGAGCGCACCCAGGCGCTGACGCAGGCCGTCAATCAGTTGCGTGAGCTGCAGGCCCACATCGAGCGCGTGCGCGAGGGCGAGCGCACCCGCATCGCCCGCGAGATCCATGACGAGCTGGGCAGCCTGCTGGTGGGCATGAAGATGGACCTCAGCTGGCTTGAAAAGCGCCTGGACGGCCAGCCCGAGCTGCGCTGCAAGTGCCAGAACATGCGCGGCCTGATCGACAACGCGGTGACCAACGTCGGGCGCATCATCACCGACCTGCGCCCCTCCATCCTCGACCACCAGGGCCTGTGGGCCACGCTGGAATGGCAGGTGCAGGACTTCATCGACAGCAGCGAGCTGCCCTGCGAGGTCAGCATCGACGTGCCCGGTGGCCTGCCCTCGCCGGACGGGCCGCTGGCCACCGCCGTGTTCCGCATCTTCCAGGAAATGCTCAGCAACGTGGCGCGCCACGCCCAGGCCACCCAGGTGTGCATCCGCATCCGGGCCACACCGGCCGAGCTGACCCTGCTCGTCAAGGACAACGGCAAGGGCGCCCCGCCCAGCGCCTTCGAGTCCCACGATGCCTTTGGTGTCATGGGCATGCGCGAGCGTGCCGGGCACTTCGGGGGCTGGGTGCAGATCAGCAGCGAGCCCGGGCTGGGCACCCAGGTCATCCTCAGCATGCCCCTGCGGGCGCCCGCGTCGGCACCGTCCCAGCGGCCTCGCTTCGGTTACCGGGAGGCAACCACATGAGCACGAGCATCCGCGTCTTGCTGGTCGACGACCACGTCATCGTGCGCCAGGGCCTGCGTCAGGTGCTGGGGGATGCCGAGGGCATCGAGGTGGTGGACGAGGCCGCCGATGGGGCCGAGGCCCTGCGCGCGATCCGCACCCGCATGGACGAGGGGCTGGACGTGGTCTTGCTGGACATCGCCCTGCCAGGCCGAGACGGGCTGGATGTGCTCAAGCAGATCAAGGCCGAGTACCCACGCCTGGGCGTGGTGATGCTCAGCACCTATCCCGATCGGCAGTTTGCGGTGCGCTGTCTGCGCGCAGGGGCGCAGGCCTACCTCAACAAGAGCGCCGACCCCGACGACATGGTGGCGGCCATCCGCAAGGTGGCTGCCGGTGGCGCCTACCTCACGCCCACGGTGGCCGAGCTGCTGGCCACCTCCATCAGCGAGGTGGCCGAGCGACCACCCCACGAGGCCTTGTCGCAGCGCGAGCACCAGGTGTTTCGCCTGCTCGCTGAAGGGCGCAGCGTCAGCCAGATCGCGCAGGCGCTCAATCTGTCGCCCAACACCGTGTCCACCTACCGCGCCCGCATCCTTGAAAAAACCGGGGTGCGCAACGATGTGGAGCTGGCGCTGTACGCCGTCAAACAGCAGGTGCTGATGGTGTGACGGCCTGGTGAGGGCTCACCGGCCCAAGGCCAGCAGCACCAGGTCGAGCTGCCGGGTGCATCCCGTCTTGGACAGCAACTCGTGCAGGTGGCTGCGGACGGTGCCCACCTTCACCTGCAAGGTGGTGGCGATGTCGTCGACGCTGCGTCCCTCCACCAGCAGCTTCAAGGTGTTGCGCTGCGCCAGGGTCAGCGCATAACGGTTCACGAGGTGCGCCAGTTGCTCGTCCGTCCAGGGGTGAGGCAACTCCAGCGCAAAGACCCAACGCGCCAGCGGCCACCATTGGCGGCAGGCGGACGCGCTGTCCAAGGGCGTCAGCTGCACGGTGCCGATCACCGGGCGTTCGCCCCGGTGCGCCCAGACCAGTCGGCGGGCGGGCTCTGCCGCGGCCAGCAAACGCTGCCATTCATGTGCAGGCATGTGCCCCACGCGCCACACCTGCTGATGGTCCTGCTGGTGGTGGACATGAAGCCAGCCCTGATCCTGGGCCGCCAGTGCGCGGGCCGCCGAGCTTGCAAACTCGATGCGACCATCACCCTGCAGCAGCCACAGTGGCGTGGGCAGCATGTCCAGCACTTCCCTGAGTGCGTGTCCCATGTGTTCTCATCCCGCGGGGGATGGGGTCATGACCCGTGCAGCGCCTGCCCACCCCGATGCCTGATTTGGTGAAATCCAGTGTAGCCATCCTGGCCCGGTGGATCAATGGGCCGGGCGGATCAGGCGGCGGCGCGCTGGCCGTTTTCATTCCCTCGAACCAGGGGGCGCCACCAGGCATCTATCAATTGATAGATGCGTCACGCCGCGTCCACTTCTCTAATGCACCAAGGCGTTCAAGCATCAGGGATACAGGGCATGACACTCCAACGGCTCACCGTCCACGTCATGGACGGGCAGGCGCAGGTCCAAGAGTTCGTATTCCCGGCCGACCGGCAAGAGCCGATCGTCATCGGGCGTGAGCTGGGTGCGCACATCAAGTTCAGCGACAACCACGATGTCGTGAGTCGTCGGCACGCGCTCATCCACCTCAAGGCGGGCGCCGATCCGGTCACGCTGACCGACCAGGGCAGCAGCAACGGCCTGTTTCTCAACGGCACGCGGGTGTCGGGTGTGGCGACGCTTCAGCACGGAGACGTCATCAGCCTCGGCGAAGGTGGGCCACGGCTGACCTTGGCCTTTGATCCCGTCCCACCCGAGCAGCCCAAGGCCACGCGCGTCATCCGGGCTGCAGCGCCCACGCGCGTGATCAGCGTGGACCAGACCATCCCCATGCCTGCCGTCACGGCCGCCAGCAACCGCCGCACGGAAGGCGGTGGCACGGCGGCAACGCCGATGCCGCCAACGGACAAGTCCAGACCACGCTGGGTGCCAGTGGCCTTGATGACCGCCTTGATCGCGGTGGGCGTGATGGCCGGCCTGTACGTTCGGCCCTCTGCCGGTCCCGAGGGCGCGGCCAACGCCCTGCCGCCAACGGCGGCAGGCATGCCCACCCACGAATCACTGGCCGAACGCGTGGCCAGCCAGTATGGGCCGGCCACGGTCAAGATCGAGGTCAGCTGGAAGCTGGTGCACAAGGCCACCAACCAGACGATCTTCCACGAGCATGAACGCATCACCCTGAAAGACGGGCAGGCCATGACCTTGCCTGTCTACATCCAGCACCGCGATGGCTCGGTGGAGCCCAAGCTCACGCTCAACGCCGCCAAGGGGCGCGCCATCGGCTCCACGCACACGGGCTCCGGGTTCGTGGTGTCGCCCGATGGCTTCATCCTCACCAACCGCCACGTGGCGGCATCGTGGCAGACCGACATGCCCGAGATCCTCAGTTGCCCTTGTCTGCTGGTTCTGAGCGGCGGTGAAAAACACGTGCTGGGCTCGGTCACGCCGCAACTGCGCAGCGCCGTGGGGCAATGGGTGCCGGCGCGCAGCACGTCGCTCGGCGGGGGCTCCGGATCGGGCATTCGGGGCGGCGCCGTGGGGCAGTTGCAGGTGCTGGACGTGGTCTTCTCCCGGTCCAAAGACCGGCATCCGGCGAGGTTGGTCAAGGTCTCCGATGCCCACGATGTGGCCTTGATCAAGATCGACACGCCCAGCAAGCTGGTGGCGGTGGATCTGCCCGCACCGAACGAGGTGGCCTCCCTCAAAGAGGGGCAGGATGTGGTCGTCATGGGGTACCCGGCGGCGGCGCCAGAGGTGTATCTGCAGACGGCGTCTCAGGATCCCTTCAATCGCAAGGCCACCATCACCGACGTGCCCTCGGTGACCGTCAGCCCGGGGGTGGTCAGCCGGGTGATTCGCGGCACACAAGATCGCAAGGACGGGCAGTCCGAAGCCTACGTCAGCACGGTGGGCGACGCCTATCAACTGGACATCAACGCCACCGGGCAGGGCAACAGCGGTGGCCCCATGTTTGATCGCCAAGGGCGTGCGGCAGGCATCTTCTTTGCCGGCAACAGTCGCTTGAGCTTTGCCATTCCCATCAAATACGGCATGGACTTGCTGTCGCCCCAGACCAGCGTTGACTGACGGGACCACACGATGACGGTGTTGGACACGCTGGGCAGACATTACGCCAACGTCACACCGCTGGGTCAGGGGGCGATGGGCACCGTCTGGCGGGGCACCGACCGCGTGCTGGAGCGCGAGGTGGCCATCAAGGTGATGCGCCCCGACATGGCTCAACAAGACGGGCTGCCAGAGCGGTTCATGCTTGAGGCCCGTGCCCTGGCGCGCCTGAGCCATCCCAACATCGTCGCTGTGCATCGGGTGCTCCAGGAGGATGGCCTTTTCTGGATAGAAATGGAGTACGTCGCGGGCACCCCGCTCGACGTGAAGCTTCGGCAGGAGGGCGCCTTGCCCTGGCCGATGGCCGTCGGGCTGGTGATTCAGGCCCTCCGGGGCCTGGAGGTGGCGCATGCGGCGGGCATCGTGCACCGTGACATCAAGCCCGGCAACGCCATCGTCACCCCGCAAGGCGCCCTCAAGCTGATGGACTTCGGCATTGCCCGCGTGCAGCAAGCCACCTCACTGACGCGCACCGGCTACGCACTGGGCACCGTGGCCTACATGGCCCCGGAGCAGATCACCACGCCGCACCTGGTGGATGAGCGCACCGACCTGTACGCCATCGGCATCCTGTTGTACGAACTCTTGTCCGGCCACGTGCCCTTTCGGGGCAGCACCGAATACGACATCCTGGAGCAGCAGGTGCGTGCCACGCCGCCGCCCTTGGTGCTGTCCGGCCAGCAGCCCCCGGCGGCGCTCATGAGCCAGCTGACGAAGGTGCTCTCCAAAGACCCTGCGCAACGCCATGACAGCGCGCAGTGCCTGCGTGCTGCGCTGGAATCGGTGCTGGCCGCCCCTTCGCCTGATCCGCCTGCGCCCCAACCGGTCGGGCGCCTGCCCTCGGGCTGGCGCCGATGGGCCGGCATGGGCGCGCTGGCCCTGACGCTGCCCTTTGTGCTCACCACCTTCTTGACCCGCAAGCCCGCCATCGACCAGCCCCCGCCCACTGCGGCGGCGGAGGCCCCCGTGCCCCAGGTCTCCAGCGTGGTCCTGCCATCCACCACCGCACCACTGCCCGCCCCGCCCAGCGTGGATCTGGGCCTGGGGCCCTCGACGCGTGTGCCCGATGCGTCGGCACCACCCGCCCGCCCCGTCAGCAAGCCGCCTGCTCGATCCTCGCCCGCGCGTGTGGCGCAGGCGGTGGCCGACCCCTGTGATGCCCTGAGAGCGGCGGTGCGCCGTCACGAGCGTGACGGTGACCTGGGGCGCGCCATCCAGGCCACCGGCCAGGCGCTGGATGAGGGGTGCGACCGCGCCTATTTTTTGAGCCGGCGGCAGGCCTTGGTGAGGCGCTTGCGCCCTTGAATGTCCATCTCACAGGAGCTACCCATGATGAATCGTGATGCCATGTCGTTTCGCACCCTGAGGCTTTGCAGCGTGGTGCTGAGCGTCGGCGTGCTCAGCAGTTGTGCCACACCGGGCGGGCAGGGGCCTCAGGCCTCCGGGGCACCGCAGTGCTTCTTCGAGACCATGGGGGCCTCCTTGCTGTGTGGCGCCGTGGCCGATGGCAACAACCGTGTGCGGGCCGCATTGGTGTGCGCAGCGGCGGCTTATGTGGGCTGCCAGTTTGCCAAGTCCTACACCGCACAGCGCGTCCAGACCGAGCAGGAGGTAAAGGCCGGGTACGTCAAGGCCAACAAGCAGTTGCCGCCAGCGCCGATGGTCACAGCCTTCAGCACGCAACTGTCGCCCGACGGGAGGGTGCGCAAGCAGGCGGCGCTGGACGTGACCTCCGACCTGACCGTGGTGCCCGGGCGCAGCGGCGGGCCGGTCAAGATCGAACACGAGGTGGCCATCGTCGACAAGTACGGCACGGAGTGGTTCAAGGGCAAGCGCCAACCCAATCAGGGAGAGGCCGGCACTTACCAGACCGCATTCAACATGACGGTGCCCAAAGAGATGGAGCCCGGCGACTACCGGCTCCAGCAGGCGGTCTACCTCAATGGCGCACCGTCGGGCAGCGCATTGATCTCGCCCAAGCAGTTTCGGGTTCTGGCCGCCGTGGATGGCGAGCCCGTGCAGGTGGCCTGGCTGGACTGAGCTGCCCGGCCACCCCCTGTAGTGCCAGCCCTACAAACAAATCACCTGATTCGTGATGGCGCCGACAGGCGCGGATTCCTACAGTGAACCCATCGCTGACCTGCACCCGAGGGTGCGCACCAGGAGTCCCGCATGTCACGTTACTTCGATCCCTTCGACGCCGACCGCCCCCTGCGCCTGCAATGCGCATGCGGACAAGACCACAGCCCGGAAGAGCACAACGCGGCCGTGGCGCGTGAGCAGGCCACGCAAGAACTGCAGCGTCGCAGCGAGACCGAAGACTTCCAGACCTACGCCCGGGAGTTCATCCAGGCCAGCATGATGAAGGCCTTGTTCCCGCAAGACGACCAGCGCCGTCGCTTCTTGCGTGCGGTGGGCAAGGGCACGGCCATGGCGGCCATCTCCAGCGTGATGCCCCTCACCACGCTGGAGGCCATGGCGCAAGAAGCCGCCCCGCTGGAGAAAAAAGACCTCAAGATCGGCTTCATCCCCATCACCTGCGCCACGCCCTTGATCATGGCCCACCCCCTGGGCTTCTACAAGAAGCAGGGCTTGAACGTGAGCGTGGTCAAGACGGCTGGTTGGGCCCTCATCCGCGACAAGATGATCAACAAGGAGTACGACGCCACGCACTTCCTGTCGCCGATGCCGCTGGCCATCAGCATGGGGCTGGGCTCCAATCCCAAGCCCATGCACGTGGCCACCATCCAGAACACGAACGGGCAGGCCATCACCCTGGCCAACAAGCACAAGGACAAGCGCGACCCCAAGATGTGGAAGGGCTTCAAGTTCGCGGTGCCCTTCGAGTACTCCATGCACAACTTCCTGCTGCGTTACTACGTGGCCGAAGCGGGCCTGGACCCGGACCGCGACATCCAGATCCGCGTGGTGCCGCCGCCCGAGATGGTGGCCAACCTGCGCGCCGGCAACATCGACGGCTACCTCGGCCCCGACCCGTTCAACCAGCGTGCGGTGTATGAAGAAATCGGCTTCATCCACATCCTCACCAAAGACCTGTGGGATGGCCACCCCTGCTGCGCCTTCGGCACCAGCGGCGAGTTCATCGAGCAGAACCCCAACACCTTCGCCGCCCTGTTCCGCGCCGTGCTGACGGCCGCGGCCATGGCCCGCCAGCCCAAGAACCGCGAGCTGATCGCCAAGGTCATCTCGCCCACGCAGTACCTCAACCAGCCCGAGGCGGTGGTCAAACAGGTGCTCACGGGCCGCTTTGCCGATGGCCTGGGCAACGTGAAGAACGTGCCCGACCGCGCCGACTTCAACCCCATCCCCTGGCAGTCGATGGCGGTGTGGATGCTCACTCAGATGAAGCGTTGGGGCTATGTGAAGGGCGATGTGAACTACAAGCAGATCGCCGAGCAGGTGTTCTTGCTGACCGACGCCAAGAAGTACATGAAGCAGTTGGGCGAAACCGCACCCGAAGGCGCCTACCCCGGCTTCAAGGTGATGGGCAAGGCCTTCGATCCGGCCAAGCCTGAAGCCTACGTCAACAGCTTTGCGGTCAAGCGCACCTGAGGTCGGTCATGAGCAGCACATCCACGACATGGTGGCGGTCAGACCAGGTCAAGGCCAGCGTGCTGTCGCTGTTGATCCTGGGCCTGATCCTGGCCATCTGGCACCTGGCCACCCTGCCCAAGGCCTCGCCTGCGGCCAACCTCACGCCCGAGCAGATCGAGTACCTGCAGCTGATGGGCAAGGACCCGCTGGCCGAAGGCGGCGGTGCAGGGTCGGGCTTTCCCACGCTGGCGCAGATGGGCTCGGTGGTGTGGGGCCACATCACCGACCCCTTTTACGACAACGGGCCCAACGACAAGGGCATCGGCATCCAGCTGGCGTATTCGCTGGGCCGCGTGGCGGTGGGCTACCTGATCGCCATGGCCGTGGCCATTCCCCTGGGCTTCGTGATCGGCATGTCGCCCCTGATCTACCGGGCGCTCGACCCCTTCATCCAGGTGCTCAAGCCGATCTCGCCGCTGGCCTGGATGCCCCTGGCGCTCTACACCATCAAGGATTCGACCACCTCGGGCATCTTCGTGATCTTCATCTGCTCGATCTGGCCCATGCTGATCAACACCGCCTTCGGGGTGGCCAGCGTGCGCAAGGACTGGCTCAACGTGGCCCGCACGCTGGAGGTCTCGCGCTGGCGCACGGCCTTTGAGGTGATCCTGCCGGCGGCGGCGCCCACCATCCTCACGGGCATGCGCATCAGCATGGGCATCGCGTGGCTGGTGATCGTGGCCGCCGAGATGCTGGTGGGGGGCACGGGCATCGGCTACTTCGTGTGGAACGAGTGGAACAACCTCTCGCTGCCCAACGTGATGTTCGCCATCCTCATGATCGGTCTGGTGGGCATGGTGCTCGACCTGAGCTTTGGACGACTGCAAAAGGCGGTGACCTATGTCGACTGACCCTTCCCGAGCCTACCTGCAGGTGCAAGGCCTGGCCAAGACCTACCCTGGCGCCACCGAGGCCGTGTTCGATCAGGTCAACTTCGAGATCAAGCGCGGTGAGTTCGTCTGCATCATCGGCCATTCGGGCTGCGGCAAGACCACCATCCTCAACACCCTGGCCGGGCTCGAAAGAGCGTCTCAAGGGCATGTGTTCATGGACGGGCGCGAGGTGTCGGCCCCCGGCCTGGAGCGCGGTGTGGTCTTCCAGGGCCACGCATTGATGCCCTGGCTCACGGTGCGGCAGAACATCGCGTTTGCCGTGCGCTCGAAGTGGCCCGACAAGAGCAAGGCCGAGTTGCGTGCCCATGTCGAGAAGTACGTGCAGCTGGTGGGCCTGAGCCACGCCATCGACAAGAAGCCCTCGCAACTGTCGGGCGGCATGAAACAACGGGTGGGCATTGCGCGCGCCTTTGCCATCGAGCCCAAGATGCTGTTGCTCGACGAGCCCTTCGGTGCGCTCGATGCGCTGACGCGCGGCACCATCCAGGACGAGCTGCTGCGCATCTGCGCCGAGACCCAGCAGACGGTGTTCATGATCACGCACGATGTGGACGAGGCCATTTTGCTGGCCGACAAGATCTTGCTGATGAGCAACGGCCCGCAAGCCCGTGTGGCCGAGATCGTGGTCAACACCCTGCCGCGTGACCGCACGCGCGCGGGCCTGCACCACGACCCGCAGTTCTACCCCTTGCGCAACCACCTGGTGGATTTTCTGGTGGACCGCTCCAAGCAGCTCAGCCACGGGCGTGCGCCGGTGGAGCCGCCCGAGGTGCGCCCAGGTCTGGCCGCAGGCCTGGCACCTGCGGCGGTGTCCGTGATGGCGGTGGCCTGAACTGCAGCCATTGCCTGCCGAGGAGACAGACATGAATGAAACGCTGGCCAGAGAAGCCGCGCCCCTCTTGAAAGGAGTGCCCACCGTGAGCCGTCCCCCGCTGCCCCCGTTCACCGAAGAAACGGCCCGCCTGAAGGTGCAGATGGCCGAAGACGCCTGGAACAGCAAAGACCCCGAGCGCTGTGCGGCGGCCTACACCGAGGACTCGTGGTGGCGCAACCGCAGCGAGTTCTTCACCGGGCGCGAAGCCATCAAGGCCTTCTTGACGCGCAAGTGGGCCAAAGAGCATGAGTACCGACTCAAGAAGCGCTTGTTTGCCTTCCACGGCAACCGCATCTCGGTGTGCTTCGAGTACGAGTACCACGACGATGCCGGCCAGTGGTGGCGGGCGTACGGCAACGAGAACTGGACCTTCGATGAGCGCGGCCTGATGGCCCGCCGCGAAGCCTCGATCAACGACGTGCCGATCGCCGAATCGGACCGTCAATTCAAGTGAGTTTTTTGAAGGAGCGCAACATGAACCGCGAAGACGTGACCGACCTGATCATCGAAGCCAAGGTCAAGAAGGGCCTGAAGTGGGCCGACGTGGCCCCCAAGGTGGGCCTGAGCAAGGAATGGGTGACCGCCGCGTGCCTGGGGCAGATGGCCTTCACGGCCGAGCAGGCTGCCACCGTGGCCGAGATCTTCGGCCTGCCCGACGAGGCCAAGCTGTGGCTGCAGGAAGTGCCTTACAAGGGCTCGCTGCCCACGGCCGTGCCCACCGACCCGCTGATCTACCGTTTCTACGAGCTGATCAATGTGTACGGCACCACCTTCAAGGCGCTCATCCATGAAGAGTTTGGCGACGGCATCATGAGCGCCATCGACTTCAAGATGGACCTGCAGCGCGAGGCCAATCCGGCGGGTGACCGCGTGAACATCGTCATGTCGGGCAAGTTCCTGCCTTACAAGACCTACTGAATGACACCGGCGCGATCCTTCGGTTGACACACATCAAGCTTGTCATCAGACTGGCGTGACAACAACGCCGGTCGGCTGACAAGACCATGGACTGGATCACCAATCTGCTGGGGAGGCAGGGCTACCTGCCCCATGGGTATTGTTTCACCTGGGATCCGGGGCTTTTGTGGGCCATGGTGTCGGCCGATGCGCTGATCGCGGCGTCGTATTTCTCCATCCCCATCACGCTGGTGGCCTTCGTCAGGCGCCGGCCCCACGCGCAGTTCAACGGCATCGCGTGGTTGTTTTCCATGTTCATCGCGGCGTGTGGCCTCACCCACGTCATGGGTGTGTGGACCATCTGGCAGCCCGCCTACGAGCTGGAAACCGCCATCAAGTGGCTGACCGCCCTGGTATCGCTGGCCACGGCCGTGGCCGCGTGGCGGCTGATGCCGGCGGCCCTCAAGATCCCGAGCGCACGCCAGCTGGAAGACGCCATCGCCGCCTTGAAGGTCGAGGTGGTTCAGCGCCGGCAGGCGCAAGATCGGCTGGCCGGTGCCCAGCAGGCGCTGCTCCTGTCTTTGTCCAGTGTCGAGGCGGGTTACCTGGCGGTGGACGACGCGGGCCGTGTCACCGACCTCAACGCCACGGCCGAAGCCTTGTTCGGGCTGTCTGCGGCACAGGCCATGGGCCAGCCGCTGGAGGTGGTGGCGCCCTTGGTGCCGCCGGCCACCTGGTCGTCGCTGATCGCGGCGGTGCAGGCCGAGGCCCCAGCGCCGCCGACCGGCTCGCATCGCTTGCAGGTGCGCGCCCCGGGGGGCGTGCGCGACATCGACCTTCAGGTCGCGCCCATCCGGCCCATGGACCCGGGCGACGAAGGCCCTGGCGGCTTTGTCATGGTGTTCAGAGACCTCTCGGGCCTGCGAGAGGCTCAGGCCCAGGCCGGGCGCCTGGCCGCCATCGTGGCCTCGTCCCAGGACGCCATCATCGGCAAGACCCTTGAGGGCGTCATCACCAGCTGGAACCACGGCGCCGAGGTGCTGTTTGGCTACACGGCCGACGAGGCCTTGGGCCGCAACGTGGCCATGCTGATGCCCGAGAGCCGTGTTGAGGAGGAGCGCGGCATCATCGACCGGCTGGCCCGTGGGCTGAAAGTCCCCCCGTTCGAAACCGTGCGGCTGCACCGCGATGGTCGTCTGGTGGACGTGGCGGTCACCAGCTCGCCCATCCTGGATGCCCAGGGGCACGTCGTGGGCGCCTCCACCATCTCTCGCGACCTCAGCCAGCAGCGTCAGGCCGAGGCCATGCGGGCCAAGGGCGTGTGGCTGGAGGCCCAGATGCAGCAAATGGAAGAGGCCAACCGACTCAAGAGCGAGTTCCTGGCCAACATGTCGCACGAGTTGCGCACCCCGCTCAATGCCATCATCGGCTTTGCAGACCTGCTGCACAGCGGTGCGGTGCCGCACGATTCGCCCAAGCACCACACGTTTTTAGGCCACATCGCCAGCAGTGGGCGCCACCTGCTCACCCTGATCAACGACGTGCTCGACCTGTCCAAGGTCGAGGCCGGCAAGATGAGCTTTCACTCCGAGCCCTGTTCCCTGTCGGAGCAGATGCAGGACCTCATGCGGGTGATGCAGCCCATGGCCGATCGGCAGGCCGTCACGCTGCAGTGGCGGGTGGCCCCAGAGGTGGACGCGGTGAGCCTGGACGTGTCCCGGCTCAAGCAGGTGGTCTACAACTACGTGTCCAACGCCATCAAGTTCACGCCTGCGGGCGGAGAGGTGCGTGTGCTGGCGTTGCCTGAAGGGCCGGACCATGTGCGCATCGAAGTGCATGACACCGGTGTGGGCATCGCCGAGGCCGATCTGCCGCGCCTGTTCACCGCCTTCCAGCAACTGGACAGCACGCTGGTCAAACGTCACCAGGGCACAGGCCTGGGCCTGGCCCTCACCCGCCGCATCGTGCGGGCCCAGGGGGGCGACGTGGGGGTGCGCAGCGTGCAGGGCCAAGGCAGTGTGTTCCACCTGGTCTTGCCCCGGGTGGTGCCCGACTTTGAAGGCGTGCTGGCCGATGGCCCGGTCGAGGAGGGTGTGCGGCCGCAGGGTACGCCGGTCGCGCCGCTGCGCCTGCTGACCGTGCAGCCCCGACCCGAGGTGGCCGAGGCCTGGCGTGACGGCTTGCAGCCGCACGGCTTTGCCGTGGACCTGGTCGCTGACCACCATGCGGCCGTGCAGGCGGCCTCGCGCACCGATTACGACGCCATCGCCCTGGAGCTTCACCTGCCGGGGGGGCAGCCTTTCGAGCCATTGCAAGGCATCCGCGGCCATGCGCCCAATGCCCGCACGCCGGTGGTGGCCCTCACCTTGAGCGCGCCCGCGCAGTCGGCTGCGGGCTACCGGGTGGACGATGTGCTGGCCAAGCCGCTGCAGGCTGAGCAGATCGCCGCCGGCCTGAAGCGCGCAGGTTTGTTGCGGGGCGGGCGGCCACGGCCTGCCCAGGTGCTGGTGGTGGACGACGACCCCTTGGCGCTGGACCTGATGGCCGCCACCCTGGCCGGCCTGGGCGTGAACACCCTGCGTGCGCACAGCGGCCAGGCCGGCCTGGCGCTCCTGGGGGACGCGCCCGGTGAGGCCGTCGATGCGATCGTGCTCGACCTGATGATGCCGGGGCTGGACGGCTTCCAGTTCATCGAAGCCCTGAACGCCCGGTGGGGCCGCCACGAGGTGCCCGTGTTCATCTGGACGGCGATGATCCTGTCGCCTGCGGAGGTGGCGCAGCTGAGCCAGTCGGCGGCCGCCCTCCTCGACAAGGGGCAGGGGCCGCTGGACGCCTTGCTGGACAGCCTGCGCCGCTGGCGCGTGGGGCACGGTGACACCAGGAGCCTGACATGAGCCCGTCGCCCCAGCCGATGTCCACGCGGGTGTTGATCGTGGACGACAACGCGATGAACCTGGAGCTGGCCAGCTTTCTGCTGGAAGCGGCCGGATGTGACGTGCACGGCGCCCATGACGTGCCCTCGGCCAGGCTGGTGCTGCACCACCATGCGCCGGACCTGGTGCTGCTGGACATTCAGCTGCCCGGGGTGGACGGCCTGAGCTTCGTGAGCGAACTCAAGGCCGATGAGCGGTGGCAGGCCCTGCCGGTGGTGGCCTTCACGGCCTACGCCATGAAAGGCGACGAGCAGAAGATGCGCGCGGCGGGCTGCGATGGCTACATCGCCAAGCCCATCGATGTCGGCCAGTTTGCCCGGCAGGTGCTGAACTTCCTGCCCGGCTGATCAGCGCGCCAGGCGGTCGGGGGTGCGTCCCTGCGGCCACAAGGCCCACAGGGCCAGCGGCTGCTTGGTCTTGCCGGCAGCGCCCAGGGCCTCATCGCCCCAGCCCCAGAAAAAATCGGCCCGCACGGCGCCCAGGATGGCCCCGCCCGTGTCTTGCGCCATCACCAGCCGTCGCAGGTACTTGACCGGCAGCGGCAGGCTGCTCCAGTTCTGGGGCAGGGTGCTGTCCATCCACACGGGGGTGCCCAGGGGGATGCTGTCGCGGTCCACGGCGATCGAGCGTCCCGGGGTCAACGGCACCCCTTGTGCGCCGGCAGGGCCCACGTTCGGGTCGCGCAGCACCTCTTCCTTGAAATACACCACCCGTGGGTTGGCCCGCATCATTTCGGGCACCCGGGCAGGGTTGCGCTCGGCCCACGCCCGGATGGCCTGCCAGGAGGCCTGGTCCAGCGTGAAGGCGCCCTGGTCCACCAGCCACCGGGCCACCGAGGCATAAGGCTGATCGTTGTGACCGGCAAAGGCCATGCGCACCACGGTGGGCTGGCCCTGGGCATCGGGCTCATCGGCCAGGATCACGCGGCCAGAGCCCTGCACCTGGATCAGCAGCACGTCCAGCGGGTCGGCCAGGTAGACCAGCTCGCGCCCTTGCAGGTCGGCGCGGGCCTGGGGCAACTGTTCCAGTTCGGCCCGGGTGTAGTGCGGGCGGCGGGTGGCCAGGTCGGCCGGGGCGCGGTACAGCGGGTGCACAAACCGCCCGGTGGGCTGGCGTCGCCCTTCCAGCAGGGGCTCGAAATAACCGGTCAGCAGGCCTTGCACCTGGCCATCCGGCCCTTCAACCCGCCACGGGCTCAACTGCGACTGCACCCACTGGCGCAGCAGATCGTCGCCCATCTGGGCCCCCCATTGCGGCCCCAGCCGCCGCACCTCGGTGCACAAGGCCGTCCAGTCGGGGTGGGCCGGGCGGGCACACCCCCGGTGCAGGGCGGGCCACCAGTCGCTCACGGGGTCGGTCTGCCAGCCCGGCAGGTCGGCCCACTGCGCGGGCACCCAGCGCGATTTGGTGCGCTGCACGCTGCCGTCGGCCAGGGGCCCGGTGGGTGGCGCCGTGGGCGCAGGCCGGGCCCGAGGCGCTTCAGGCGCGCGGGGCAGGTGCAGCCAACTGCCGCAACCGGCCAGGCTGCCTACAATCAAGGCGAGGGCCAGCCAGCCGGCGGCCCGTCGGGCGGGTTGTCCATCTACACCAGAGAGCATCATGTGGTTGATTGTGCTTGAAGCCTTGGCGGCCCTGGCCGTCTTGTTGTTCCTGGTCTGGTGGACCATGTTTTCCGGCCGCCGCCGGGGCGAGCCTGGGCTGGACGATCAGGATTTGTCGGAAGGCGGGGCGTCGTCGGCCGAGGGCGAGGGCAAGGCCGGTGTCGATGCCTCGGCCGCCGCGCCTGCCCCCGAGGGGGGCAAGAAGAAGCTCAAGGGATGACGCCGCACGCGCGTCCAGATGGCGGCGTTCAGGCGCGCGCGGTCCTTGACCTTGACGCCCCGTGACCGGATGGCCACGCGCAGCGCCATCACGAAGCTCACGCCCACGTTGAGCATGCCCGTCAGGGGCAGGGCCACGACGCACCACCAAAAGCCCGGCTCGCGCAGCACGTCGGTGCCCAAGGCCCCCAGCGCGGCGGCCACCTGTCCGGTGGACAGGGTCACGTGGCGCACGTCCAGGGGCAAGGCCAGGAAGCTGGCGATCACGGGCACCACGCCCAGCATGAAGCCCAGCGACACGTTGGCGGCCAGCCCCGAGATGTTCTGGCGCCACCAGCGGGCCCACTTGGCCGTGCGGGCCACGCCCAGCCAGGCCCGTATGCGCGGGTTCCACTGCATGGCGCTGTCCATCTGGTGCAGCACGAAGGCGTTTTCGGCCCAGCCGGCGATCATGCTCGATGAGAACAGCAGCACGCCGGTGAACGCCGCGTAAAACAGCGTGGGGCCCAGCAAGGTCATCTTCTCAAGCACATGGCGGGCCGTTTCCTGATCGACCACCGGCGCGCCCCCCAGCCACCACGCCAGCCACTGCACGCCCAGCACCAGGGGTGCCACGGCCACCATGTTGCCCACGATGCCCGCCACCTGAGAGCGCATCAGGTTGGCCACCTCGTCCACAAAGCCCTCCACCGCCTCATCGGCCTGCACGTCGGCCAGTTTGGCGGCCATGGCCGGCGCCGTCATGGCGGGCTGTTTGGTGGCCACCGTGAAGTGCAGCAGCTGCACGGCCACGAAGCTCAGGGCGTAGTTCAGTCCGGCGGCCATGCCCAGCCAGAACGGTGAGGCCGCCAAGGCCCCGATGCCGAACTTGATGAAGGTGGTGGCCGCCATCACCGCGCCACCGCCGGCCGCGCTGCGCAGCATGCGACGGTACTCTGGCCAGTCGCGGGTGATGTAGTGCTCGCCTGATGCGGCGCTGCGTTCGGCCACCTTGCGGGCCAGTTGCGAGGTGTGTTGCCTGAACAGGGCGCGCACGCTGCGCCGGGCCACGCCCACGGTCACCAGCTCGATCAGCAGGTGGCGGATGGCGCCACCCGGCTTGGGCGCCAGCACGACGTCCAGCAACATCTCCAGGCGTCGGCAGCGTTCGCACAACTGGTCGATCTGGAACACCAGATCGACCGAGATGCCGTGCTCTTCCAGGTGGCCGTGCAGGCCCCGGGCCCCCTCGGCGCAGCGGTCCAGCAGCAGCCGCAGGTACTGCGCCTCCTGCAGCATGGCCGCCGGCCACTTGCCCGGCGTGCCACCGGCTTCGACATGGGCCAGGGCCATGTCGTGCACGCGCTCGGTCACGTGACCCAGCTGTCGAAAGGCCTGACGCACGCTTTCGTCGTGCGAGCGGCGCTCGGCCGCCAGCAACTCCACCTCGAAGTCGGCATCCAGCCGCACCCCCATGCGCGAGCGAAACTGGGTGGAGAACCCCGCCGCCCGGATCTGCGTGGCCAGGTAGAACATGCCGTCAAAGAAGGGGCCGCGCCATGTCAGGGGCAGGCGGCGGCGCTCCTGGCCTTCTTCGAGCGCATAGGCCAGTGCCATCACCTCGGTCCACAGCGCGCCCAGGCTGGCCAGGGTGTCCTCGTCCAGGCGCTGCAGCCACAGCAGGTCGTCCGGGTGGTCAAACAGCAGGTGAAACAGCATGCCCAGGTCATGCGTCTCCGGGCTCAGGGGGATCATGCGCCGCCGCAGGCGCTCGCCCAGCTCGTTGAGGAACGAGGTGCGCGGCGAGAAGCCGTAATCGGCCAGCAGGGCGGCCACGTCCACGTCCTGCCAGAAGCGGGCCAGCAGGCCCACCACGCGCGCACGGCGGGCCGGATCCTGCTCCAGTTGCCGCAGCACCAGGCGCGTGCCCGTCAGGGGTTCACCCCGGCGTATCCAGTCGATCAGGCGGATCAGCCAGACATGGCGCTCCACCGAGCAGTCGCAACGCTCAGCGGCGTCCAGGAAGGGCTCCAGCTCAAAGCCGTTGCCCGGGCGCGGCCACCACGTCTGGCGCGTCAGGGGCGCCATCAAGGTCGAGACGATGCCCATGGGTCAATGCAGCGACTGGGCGCGGCCCAGCACAAAGGCGTCGATGGGCGCCTCGAACGCGCGGGCGTCTTCGGTCATGCAGTAATACGTGCCTTCCATGACGCCGTGAGGGGTGTCCAGGCGCGTCCAGCTGGTGTACTCGAAGCGCTCGCCCGGCCTCAGGAACGGTTGTTGGCCCACCACCCCCAGGCCCCGCACCTCTTCTTCCTTGCCGGTGGCGTCGGTGATCAGCCAGCGCCGCCCGATCAACTGCGCCGCCACATCGCCCGCGTTCACGATGGTGACCGTGTACGCGAAGGCGTATTCGTGGGCAGCAGGGTTGCTCTGCTCCTCCAGGTAGCGGGGCTGCACCGAGCAGCTGAATTTGGCAAGGCTCATGCGGCGCATTCTAGGCATTTGCGGCGCAGCCTGCTGGCTCACCCTGCGCCTTTTCCTACAATGGCGTTCTGCTTGAACTTGGCGCGGTCCACCGCCCCCCTCATCATGTCGCGCACCTTCCGCATCGCCCCCAGCATCCTCTCGGCCGACTTTGCCCGTTTGGGCGAAGAGGTGCGCCACGTGATCGACGCTGGCGCCGACTGGATCCACTTCGACGTGATGGACAACCATTACGTGCCCAACCTGACCTTCGGGCCCATGGTGTGCCAGGCCCTGCGCAAGCATTCGGTCAAGGCAGACGGCACGAAGGTGCCCATCGACGTGCACCTGATGGTGCAACCGGTGGACGCGCTGGCCACGGCCTTTGCCAAATCGGGCGCCGACATCGTCACCTTCCATCCCGACGCTTCTACCCACGTGGACCGCACCCTGCAACTCATCAAGGCCGAAGGCATCCAGGCCGGCCTGGTGTTCAACCCCGCCACCCCGGTGGACGTGCTGGAGTGGGTGCTCGACAAGGTCGACGTGGTGCTGCTGATGAGCGTGAACCCCGGCTTCGGGGGCCAGAGCTTCATCGACAGCACGCTGCGCAAGTGCGAGCAGGTGCGCAAGATCATCGACGCTTCGGGGCGTGACATCCGCCTGGAGGTGGACGGCGGCATCAAGGTGGACAACATCCGCCGCGTGGCCGATGCCGGCGCCGACACCTTCGTGGCCGGCTCGGCCATCTTCGGCCAGCCCGATTACAAGGCCGTCATCGACGCCATGCGGGCTCAACTCAAGGGTTGATGGCGCTCTGAGCGCCGAGGGTTCCCGGCGCGATCATCAGGCCGTGGCCCGCAGCAGGGCCAGTTGGGCACGCAGATGCTCGTTCTCGGCGGTCAGCTCGGCCACCCGCTGGCGCAGGGTCTGCAGCTCATCCACCGCATCGGTGGCCTTGGCGGCCGCTGAGGCCTCATCGTGCGGCGCGGCGTCGGCCGTGGGGCTGGCTTTGCGCTTCACCTCGCGCACCCGCTTGGCCGCCTGTTTGAGTTCGTCCTTGCCCGCCACGGCTGCGGCCTTCTGCTCGTCGGCGGGCAGCGAGGCCACGGCCGCCGCCGCATTGAGGCTGATGGTGCCTTGCTTCACGGCCTCGACCAGCTCCGGCACCGCCTGGGTCTGGATCTTCTCGATCATCACCACCTGGTTGGCACTCAGGCGTGCGGCGCGTGCGATGTCGGCGCGGCTCTTCAGGGCCGGGGCCTCGGTGGTGGGCGTGTCCGGGGTGTCCGACGTCGTGTCAGGTGTTGAGGCCCCTGCCGCCTCGCCTGAACGGGCCTCCGCCTGCTGCGCCTTGCGCTGCGCCAGGATCTCGCGCTTGCGCAGGGCCAGCACACCCCGCTGGAAGTCCGACACGCTGCGCCGACCCAGGTGCTGGTCGATCATCCACAGGTGCACGTCGTCCATCGACTTGAAGTGCGGATGCTGCACCGTCTGAAACGGAATACCGTGTTTCTGGCAGATGCCATACCGGTTGTGCCCGTCGATCAGCAGCTCGCCCCACAGCACCAAAGCATCCCGGCAGCCTTCGGCGAGCAGGCTGCGCTCCAGCGCCTCGTGCTCGTCGGGGGTCAGTGGGTCGATGTAGGCCTTGAGTTCTTCGCTGACGGTGATGTTCATGGTGCCCGTGGGGCCGCCCCGTGTGGGGCGTGGCAATGCGTGTCAAAGGGGCCGGATTTTAGGCCTCACTCAACGCAGCAGCCGCGCTCCGCCACCCACGATCAGGGCCAGCAGCGCGATCAGGTCGGCGGTGACCACGCGACCGATCGCCGCGTTGTGAGGCCCAGCACTCCATGCCAGCCCCAGAAAGGACAGCACGCTGGCGAACCCCATCACCAAGGCGATGGCCTGCAAGTTTGGCCGAAACGCCGCCAGCAGCAGGAAGCCACCCAACAGCCCGAACAGCACCGCCCGATGGCGCATCAGGATGACCAGGTTGGGGTCCTCCAGCAGGCGGGCAGGCAAGCCATAGAGCCCGGCCAGGCGCTCGGCCCCAAGCACGCCCGCCAGGGGCATGAGGTGGATGAGGCCCACGATCAGCAGGCAGGTGGTGACGAGGTGGCGCATGGTGGGCTCGGTGAACAGATCATGGGGTTGCATGGGGTGCGGCTTCAGGCGTGGCATCGCGTTCGCGCATGAACAGGTAGGCCAGCAAGCCGATGGAGCCCAGGGTGAGCACGGCCAGCAGCCATGGCCAGGGGGTCACGCCCCGCCGTTGGGCATCACCGAGCAGCCACAAGCCGCCCAGCCCACAGGCGATGCACAGGTCCAGCAGGATTTGCAGCGTGGCCTTGGACGCCAGGCCGGCCTGCCAGAGGCCGATGTAGCCCACCTCGCCGACGACAACCAGAGAGAAGGCGGTGAAGGCCAGCAATGCGGCCGCGATGATGAGTTGACGCAGGTTCATGACGGTCCTTTCAGCGGGACGGTGTCGGCCCCGGGTTGAGCACGCCATCCAATCTAGGCACGGTCGAGCCGGTCATCAATTACCTGCCAGGTCATCGACGGCATGATGTGGCTGCGCCAGAATGGGCTCATGCTGACTGCGCCCGAACTCCCGACCGTGCCGCCATCCCGGGCAGAGGCGTCCTTGCCTTCGCTGCTCAAGGCTTGGCGACAGTTGCGGCGCTTGCCGCAGTTGGAGTTGGCCCTGGCCGCCGGCGTGTCGCAGCGACACCTGAGCTTCGTCGAGTCGGGTCGTGCACGGCCCAGCCGAGCGTTGTTGCTGGACCTGGCTCAAGCGTTGGACCTGCCCCTGCGCGAACGCAACCTCTTGTTGCACGCGGGCGGCTTTGCGCCGGTGTTCGAGCATCGCACGCTCAGTGATGACGACATGGCCAGCGTGCGCCGTGCTCTGGAGCTCACCTTGAAGCACCACGAGCCGTATCCCGCCATCGTGCTGGATCGGCAATGGAACACGCTGCTGCGCAACCAGGCCGCTGAACGCCTCATGGCCGTGTTGGGCCCGCCGGACGAGGTGTGGCAGCGCGTGGACCCCAGCGGTCGGCAGAATGTGCTGCGCTTGAGCTTCCATCCCCAGGGCTTGCGCCCGCTGGTGCGCAACTGGGAGCAGGTGGCGCCGCACATGCTGGAGCGCCTGCAACGCGAGATGGTGGCCGCCCCGATGGACGAGGCCTTGCGCGCACTGCACCAGGATCTGGTGGCCATGGCGGGTCTGGGCAAGGCCTCCAAGCCCCAGGGTGGCGCGGTGGCGCCGCTCACGCCCACGGTCAACGTGGAAATGGCGCTTGGTGACCTCACCTTGCGCGTCTTCAGCCTGCTGAGCACCTTCGGCACGGCGCAAGACGTGACCACCGACGAGTTGCGCATCGAGACCTTCTTTCCGGCGGATGAGGTCACGGCGACGTTTTTTCAGTCGCTGGCGCCATAGCGGGTTTTCCGGACCATGGCCGCCCACGGTCCGTCGCAGGACATCAGGGGGCTGGAGCCTCGTTGGAAGCGGTCAATCGCCCCAGCACCTCGGCATTCACGAAACCATCGGCCGGCAGCCCCTGCTGACGCTGCCAGGCCCGCAGTGCCTTGCGGGTGGCCGGCCCGGCCACGCCATCGGCTTCGCCCGCGTCAAACCCCAGGGCATTGAGCTGCGATTGCAGGGTCATGACCTCGCTGCGGGTCAGCAGGCGCTGGTCGCGTGGCCAGGGGGCCTGCACGCCAGGGCCGCCGTCGATCTGTTGCGCCAGCAGGCACACGGCCAGCGCGTAGCTGTTGGCCCTGTTGTAGTGCAGCACGGCGCGGAAGTTGCGCCCCACCATGAAGGCGGGGCCCTGCAAGCCCGCTGGCAGCAAGATGCTGGCGTCGTGCATGGCGGGCAACGCGGCGGTGGGCGCGGTGTTGTCCACCGGCCGAACACCGGCCTGGGCCCAGGCGCTGGCATCGCGCCGGATGTCGGACTCGGCCAGGGCCGGGTCAAAGCCCGAGGGCAGGCGCACCTCGGTCAGGCACGGCTCACCGGCCACCCACCCCGAATGCTGCAGGTAGTTGGCTGTGGAGCCCATGACATCGTCCAGGCTGCCCCAGAGGTCTCGGCGGCCGTCGCCATCGGCGTCCACCGCGTGCGCCAGGAAGGTGGAGGGCATGAACTGGGTCTGCCCCATGGCGCCCGCCCACGAGCCGATCATGTGTTCGGCGTCGATGTCGCCCTGGTCGATGATGCGCAAGGCCGCCATCAGTTCTTGTCGCGCCCAGGCTTCTCGGCGGCCGTCAAAGGCCAGGGTGGCCAGGGCGTCGATCACGCGCACATCGCCCAGGTGGCTGCCAAAGCTGGTTTCGATGCCCCAGATGGCCACCAGCACCGAGGCGGGCACCCCATGCCGGGCCTGCGCCGCCTGCGCGGCCGGTGCCGAAGGCGCCGTGTCGGCGAGCCGGGCGCGACCGATGCGCACCCGCAGTGGTGAGGCGGCGCTGTCGAGGTAAGCCCACACCGGGCGCACGTATTCACCCTGGTTGCGGTCGTTGCGGATGATGCGGCTTTGCAGCTGTGCCGTGTCCAGCGCGCTGGACAGCGTGGCCTCGCGGATGCCTGCCCGTTCGGCGGCCAGGCGAAAACCGCTCAGCCATTGCGCAAATCGGGCCTCGGTGCTCAGGGGCGGTGAGGTTTCAGGCGAGGCTGGCGGCGCGGGGGCCTCGGCCGCCTGCGTCAGGCCGCTGTCTGCGGACTGGGAAGGGGGCACCGACGCCGACGGTTCGTGTGCGCAACCGGCCAATGCCAGCAGCCACAGCAGGCCCCAGGCGCGTGAGCGCCCGCCAGGCACCAAAGAGGGGACAGGGATGCGTGAGGTCACAGAACGCAGCATGCCACGAATGCCGGACCAGCCTCCCGCGTGCGCCGCTTCGGGGCTTCAGTTTCACCCTTCGGGGCCGATACCTGATCGTTGTCCGTTGTTTTTGCCTCGCCATGTCCACCTTTGCTGTTTCGCCTGCCGGCCTTTCTGTCACCCGTTTCAGCGCCTGGTCACTCACGGCCAAGCTGACCCTGGCGGCCACCGTCCTGTGTGTCTTGTGCGTGGGCACGGTCAGTTCGGTGATCGGCTGGCAGATGAGCGGCATGGCCCGTGACGATGCCGCGAAGCAGGCCGATCTGGCGGCCAACGAGGTGGCCGTGTCGGTCGCTGGTGAGCTCGGAAGCAGCTTCAGCACCGTTCGGGCTTACGCCGCCACCTTGCAGGGCATGAAACAAGCGGGGCGGCCACCCAGCCGAGACCAGCTCGACGACATGTCCCGGCAGGTCCTGCAAGACAACACCGAGTTCATTGGCACCTACTCCATCTGGGAGCCCAATGCCCTGGATGGTCTGGACGCCGAGTACGTCAACCACTCGCCGGCCTACGACGCCACCGGCCGCTACATCGCCTATTGGAACCGGGGCAGTGGCGCCATCGCCGTCGAACCCTTGCTGGACTATGAGAAGCCCGGGGCCAACGACTGGTACGACATTCCCCGCCGCACGGGCAAGCCCGCGCTCATCGAGCCCTACCTCTACCCGGTGGCCGGCAAGGACGTGCTCATGGCCACCATCGCCGTGCCGGTGATGGTGGAGGGGCGCTTCGTGGGCATGGCCGGGTCCGATCTGCCGCTGATGGACTTGTCGGCACGCTTGTCTCGCCTGCAGCCCATGCCCGAATCGCGTGTGGCCTTGCTGTCGGCCGGCGGCCTGTACGTGGCCGTGCACGAGCCCGAACGCCTGGCCCGCCAGGCCGATGACCTGCCGCCGCAAGCCCTGAGCCACATCGCCCAGGGCCAACCGTACCAGTACGAGGACGAGCAAGGGTGGGTGCACCTGTTCAGGCCCGTGCAGGTGGCTGACGGTGTGCCGGCGTGGAGCGTTCGGGTGTCGTACCCCGTCAGCGCCGCCATGGCCCAGGCGCGCGAGGCCTTGGCCTGGTCGGTGGCGGTGGCCTTGCTGGCCTGCGCCCTGGCGGCCGGTGCCATGGTGTGGCTGGTGCGTCACCTGATGCGTCCTTTGCGGCAGCTCAGCCTCACGATGCAGGGGCTGGCGGGTGCACAGGCGGACCTGCGGGCCCGGCTGGACGACCATGGTGGCCATGACGAGCTGGCCGTCATCGCCCGCAGCTTCAACCAGTTCATCGCCCGCATCGCGCAGGTGTTTGAGGTGGTGCAGCGCAACGCCGACGGTGTGGCCGTCGCGGGCAAGGAGATCGCCCAGGGCAACATGGACCTGTCGTCTCGCACCGAACAGCAGGCCAGCGCTTTGCAGGAAACCGCCGCGTCCATGGACCAGCTCAGCCAGACCGTGCGACAGAACGCCGAGAACGCCCAGACCGCGAATCAACTGGCCGATCAGGCCAGCACCGTGGCCCGCGAGGGGGGGCAGGTCATGGCCCAGGTGGTCAGCACCATGCACGACATCCACGAGTCATCGAAGCGCATCAGCGACATCATAGGCACCATCGATGGCATCGCCTTCCAGACCAACATCCTGGCCCTCAATGCGGCCGTGGAAGCCGCCCGGGCGGGCGAACAAGGCCGTGGCTTTGCCGTGGTGGCCTCGGAGGTGCGCAGCCTGGCCAGTCGCTCGGCCGAGGCCGCCAAGGCCATCAAGGGCCTGATCAGCGCCAGCGTGGAGAAGGTGGAGGCCGGCAGCACCCTGGTGGACCAGGCCGGGCGCACCATGACCGACGTGGTCGACAGCATCCAGCGCGTCAATCAGATCGTCGGTGAAATCAGCGCGGCCAGCCACGAGCAGGCCGATGGCGTGGGGCACGTCAACGCCGCCGTCACCGACATGGACCGCACCACCCAGCAAAACGCCGCGCTGGTGGAGCAGATGGCGGCAGCCTCGTCCAGCCTGCGAGGGCAGGCTGACGAGCTGCTGCGCGCCGTCAGCACCTTCGAGCAGCCGGGCCGCTGATCAGGGCATCACCTTGATCTGCTTGACGATGTCCAGCGTGAAGGCCTGCTGCCACGGGGTGTCGGCCTTCAACAGCCCTTCCTTGACCATGTAATCGCGCGTGGCCTTCCAGCGGGCTTCGGTCATGGTGCCCACACCTTGGGTGGCGGCGTCACCGCTGTCGAGCACCTTCAAGGCTTTCAGCTGGCTGATGCCGAAGGCGATCTGGGCGTCCGTCATGTTGGGGTTGTCTTTCTTGATGAGCACATTGCCCGGTGCGGGGTCTTTCAGGTAGCTCACCCAGCCCTTCATCGACGCCTCCACAAACCGCTTGACCACGTCCGGCTTGGCCTTCAGCAGCGCCTGCGTGGTGACGATGCTGGTGCCGTAGGGCGGGTAGCCGTCATCGGCAAACAAGAAGAACTTGGTGGGCACGCCCTTTTGCTGTGCCTGGAAGGGCTCGGACGACGGGTAAGCCTGCTGCACCACATTGGTGTCGGCAAAGAAGGGCTGCAGGTTGAAGGTGTAGGGCCGGGCCTGGGCGTCGCTCAGGTCGTACTTGGCCTTCAACCAGGGCCACCAGCTGGTGCGGTTGTTGTTGGCCACCAGGATGGTCTTGCTCTTGACGTCGGCCAGCGACTTCACATCGGCGTGCGTCAGCATGCCCTGCAGGTCTTTCTGGAAGCTGGCCGCCACGGTGACGGTGGGTACGCCGCGTTCGATGCCCGAGAGCACCTGGAAGTCATAACCGATGATCAGGTCGGCGGCACCGGCCGCCAGCAACTGCATGCCGTTGACCTGTGGGCCGCCCATCTTGATGGTGACGTCCAGCCCCGCCTGCTTGTACAGGCCGGTGGCCACCGCCTGGTAGAAGCCGCCGTGCTCGGCCTGGGCGTACCAGCTGGTGAGGAAGGTGAGCTTTTCCAGCGGCTGGGCCAGGCTGGGGGTGGTGTGCACACCACCGAGCAGCGCGGCGACCGCAATCAATGCCCGGCGACGGAATGCAAGACGGAAGAAGGTGGAGTTCATGAGGCGCACTTTCTGTGGAGGAACAACCCAATGCGGCCCGCGCGCACGGTGTGTGTGCATCGGGCCTGACCATGGAGCAATTCCCCACCTGGCGGCCGCCCTGTGAGGGGCGGCGGCACCGTTCGGTGCACCAGGCTGAACGCTTCTACTCCGTCAAGGGCGAAGTGAGCAAAGCTTGTGCCAGGTCAAGTGGACGGGGTCAGTGGTCCTCGAGTTCTCTGCGCCGCCCTGAACGTGCCGGGGGTGCATCCTTCCCATTCCCTGAACGCCCGATTGAAGTTGGTCAAAGTGCTGTAGCCCAAGCGGACGGCCACATCGGTCAGGTCCAGCCGCGGATCCTGCAGCAGGATGCACGCATCTCGTCGCCGGGCTTCATTGAGCAGGTGTCGAAAACAACTGTCGCGTGCTTGCAGTTGCCTGTTGAGCGTGCGGGCGGACACGCACAAGCTTTCGGCCACCTGCTCCAGGCTGGGATAGCCCTGAGGGCCCAGCCTCAGCAGGGCGCGAACCTGCCGCATGACATCGCGGTCGTTGTCGCCAAACAGGGCCAACTCCTGTTCGCAGGCCTGGCGGGCGAAGTTGGCGGCCGCCTTGTCTGCCGTTCTCAGTGGCAAATCCAGGTAACTGGCCGGTATTCTGATTTCGTTGAACTGGCTTGAGAATATGCATTCTGGCAAATGCGCTGCATAGTGCTGGTGGTAGTCCGGCTCTTGAAAGTCAAAATGCAGCCTGGTGTCCGAGCAGACCTGTGGAAATAGATCGCGCAACACGGCATAACAACTGATGATCAATTGCTGCGACGAAAAGCAGCGCATGGGACCATGGGGGACATTCTCGGTGCCCCTGAGCACCACGTGCTCGCCTTCCTCCAATATTTGAATATCCCAGGCCGGCATGCGAAGCCTGGTGCCATATCGTGAACCAAAAGATATGACTTCTCTGAGCGTCGATTGACTCATCAAGCCGTAACCCAGAATACCGTGGGTCGTGATGGTGGACCTGAGTCCGAACTCGTAACCCAGTCCAGGTGATTTGCAGCGGTCCATCACATAACGACAAATGACGGCATAGCCATTGATCAGAGAAAATCGCGCCTCTGGCCGATCCAGGTGCTCTTTGGGAATATGGGCCTGGGCCAGGATGTCGTCGGTCGATAAGCCTTTCTCGTTGGCCAGTTGCAAAATCAAGAGCACATAACTCACGGGTACCGTGGGTTCAACAGCCTCTGGGGGTCGCATCGCGGAACGCTCCTCTGTTTGTGACTTCCATCGCGAATCGAGACTTGTTGGAGCGTACGTTACCCCCTTGTTTTAGGGGTTTTCATTGGGGTTTACGCTGAATTCTGACGCCATTCGACGGTCGGTTAGCACTAACCCTATCGTCCTTTGGTATGGCTTGGTTCTACGCGTTTTCGTTTGGCGAGAAATGAACATGACCTTGGCGAAAAGCGAATGACAGCAGTCGGTCTTGCTTGAGAAGAATCAGTGCTGAATCCGGTTGAATAAATACCGGACACCACTGAGGAGACCGATGTATGAAGAGAAGTGCCAAACTGGCCACGGGCGTGGTCTTTTTGCTGGCTGCAGCATTTCAGGCGTCCAACGCCAAAGCCCAGGATGCGGCGGTACCCTGTCCGAGGGATGTGCGCCCTGAAGCCCAGGGCATGCCCTCTCAGGATCGCATATTCAGCTGGATTGAAGACCTGACCAAGATCGGCAAGCGGCTGACCGGCACCCCCGGCGGCGAAAAAGCGGCAGCGTATGTCAAATGCCAGTTCGAGGCATTGGGGCTGCAGGATGTTCGTTATGAAAAGGCCACAAGCTGGTTATGGCAAGCCGATAAATCTTCATTTTCCGTGAATGGCCGACCCATCGACAGCTTCCCGGTCAATTATTCGTTCGTCACGCCAGATCAGCCCTCGGTATTCTCCACCGGGCCAGGTGGTTTGCAGGCCCCCATCGTGGACGTGGGCGACGGAAACGCCTGGGCCATTCGCGCCCGTGATGTCAAAGGCAAGATCGTCGTGTTTGACTTGAAGTTCGAGGTCTCCACCGTGGCGTTCCTGCCCTTTGTTGATTTCCTGTGGGACCCCAAGCTGACCCTGCTGGAGCCGTCCATCTTCGCGGCCAACCCCTACCTGACCAACTTGTCGCGTGTGGTCAAGCGCCTGCAAGAAGCCGGCGCGGCCGGATTTGTCGGGGTGCTCTCTGACTACTACGACAGCAACCGCTATCACAACGAGTACTACCGGCGCAGCCAGATGACCATCCCGGGGGTTTGGGTCACCAAGTCGGATGGCCAGTTGTTGCGCGAACAGTTGCGCAAGGCGGGCAAGGGCGCCCAGGCCAACCTGGTGCTCGAAGGCTCGCGCACCGAGGTTGAAGCGCGCGCGGTGGTCGGGGTGTTGCCCGGCCGCGGCCACGAAACGATCTTGATGACCTCCCACCATGATTCCGTGTCGGCTGGGGCCGTGGAGGACGCCAGCGGCGTGGGTGCCTTGCTGGCCCAGTTGCAGATCGCCGCCTCCAAGCCTGCCGCCGAACGAGAGAAGACCATGCTGTTCGCCACCATGGACAGCCACTTCACGGGCTATCAGGTGCATCAGGCCTTCGCGGACAAGTACGTCACCCGGCAGGCCACACCCTACAAGCTGGTGGCCGGCATCACCCTGGAGCACATCGCACGCCAGGGGGTCATCAAGAACGGCCAGCTGGAGATGCGTGATCAGCCTGAGCTCATGGGCATCATGAACAACTTCTCCTACGGTGTGCGCCGGCAACTCAAGCAATCCATCATCAAGAACGATTTGCGTCGCAGCGCCACGCTGAAGGCCGGCTTGTTGTGCAAGACCTTCGGCCTGCCCACCGACGCTTCGTTCACCTGCGTGGCCGGGTTGCCCACGGCCAGCCTGATCGCCGCGCCCATCTACCTCTATGACGAAGACGACACCCTCGACAAGGTGGCCAAGGACCAGTTGATTCCGGTCACCAAGGTGTTTGCCGACCTCGTGGATGTGCTGGACCGCACCCCCGCCGATCAGATCGGACAGTGAACCATGAGCACCATCACACCCTACCCATGCGCAAGCCGCTGGACGAGGTGGGCGCGGTGGAGCTCGGGCGCGGCCTGGTGGCTGATCGTGATCGCAGGCGCCCTGGGCTCGCACCACGGATCAGCGGCCACAGCCTCCGCACCCGCGTACACCGGCCCCTTGCAGCCCGCCGGTACCCGCAGTGTGGTCACGCACTGGCCCGTGCTGCTGTCTCACCCCTGGGGCAATGACACCACCACCTCGTTCAGGGGTGATCGCGTTGATGCCCATGGCAACTACGACGTCTTCGGTGTCAAACAGATGCTGGAGGCTGAAGGGGTGGCGGTGTATCAGCCCGACAAGGTGCCCTTCGCATCCCACGAGGATCGCGGCAGGCTGCTCAACCGCAAATGCGCGGGGGTGACCTTGCGGCAGCTCTTGTGCGACAGCGGGTCGGGCCAGGTGGTGGATGGCCTGGAGCATGCCACGGTGCACTACTGCAGTCAGCCTGACAAGCGTGCCCGGCACGGCTTTGCCACCGAAGGCGACTGTCGCAAGGGGCTGAAGTTCAACCTCATCTGCCACTCGCAGGGCTGTCCCGACTCGCGCTACATGATGGTGGCCACCACGCAGGCGTTCAGCGGTTTACCGCTGTACCGGCACATCGTGAGCTGGACCAGCCTGGCGGGCGCCAACAAGGGCACCGCGCAGGCGGATCTGGTGCTCAAGCTCACTAGTTGGTGTTTGACTTCGGCGTGTCGCAGCCGCCTGCTGGCCACCTACAGCGCCTGGGCCAGTTGGCGCTCTGACCGCAAGCTCATCTTCGATGGTGATGAGTCGATCCGCGCCCTCACGCGGCACTACATGACCGTGTCCACCGACATGCGGTGCCATCCTTCTGCCCACAGAGCCTGCCCGCCCAGCTTCAACGAACGTTATCGATTTCCTGAAGATCCGGCGCACCCCATCCTGTACCAGAGCTTCAGCATCCGCATCAACGACATCCAGCATCCCTGCCATCGACAGCACGCGTTCATCTGGCGTTACCTCAACAGCGTGGAGGGCCCCAACGATGGCAACATCTCCGTGGAGTCGCAGGCCTTCACCACCTATGGCTCCAATGGACAGGGCGGGCGCACCCCCGTGGTGGCGCGGCCCTTTGAGGGCGTGACGCTGGATGCGCGCAAGCCCCACCCGGGCTTCTATCACATGGCCTTCAGCGACTATGTGGTGCCAGGCATCAACCTGGGCCGGGGCAGCTGCGGCAGCGAAGACAACAGTGCCTTCCGCTTCAGCCGCGTGCAGGTGTACCGGGATGTGCTTGCCGAACTGGCAGAGCGCGGTTACTGAGCATCCGGGGGCGCGCCGCGCCGCGACGCAACGCTTCCTTACAAGCCCAGGCATCGGGCCCGCTATGCTGGCGACACGATGCCAACCACCCCCCTGTCCGTCACCTCTCGCCTGCCCCAGGTCGGCACCACCATCTTCACGGTGATGTCGGCGCTGGCGCAGCAGCACGGCGCCATCAACCTGTCGCAAGGCTTTCCTGATTTTGACGCGCCCGCCGAGCTGCTGGCCCTGCTGGGCGAGGCCGCGCGCGAGGGTCACAACCAGTACGCGCCCATGACGGGCATGCCCCTGTTGCGCGAGGCCATTGCCCAAAAGGTGCAGGGCTTGTATGGCGCGGCTTACGATCCTGGTGATGAGATCACCGTGACGGCCGGGGCCACGCAGGCCCTGTTCACCGCCATCGCGGCGCTGGTGCACCCGGGCGACGAGGTGATCGCCTTTGCCCCGGTGTACGACAGTTATGGCCCTTCGGTGGCCTTGCAAGGTGGGCACCTGGTGCCGGCCGACCTGCCCGCGCCCGTCTACCGGCCCGATTGGGCGCAGGTGGCGCGCCTGATCACGCCACGCACACGCATGATCATCCTCAACAGCCCGCACAACCCCACGGGGGCGGTCTGGACGGCCGATGACATGGCGGCCCTGGCCGCGCTGGTGAAAGACACCCGCATCGTGCTGCTGTCCGATGAGGTGTACGAGCACATGGTGTTCGATGGCCTGCGCCACGAAAGCGTGCTGCGTCACCCCGCCCTGGCCGAGCGCGCCGTGGTGGTGTCCAGTTTTGGCAAGACCTACCACGTCACGGGCTGGAAGGTTGGTTACGCCCTGGCCCCGCGCGAGCTGATGGCCGAGTTCCGCAAGGTGCACCAGTTCAATGTGTTCACGGTGCACACGCCCTCGCAGGTGGCGCTGGCGCGGTTCATGGCCCGCCCGGGGTGGTACGAGCAATTGCTGGCCCTCTACCAGGGCAAGCGCGATATTTTTCGGCAGGCCCTGGCGGGCACGCGCTTTGAGCTCTTGCCGTGCCAGGGCACGTACTTTCAGTGCGTGCGCTATGCGGCCGTGAGCGATGAGGGCGACCAGTCCTTTGTGGCGCGCCTCACGCGCGAGCACGGCGTGGCGGCCATCCCCCTGTCGGCGTTTTACCCCGATGGGCGTGATGAGGGGGTGATTCGCTTTTGCTTTGCCAAGTCAGCGACCACGCTGGAGCAGGCGCTGGAGCGGCTGCGGCGCGTGTGACAGCAAAGCACGCCGTCGTCAGGCCTGATCAGGCAAACAAGCGCGCGGCATGCAAGCCCAGACCGGTGGCCACCGAGGCCAGCCGGTCGCCGCGCACGGCCTGTGCCGCCGGAAAGGCCGCCTGCAGGCGGTCGGTCAAGGCCTTCAGGCCGGTGGAGCCACCCGTGAAGTACAGGGCATCGATCTGATCGGTGCGCAGCCCGGCCATGGCCACGGTTTCGTGGGCACAGGTCACGATGCGTTGCAGGTCGTGCGTCAGGGCCTGTTCGGCCTCGGCCGCCTGCAAGGACACCGAGAGCCCCCGCTCGATCAGGTCGAGCGCCAGCGTGGTGCCTTGGCCCTCGGCGGTGGCGATCTTGGCCCCTTCGGCCTCGCCCAGCAGGGCATGCCCCAGGCGTTGCGTGATGACGCGCATCAGGCGCGTGTGGTGCACGGGCTCGCCGTAGAAGTCGGCCATGGCACGCAGCTCGGCCACGCGGGCGGGCTGGTACACGGTGTTGATCAGGTGCCAGGTGGCCAGGTCGAAGTACACGCGGCTGGGCACGGGCCGGGGCGCTTGCCCGCCGATACTGGGCCCGAAGGCGCCCAGGCCCATGGTGGGCATGATGCTGCGCACGGACACGTGACGGTCAAAGTCGGTGCCCGCCACGTGCACGCCGTGGTTGGCGAGGATGTCGTCACGCCGGTCCAGGCGCTGCGCACGATCCGGGCCCACGCGCACCACCGAGAAGTCAGAGGTGCCACCGCCGATGTCGGCCACCAGCACCGTTTGTTCGGCACGCACCTGCTGCTCGTGGTCGAAGGCGGCCGCGATCGGCTCGTACTGAAAGGCCACGTCCGTGAAGCCCACCTCGCGGGCGGCGGCCTCCAGCGAGGCCTGGGCGGCCGCGTCGCGCTCGGGGTCGTCGTCCACAAAGAACACGGGGCGGCCCATCACCACCTGGGTCAGCGCCTGCCCGCCGGCGGCTTCGGCCTTGCTGCGCAGGTGGCGCAGGTAGGCGCTGATGATGTCGAGGTACTTCACGCCATGGCCCTGTCCCACCTCGGTGGTCTGGCCGGCCAGGGCCGTGCCCAGCACGCTCTTCATGGAGCGCATCAGGCGCCCTTCGTAGCCGTCGATGTAGGCCTGCACGGCGGCACGTCCATGGCAGCGGGGCAAGGCGTCGTGCACCGACGGGCCGGGCGTGATGCCGGGCGGCTGGTCGTCACGGTCGGTGGCGTAGAACACCGCCGTGGGCATGGTCAGGTGCTCGCCCTCCAGCGGCACGAGCCGCATGCCGCTGGCGTCTTGCTTGGGGATGGCGATGGCGGAGTTGGAGGTGCCGAAGTCGATGGCGCAATGGCTCATGCAGGTCGCAATACAGGGGCAAAGAGGGCGTTTATACCCTGTTGGCGCCGTTCTTGCCCCAGACGGCCCGCCGGCCAGGTTCAGGCGGCAGTGCGCCGGCGTGTCAACACAGGGCCCAACACGGCGAGGCCTGCCAGTGACATCCACAGCGCGTCGGCTTCAGGAACGGCCGGCATGGGCTCGCCAGCGTAGCGCAGGTTGATGTTGTCCACCTGGGCGTATACCGAGCTGAAGATCACCGAGGTCAGGTTGCTGAACTCGGCCCCGAAGGTGATGGTTTCCAGCGTGTTCACGCTGGTGTCCAGGTACAGGGACTTGACCACGGTCGTGTTGGACGAGGTGCGGCCGTACACCGAGAAATAGCGCCCGCTGGCCACGGTCCAGAACGAGGCCGCGTCCATGCTCACCAGGTCGAACAGACCACCATCGTCCTTGGTCAGCAGGAAGGCCGAGCCATAGGCGGCCGAGCCGATGTCCGAGAACAGGCCAGGCGTGCCCGTCCAGTACGGGCTGTTCGGCGTCACGGCAAACATGCGCCCGCCCGACATGTTGAAAGACACACCGCCCCGGGTGGTCAGGCTGAAGCCGTCTTCCTGGTACACCGACCCGAGGCCGAGGATGGGCGAGGTGCCCGCCAGGCTCATGTCCAGGCCATCGAAGTCCATCGTGGCGGCGTGGGCCGAGGCCAGCAGGGACAGGCCGGCGGACAGCGCCAGGGCGCGCAGGGACGAGCGGGACAGCATGAACGGATCTCCTTGAGTGGTGTGCGAGATCTTAGGTAACGCCCTTAGCGCTCGCCAGCCCCCGCCCCTCGAACAGGTGGCATCTACTCTGGGGGGTATCAGGGTGGAGCGATCTCAGCGCCCACGGTACTCGCCCGGGGTGGCGCCCGCCCAGCGGCGAAAGGCGTGGATGAAGGCGGCCGATTCGGCATAGCCCAGCTGCTCGGCGATGGCGTCGATGGGCAGGGCGGTGTGCTTGAGCAAGTGGCGGGCCTTGGCGTAGCGGGCCTCGGCCAGCAGGTCGCGGAAGTTGGCGCCTTCTTCGCCCAGCTGACGGCGCAGCGAGCGCTCTGACAGGCCCAGCGCCTTGGCCACCTCCTCGGCACCGGGGTAGCTGCCGCTGAACAAGCCCAGGTGGGTCAGCACCCGGTCTTTGAGGGTTTCGCTGCTGGCCTCCTGGGCCACGAGCTGCTGATCGCACATGCTGCGGTACATGGCGTGCGCGTTCGGGTCGGCCGAGGGCAGCTTGAGCTGCAGGTGCTCGTTGCGGATCCAGAAGCGGGCTTCGTGTTCGCCAAAGCGCACCGGGCAGCCAAAGTAGCGCTCGTACTCCAGGGCTTCGGGCGGGCGGGGGTAGGGGATGTCGATGCGCTCGGCGTGGATGTCCAGCCCCAGGCCCACCTGCATGTCGCGCACCATCTTGTAGGTGCCCGAGACTTCCCCGTCCACCCGGAAGCGGAACGCGCGGGGGTCCATGCCCATGGGGCTGAGCACCAGGGCGCTGAGCTTGTCGCCCGGCTCGAAGCGCAGCGTGCCGAACAGGTAGGTGAGGCGTTGGTAGCGGATGCCGGTCTGGATGGCCTCGTAGGCCGTGGCGCAGGTCATCAGCAGCATCACCAGCGGGCCGTAGCCGGCCAGACCATAGAAGCCGCCCAGGCGCAGGCCCGTCAGCGGGTCGCGCACGGATTCGGCCAGGTCGGCGTAGATGCGCAGCTCTCGGCTGCGCTCGATGCGGGTGCTGGGGTCCAGCTTGTCCAGGCTCAGGCCATGGCGAGCCAGCACCGGTTCAGGCTGCTCACCCAGTTGCTTGAGCCCCTGCACCAGGTAGATCAAGCCCAAGACCGAACGCGTGCTCATTTGATATTTGTCAATTAGTTGGCGTCTGAAGGGGCGGGTTAGCCCCCAAGTTGGCCGAAACGATCAATTGTGTGTCGAATCTAGCATGGCCGTGCGCCACCGCCATGGGCACCATGAACACCATTCCATCCACACAGCCCGCGAGGTGTCCATGAGCCCCACCAACCCCCCCACCCAGAATGTTCGCCATGTGGAAGTGGCCATCGCCGGCGCCGGCTTTGGTGGTCTGGCCATGGCCATCCAGTTGCAAAAGCGTGGCATCAACGATTTCGTCATTCTGGAGAAGAAGGGCGAAGTGGGCGGTGCCTGGCGTGACAACCACTACCCCGGCGCCGCCTGCGACGTGCAGTCGCACATGTACTCGTTCTCGTTCGAAACCAAATCGGACTGGACCAAGCGCTACGCCCCCTGGCACGAGATCCAGCAGTACATCCTCGACACCGTCAAGAAGTACAAGCTGCGCGAGAAGACGCTCTTAAACCAGGAAGTCGTCAGCGCCGTCTTCAACGAAGGCATTGGCAAGTGGGTGGTCAAGACCCAGGGCGGCGAGACCATCATCGCCCGCCACTGGGTGCTGGCCTCCGGCCCGCTGCACGTGCCGGCCATGCCCGAGATCAAGGGCCTGGAGAACTTCAAGGGCAAGGTCATGCACTCGGCCGAGTGGGACCACGCCTACGACCTGGCCGGCAAGAAGGTGGCCTCGATCGGCACCGGTGGCTCGGCCATCCAGTACGTGCCCGAGATCGCGCCCAAGGTGGGGCAGATGCACGTGTTCCAGCGCACACCGGCGTGGGTCATCCCGCGTGATGAGCGCAAGTACTCGGCCTTCAGCAAGGCCATGTTCAAGGCCTTGCCCTTCACGCAGACCCTGCACCGCTGGCGCTGCTACTGGACGAACGAATCGCGCCTGTGGCCCATCCTCAACCCCTGGATGGCCCGCATCGGCGAAGGCCTGCTCAAGAAGTTCATCAGCTACCAGGTGAAAGACCCGGCCCTGGTCAAGAAGCTCACGCCCGACTACACCCTGGGCTGCAAGCGCATCCTGATTTCCAACAAGTGGTACCCCACCTTCAATCGCCAGAATGTGGAGTTGGTGACCGATGCCATCTCGCACTTCACCGAAGACGGCATCGTCACCAAGGACGGCAAAGAGCGCAAGCTGGATTGCGTGATCCTGGGCACGGGCTTCATCGTCGACCCGCGCATCTACATGAAGAACTTCGAGCTGCGCGGTCGCAATGGCCACACGGTGCAGGAAGACTGGAAGGTCAGCCCCACCTCGTACTACGGCATCACCACGGCCAACTACCCCAACATGTACCAACTGGTGGGCCCGCACACCGGTCTGGGCCACAACTCCATCATCTTCATGATCGAAGCGCAGGTGGACTACATCATCCAGTGCATCGAGCTGGTCAAGCAAAAGGGCGCCGATTACATCGATGTGAAGCCTGAGGCCATGACCCGCTTCCTGGGCGAGATGACGCAGGCACTCAAGGGCACCGTGTGGAGCTCGGGTTGCAAGAGCTGGTACCAGACCGCCGATGGCATCAACTTCGCCATCTGGCCCAAGAGCACCTGGCGCTACTGGCTGGAAACCCGCAGCGTGAACGAGGCCGATTACGTGTTCGGCAAGTGCACGGGCCCCTTGTTGAGCGCCGTCGGTGGTGGCGCATCCACCGCCAGCTTGAACCTGGCCGGTGAGCAGGCCATGGCCCGCACCAGCCTGCGCTGAGCCACACCGGATCGTCACCAGCACCAAGGGCGCCTCAGGCGCCCTTTGTCATGGGGGGAACACCGCTCAGGCCTTCAGACCTGAGCGGCCTGGCGCTCAGTCCAGCGCCATGAAGTCGTCCTTGGAGGACGAGCAGTCCGGACAGCGCCAGTCTTGAGGCACCTGCGCCCAGGGGGTGCCGGGGGCGATGCCCTCGGCGGGCCAGCCCTGGGCTTCGTCATAGATGAAGCTGCAGCTGCCGCATTGCCATTGGGCGGTGCCCGCCGCCGCTGAAGGGGTGTTGTTCATGGTGTCACTCACAGTGCTGCTGTCGTTCATTGCGCGCCGGGGCGGCCGTACTTGGCCATGATCTTGGCGCGGGCGGCCGGGTGGATGTTGGCGCGGCTCAGGTCACCCTTGTAGTGCTGCACCACGCGCTGGTTCATCAGCGCAAACCACAGCGGCGGGAAGTAGGCCACGGTGATCATCAGCGCATAGCCCGAGGGCAGCTGCGGCGCATCGTCAAAGTGCCGCAGGGCCTGGTAGCGGCGGGTGGGGTGCGCGTGGTGATCCGAGTGGCGTTGCAGGTGGTACAGCAGGATGTTGCCCACGATGTGGTTGCTGTTCCACGAGTGCTCGGGTTCGCAGCGCTGGTAGCGGCCATCGGGCAGCTTCTGGCGCAGCAGGCCGTAGTGCTCCACATAGTTCACCACCTCCAGCAGCGAGGCGCCGTAGACCGCCTGCAGGATCAGGAAGGGCAGCACGACCGGGCCCAGCCAGGCCACCAGCCCGCCAAAGAGCACCAGGGTCATGGCCCAGGCCTGCAGGTTGTCGTTCGACAGGCTCCAGACCGACTTGCCCTGGCGGTTCAGGCGCTCACGCTCCAGCGCCCAGGCCGAGCGCAGGCTGCCCATGACGGTGCGCGGCAGGAAGCGCCAGAAGCCCTCGCCCAGGCGTGAGCTGGCCGGATCTTCCGGCGTGGCCACGCGCTTGTGGTGGCCGCGGTTGTGCTCCACATAGAAGTGACCGTAGGCCGAGGGCGCCAGCGTCAGCTTGCCCAGCCAGCGGTCCAGCGATTCCTTTTTGTGACCCAGCTCATGCGCCGTGGCAATGCCGATGCCATTGAAGCCACCCACGCCCATGACCAGGCCGATCATCTCGTACCAGGCCAGATCGTGCGTGGCCGCCAGCCAGGCGCCCATGATGGTGCCGGCAAACTGGAAGGGGATGAACAGCCACAACAGGGCGCGGTAGAAGAAGTCGCCGTCCAGCTGGGCCACCACCGACTCCGGCGGGTTGCTGAAGTCCTCCCCGAACAGCCAGTCCAGCACCGGGATGAGGGCGTGCACAACGACAGGAAAGAGCGCCAGCCACAGGCTGTGCCCGGTTTGCTGGAAGGCCACCAGGCTGACCAGCCCGATGAGGGGAATGGCTGGGCTGAGCAGCCAGAGGTAGCGTTTGTCCGACCAGTCGGACGCGTTGGCAAGGGTGTTCACTTCAGGTCTCCAGAGAATGCCCGGGGCCGATGGGCGCCGGTGCGTGGAGTGCACTGTGTCGACCTTGCCCACGCCAGCCCAGCCGCACAGCGCCACAGACCTGTTGCGATGCGCCAGCGGCCTGGTGCTGTTTGATCTGGATCAGACGACCGGCCTGCCCCTCGCTTGCGTTTGCTTACATGATCAGGCCCGCTGGCCCCCCTTCAGAGGGAGGCGCCCACGCCCGTCCGGCACCTATAGTGACTGCATTGAGAGACGAAGCTGTGCGTCGCTCATGCAACCAAAGATCCAGCGAAACAGGCAGGCATCAACGCATTAAAAATTCAGGAAGGACAATTCACAGCACGGCAGGCTTCGGCCTGCGTCTGGCCGATCGGGGTGACCCGGTCGGCCGTTCTTTTTTGGGTATCGGTCACAATCGTGACATGCCTGAATTTCACGCCGCCATCATCGACCTCGACGGCACCATGGTCGACACCCTGGGTGATTTCGTCGTGGTGCTTCAGCACACCCTGGCCGACATGGGCTGCCACGCCATCGAACAAGCGCGGGTGGACCGCGACTTCGTCGCCCACGTCGTGGGCAAGGGCACCGACGACCTCTTGCGGCGCAGCCTGGCCCATGCCTGGGGCCTGCCCGACGATGCGCCGGAGGCCGTCGCTGCCGTGCCTGAGGCCTGGGCGCATTACAAGCAGCACTACGAGCGGCACAACGGTCAGCACGCCGATGTTTTCCCCGGTGTGCCCGAGGGGCTGCAGCGGCTGCGCGCCCTGGGGGTGCCGCTGGCCTGCCTCACCAACAAGCCCACCGCCTTCGCCGAGCAGTTGCTGGCGGCCAAGGGCCTGCGCGGGCACTTTGCGCACGTGTTTGGTGGTGATGCCTTCGAGCGCAAAAAGCCCGACCCGCTGCCCTTGCTCAAGACCTGTGAGGCGCTGGGCGTGGCGCCCTCACACACCCTGATGGTGGGCGATTCCAGCAACGATGCGCAGGCGGCGCGCGCCGCCGGGTGCGAGGTGCTGCTGGTGACCTACGGCTACAACCACGGCCACGACATCACCGAGGTGCCCGCGCTGGCCCACGTGGCCCGGCTGGACACGGTGGACTGGTCGCGCTGGCTGCGCCCTTGACGCCTTTGACGCCCTTGACTCACTCCAGGGCGTCAAGCACGCCCACGGGCTGCTGATCCAGCAAGGCGATCTTGAGGTCCTGGGTCACGGGTTTGGGCCCGATCCACGTGCGCAGCACGGCGGGGTAGAACAAGGGCTCGGTGATGGGCAGCCCGGCGGGCTCGCCGTTGACCAGGAAGAGCGTGCCCCGGTTGGGCACGTGTTCGATGACGAACACGTCGCCGGCGTTGAGCCGCCGGATGCCGGCGAACTGCTCACCCATGGCGCGGATCGAGGGGATCAATTTGAAGAACTCGGGGCGCGAACTGTTGAGCTCGATCCCCCGGGTGATGGCCTTGCCGATCTCGTCCACCCGCATGCCTTGCAGCATCACGAAGCGCAGGCGGCGGGGCGTGCTCATGTCCAGCACCTCGGTGGGGTTGCTGGTTTTGGTGGGCAGGTACAGGCCCACGGTGTACAGCTTGACCAGGGCCCGGTAGGCCACCCCGGTGCCATTGAGCGACAAGGTCACGCCCTCCACCCGCAGGCTGTCGGGGTAGTTCACCCCCACGGCGTCTGCGCCCACGGCCGCCGCCGGCTGGCTCATGCCCAAACCCATGCCCAGTCCCAGGCACAACCACAAGGCCACGGTGGGCCTGGCAAGCCTCACGCGGCCCGTCCAGAATGCAAAGCTCATGTCGATCCAGAAGTGACGTCCACCGACCATGCGCGCAGCGCCGATCGGTACGGGGATTGTTACGCGACGAAGGTCGCTCGCAACCTGGGTTTGCCCTTGTTCGGGGCGATGCCATGACACGCAGCGTCGGGCAGGTGGCCCCTGCTACACTGAATCCATGTTCGTCCCTCGCAAACAGACCAAAGGTGCGCACGACCGGGGAGCCTGGCCCTGGCGGTGATGCCATGTGCCTGACGGGTTCGCGTGCCGTGATCATAGGCGGTGCGCCAAGCCCCCGACACCTTCAGGCGGGTCACCAGGGTGTAAATGAACGTGACACCTGGCGCCACCTGACGGTCTGAGAGACGCATCCGGCGGCGCAGGCCGCCCCGGGCTGGAGGCCCATCACCATGATCACCCGCGCTGAATTCGATTCCCTGGCCGCCGCCGGCCACAACCGCATCCCCCTGGTCGCCCAGGCCCTGGCCGACCTCGACACCCCGCTGTCGCTGTACCTCAAGCTCACGCAAGGCCAGCCTTTGAGCTTCCTGCTCGAATCCGTGGTGGGTGGCGAGCGCTTCGGGCGCTACTCCTTCGTGGGTCTGCCGGCCCGCACCCTGGTGCGCTCCACCGGCCGCCACATCGAGGTGGTCACCGATGGCGCCGTGGTCGAAACCCACGAGGCCAATCCGCTGGACTTCATCGAGGCCTATCAGGCGCGCTTCAAGGCGGCGGTGCCCCGGGGCCTGCCGCGGTTTTGCGGTGGTCTGGCCGGTTACTTCGGCTACGACACCGTGCGCCACATCGAGCCGCGCCTGGCCAAAACGCACAAGCCGGGCGGCATCGGTACGCCCGACATCCTGCTGCTGCAGTGCGAAGAGCTGGCCGTCATCGACAACCTGGCCGATCGCCTGTTCCTCATCGTCTACGCCGACCCGGCTCAGCCGGGTGCCTACGAGCGCGCGGTCGAACGCCTGGCCGAGCTGCAGTCCCGCCTGAACGCCGTCGTGCCCGTGCCGCCCGTGGCGCCCACCGAGTCCTTCCCGGTCGAGCGCCACTTCGCCAAGGCCGACTTCGAGGCGGCGGTGCTGCGCTGCAAGGAATACATCGCCGCCGGGGACTGCATGCAGGTCGTCATCGGCCAGCGCCTGCAAAAGCGCTTCACGGCCTCGCCGCTGACGCTGTACCGCGCGCTGCGCTCGCTCAACCCGAGCCCCTACATGTACTACTACGACATGGGCGACCACCATGTCGTGGGCTCCAGCCCCGAGATCCTGGTGCGCCAGGAGAAAAACGCCGACGGCGGCGAGACTGTCACCATCCGCCCGATCGCGGGCACCCGCCCGCGTGGCACCACGCCCGAGGCCGACCTGGCCCACGAGCAAGAACTGCTGGCCGACCCCAAAGAGCGCGCCGAGCATGTCATGCTGATCGACCTGGCGCGCAACGACATCGGGCGCATCGCCAAGACGGGCTCGGTGAAGGTGACCGAGGCCTTCGGCATCGAGCGCTATTCGCACGTCATGCACATCGTCAGCAACGTTGAGGGCACGCTGAAAGACGGCATGAGCGCGCTCGACGTGCTGCGCGCCAGCTTCCCGGCGGGCACGCTCAGCGGCGCGCCCAAGATCCGCGCCATGGAAATCATCGACGAGCTCGAGCCCGTGCAGCGCGGCGTCTACGGCGGCGCCGTGGGCTACCTGAGCTTCGCGGGCGACATGGACGTGGCGATTGCCATCCGCACCGGCGTCATCAAGGACCAGACCCTGTACGTGCAGGCCGGTGCGGGCGTGGTGGCCGATTCGGTGCCCGAGCTCGAATGGAAAGAAACCGAGGCCAAGGCCCGCGCCGTGGTGCGCGCCGCCGAGCTGGTTGAACAGGGGCTCTGACCCCCCTGACCCCCTGACCGCCGCTGCGCCCCTCTGAATCAGGGGGGTGTTGGTGTGGAGAACGCACGGGCTCGCCGGGAATCCACCCTTGCCGGCCGCCGTCGGCGCGGCGATGCTGAGCACCTGACGTGGCCCCATGTGGGTGTGTGTTTTTCGTGCTCTACCCCTATCTTTTTTACATTGCGGTCATGCTGGCTTCGGCCAGCGCCCTGCTGTTGGTCTGGTACCGAGATCGTTCGCTGATCTTCGCCGGTCTGCTGGGGGCCGCCCACCTGCTGTATTGCGTCAACCCGGTGGCCTACTGGGCGTGGCGTCAGCCCGATCCGCTCATCCATGGCGTGGGCTTTGCCGGCCTGGCCCTGGTGGCGGCCGGCACCCTCACACTCTTGATCGGCGGCGCCGCCCACCTGTCGCGGCGCGTGTGGCCCGAGCGTGGTGGCCCCATCCTGTTCACGGTGCAGGCGGTTTTTGCCGCAGGCTTGCTGGCCATCGACAGCCGTTTGGCCCAGGGCGGCTTTGCGGCCACGCACACCCTGGTGGGGCTCATCGTGTGCTGGTGGTTGTGGCCCTTTGGCGGCGGGGGGCGGCTGGTGGGCGTGTTGCTGTTGCTGCTGGGGCTGAACCACTTTCCCTTCGCCATCTGGGGCGAGGTGGCCGTGCCCATCCAGACGGCGGTGGCGGCCGTCCTGCGCTTCAGCCTCACCCTGGCGCTGCTGTACGCCGCGATGCTGCGCTCCACCACCCGCGCCAACCGCCTCAAAGACCGCTTTTTTGCACTCACCGAACGCTCTCATCAAGGCGTGGCGGTGGTGCGGCGCGGCATGGTCACCTACGCCAACCCGGCGTTTCGCAACATCTATGGCATGGACCAGGGCAGCCCGGCGCCCGAGGTGTTTTCGGCCGAATGGGTGGCGCGCACCGTGCCAGAGTCCGAGCGTGCCCGCGCCTCGGCGCTGGCCGCCAGCGTGCTGAGCGGCGAGCTGGAGCAGGCCGAGTGGGATGGCGAGCGCTGCTCGCTCGACGGACGCACTCTGTACCTGCGCTTCAAAGCCTGGCAGGTGGACTGGGATGGGCTGCCGGCCTTGCAGGTGGTGGTCTCCGACGAGACCGAGCGTCGCGTCGCCTCGCAGGCCCTGGCCTGGCGCAGCCGCCATGACGAGCTGACCAGCCTGCCCAACCGCCAGGCCCTGCTGGAGCGCCTGTCCAGCGCCTGCGACGAGCCGCCCTCGTCGGGCTTTGTGCTCTTGCTGCTGGACCTGGACCGCTTCAAGTTCGTCAACGAGGCCCATGGACACCAGGTGGGCGATGCCGTGTTGGTGGCCCTGGCCGACCGCCTTCAACAGACGGTGCGCGACCGTGCCGAGGTGATGCGCCTGGGCGAAGACGAGTTTGCCCTGGTGGCGCCCGCCTGTGGCGACCTCGCGCGCGCCGCCGCCGACCTGACCCAGACCGTGCGCCAACTGCTGGCCGACCCCCTGCCGGTGGGGGCACACCACTTCTACATCGACGTCTCCATGGGCGTGGCCACCTACCCGGCCTCTGGCACCCGCCCTGAGCCCCTGCTGCAGGCCGCGCACGCCGCCATGCACGAGGCCAAGCGCATGCCTGGCACCTCGGTGCAGTTCGCGGCCGACCACATCAAGCAGGACATGGCCTCGTTCTTTGACGCCGAGCAGGCCCTGCGCAGCGGTCTGGTCAACCACGAGTTTTCGCTGGTCTACCAGCCCAAGGTGTGTGCCGCCACCGGGCGGCTCACCGGCTTCGAGGCCCTGGTGCGCTGGGACCGCCCTGGGCACGGCCGCGTGAGTCCGCTGGATTTCATCCCGGCCGCCGAGCGCACCGGCTTGATCGTGCCCCTGGGGGCGCAGATCCTGGAGCAGGCCTGTCGCCAGCAGGCGGCCTGGATCCAGGCGGGTTTGCAGCCCGTGCCGGTGGCCGTCAACGTCTCGCCCGTGCAGTTGCTGGAGGCGCAGTTCCCCGCACGCGTGCTCCACACCTTGAAGCAGCATGCCGTGCCGCCCGCGGCCATCACGCTGGAGATCACCGAGTCGGCCGCCGTCACCCACATGGAGCAGGCGCTCGTGCACATCCGCCAGTTGCGCGAGCAGGGCGTGGCGGTGGCGCTGGACGACTTTGGCACCGGGTTCTCGTCCTTGAACATGCTGCGCAGCCTGCCCTTGCAGACCGTCAAGATCGACCGCAGCCTGGTGGACCCGATGCCCGAGGCCGAGGCCGTGGCGGTGGTGCGGGCCATTTGTGACCTGGCCTCGGCCTTGCGGCTCGACGTGGTGGCCGAAGGGGTGGAGAGCCCTGAGCACGCCCAGTCGGCCCGTGAGGCGGGCTGCCAGGCCCTGCAAGGCTTCCTCTACGCCCGCCCGCTGGAGGTGAGCGCGGCCACCGACTGGCTGCGTGCAGCGCAGTTGGCGGCGCACGGCCCCGTGCAGGCGCTGATCTCAGGCCGCCTGCCGACCTCGGTCTGACCACCCCCGCAAGGCCCGCTGGGCTGGCGCTTCAATCCACCGGTAGGTGAGGGCGGCCAGGCCGAACGTCAGCGTCAGGTAGCCCAGCAGCCACCAGGGCGAATGCAGGGGCAGCCGCGACGGATCGGCCCCGCTGAGGTTGGCCACCAGCAACTGCAGCGGAAAATGCAACAGGTAGCTGGCGTAGGTGGTGTGGCCCAGGGTGCTCAGCCAGCCCGCCGTGCGGCTGGAGCGCGGGTGCACCACGGCCAGCAGCGCCAGCATGCCCAAAGGGGCCAGGGCCGCCAAGTAGAACATCGGGCGCAGCAGCCCCCAGGCGGCCAAGGCGGTGCTGCCGGCCAGGCCGGCCACCACGACCACGTTCATGGCCAGTTGCCAGCGTTCGCCCGCCTGACGCACCCAGTGCCATACCGCGTGCGTCAGACCGCCCAGGTAGAAGAAGAACAGACACAGCACCAGCGGGTGCGCCGTCAGCTTGAGGGCGTACACCGCGCCCATGGCGGCGATCACCACACCGATCTGCCACGGGCGCACCCAGCCCAGCCGGCTGAGCGCGAAAAACACCGCATAAGCCAGCACCTCGATCGAAATGCTCCAGATCGGCCCGTTGAACGACCACTCGTTGCGTCCGGCCCAGTCGCTGGCCAGGAACAACTGCAGCATGAAGTTCTCTACCGTGTTGTGAGGGTAGACATAGTCTTGCCCGCCGGTTTGGGCGCGGTACCACGCGATCAGCGGCAACATGGCCAGCAGCGTCAGCAGGTGCAGGGGGTACAGGCGCGAAAACCGCAGCCAGGCAAAGCGCCCCGCCGCCACCCGCCCATCGGCCACCGCCTGGCCGTACTTCCAGAAAAAGATGAATCCCGACAAGGCCCAGAAGGCCTGCACACCCAGCCAGCCATGGCCATAAAACGGCGCCAGCCACGACGCCCAGGGCTGCCCCCCGTGGTCGTGCACCATGTCGGCGTGTACCGGCCCCACCACATAAAACTGCTGGTAGTGCCACAAGAGCACCGACAGGGCGCACACAAAGCGCATCACTTCCAGGCCCAGCAGGGCAGGGGCGGCGCCCTGGGCGCGTGAAACATCATTCTGGGCTGACATAGAATGTGATCATGCAGCAAGCTTCAGTCACGACCACCCGCTCACTTCGGGGCCACCGTTGGTGGCGGTGACGCCATCGCCTGACTGAACGACCCTGCGCGCCTCCCTCCCCTGCGGCGCTGCCCAGACCAAGGGTCCACGCCAGGGGCGCGCGTCTGGTACAACGCCAAGCCAGACCGTCATGCCAACCGACAACCATGTCATGACACGGGGCGCCAGTGTGCCCCGGCTGCTTCGAGGAACGCGTTCATGCTGCTGATGATCGACAACTACGACAGCTTCACCTTCAACCTGGTGCAGTACTTCTGCGAGCTGGGTGAAGAGGTCAAGGTGGTGCGCAACGACGAGGTCACCCTCGACGAGATCGCCGCCATGAAGCCCGACCGCCTGGTGCTCTCGCCCGGCCCCTGCTCGCCCGCCGAAGCCGGTGTGTGCGTGCCCGCGCTGCAGCGCTTCACCGGCCAGTTGCCCATCCTGGGCGTGTGCCTGGGCCACCAGAGCATCGGCGCCGCCCTGGGCGGCAAGGTGATCCGCGCCCGCGAACAGATGCACGGCAAGACCAGCGTCATCACCACCGACGAGCAGGGCGTCTTTGCCGGCCTGCCCAAACAGTTCACCGTGATCCGCTACCACTCGCTGGCGATCGAGCGCGCCACGCTGCCCGAGTGCCTGCACATCTCGGCCACCACCGACGACGGCGAGATCATGGGCGTGCGCCACAAGGGCCCACAAACCGACCCGAACTTCGCACCCCTGGAGGGCGTGCAGTTCCACCCCGAATCCATCCTGACCGAGCACGGCCACGCCATGCTGGCCAACTTCCTGAAGATGTGAGGCGCCCGTCATGAGCCAGATCACCGACCAGCAAGCCCTGCAGCGCGTCATCGAGCACCGCGAGATCTTCCACGACGAGATGCTGGGCCTGATGCGCCGCATCATGACCGGCGAGATGTCGAGCGTGGTCATGGCCGCGCTCATCACGGGCTTGCGCGTCAAGAAAGAGACCGTGGGCGAGATCACGGCAGCCGCCCAGGTCATGCGCGAGTTCGCCACGCCGGTGCAGGTCGATGACCGTCACCACATGGTCGACCTGTGCGGCACCGGCGGCGACGGCGCCCACACCTTCAACATCAGCACCACCGCGATGTTTGTGGCTGCGGCCGCCGGGGCCCGCGTGGCCAAACACGGTGGGCGCTCGGTGTCGTCGTCGACCGGCAGCGCCGACGTGCTCGAAGCCCTGGGCGTGGGCATCAACCTGCAGCCCGCCCAGGTGGCCCAGGCCCTGGCCGAGACGGGCATCGGCTTCATGTTCGCGCCCAACCACCACGGTGCCATGAAGCACGCCGCGCCCGTGCGCAAAGAACTTGGCGTGCGCACCCTGTTCAACATCCTGGGGCCGCTGACCAACCCGGCGGGCGCGCCCAACCAGCTCATGGGCGTCTTCCACCCCGATCTGGTGGGCATCATGGCGCGCGTGCTGCAGCGCCTGGGCTCGAACCACGTGCTCGTCGTGCATGGCAGCGACGGCCTGGATGAAATCACCCTCAACGGCGACACCCAGGTGGCCGAGCTCAAAGACGGCGAGGTGCGCGAGTACCGCATCCACCCCAGCCAGTTCGGCATCGGCGAGCACGACGGCTCTTTGCTCAAGGCCCAGAACCGCGAGATGTCGCTGGCCGTGCTGCGCCGCGTGCTGGCCAATGAGCCCGGCCCCGCCCGCGACATCGTGTTGCTCAATGCCGGGGCCGCCCTGTATGCCGCCGACGTGGCGCACAGCCTGGCCGATGGCATCGAACGCGCCCGCGAGGCCCTGGCCTCGGGCCGGGCCGCCGAGAAGCTGGAGCAATTCGTGCAGACCACGCAGCGCCTGGCCGCAGCCCAAGGCTGACCCCCGAAAGAGACGACCATGTCCGACATCCTGCAAAAGATCGTCGCCGTCAAGCACGAAGAGATCGCGCTGGCGCTGAAAACCCGTTCGCTGGCCGAGGTGCGCACCCAAGCCGAGCAACGCAACCGCGAGCTGGGCGATGTGCGCGATTTCACGGGCGCCCTGCGCGCCAAGATCGCTGCCGGCCAGGCCGCCGTCATCGCCGAGGTCAAGAAGGCCAGCCCCAGCAAGGGCGTGCTGCGCGAGCACTTCGTGCCCGCCGACATCGCGCGCAGCTACGCCCAGCACGGCGCCGCCTGCCTGAGTGTGTTGACGGACGAGCGCTTCTTCCAGGGCGCCGAGGCCTACCTCAAGCAAGCCCGCGAGGCCTGCAGCCTGCCGGTGCTGCGCAAGGACTTCATGGTCGACGCCTTCCAGGTGTACGACGCCCGCGCCATGGGCGCCGACTGCATCCTGCTGATCGCCGCCTGCCTGGACGACGCCCAGATGCGCGACCTCGAAGCCCTGGCGCACGAGCTCGGCATGGCCGTGCTGGTCGAGGTGCACGACGGTGACGAGCTGGACCGTGCCCTCAAGCTCAAAACGCCGCTGGTGGGCATCAACAACCGCAACCTGCGCACCTTCGAGGTCACGCTGGACACCACGCTGGGCCTGCTGCCCCGGGTGCCGGCCGACCGCCTGCTGGTGACCGAGTCCGGCATCCTGGGCCCGGCAGACGTGCAGCGCCTGCGCGATGCCGACGTGCACGCCTTCCTGGTGGGCGAGGCCTTCATGCGCCAGCCTGAGCCGGGCGTGGCGCTGGCGCAGCTCTTCCACTGACGTGCCCGATCTCTTCGCTGACACCCCTGCGCCCGCGCTGTCTCGCCCGCTCGACGAGCTCTTCGACGCGGTGCCCGCCGACTGGCGCCCGCTGACCGATGCCTTTCGTGCCAGTGCGGTGGGCCGCGCCCTGATCGACCGTGTGGACGCTGCCCGGGCCGCCGGCGCGCTCATCTACCCGGACGAGGTGTTCCATGCGCTGCACCTCACGCGCCGCGCCGAGGTGCAGGTCCTCATCCTGGGCCAAGACCCGTACCATGGCCCGGGTCAGGCCCATGGCTTGGCCTTTTCGGTGCGCGAGGGGGTGGCCATCCCGCCCAGTCTGCGCAACATCCGCAAAGAATTGCATCGTGACCTGGGGCTGGCGGCCCCTGCCCATGGCAGCCTCGTCGCCTGGGCGCGCCAAGGCGTCTTGCTGCTCAACACGTCGCTCACGGTCGAGGCCGGGCGGGCCGGCAGCCACGCGGGCTGGGGCTGGGAGGCGCTCACCGATGCACTGGCCCAGGCCGTCGTGGCCGACGCGGGGCCCCGTGTGGTGATGCTCTGGGGGGCCCACGCCCACCGCAAGGCGCCCCTGTTACAGGCGGCGCGCCAGGCCTCGGGGCATCCGCCAGAGGGTCTGCTGGTGCTGCAAAGCAACCACCCGTCGCCGCTGTCGGCCACGCGCGGCCCGGTGCCCTTCATGGGCTGCGGCCATTTCGGCGTGGCGCAGCGGTTTCTGCAGGCGCGTGAGCGCGCGCTGTCCTGGCAGATTCCATCGGTCCATCAGGACGACCTGTTTCACACCTGAAACACCTTGTCGCTGTTGTAGGCAAATGTCACGCTCTTGTGCAGTTTTTCGCACATCTGGCGCCATAGCGCCCCCGCGCACCCGCTTTTAAGGGGTGGATTGACACATGTGGCGTGGGAGGCGCGCCGTACACTGGAATTCCCTTAGATCGTCCCACGTCCCATGCCCCAGTCAGACACCGACTGCCCCGCAGACGATGCCCTGCCGGCGCTGGGCGTCACCATCGTCAACTACAACACGGAGGCCTTGACGCTCAACTGCGTGGCCTCCCTGCTGGCCCAGAAGATTGCCAGGCCGCAAGACATCTGCGTGGTGGACAACCTCTCGCCGGATGGCTCGGGCGAACGCCTGGCGCAGCGCTTGCCCGAAGGGGTGCGCCTCATCCAGTCCGGCCGCAACGGCGGGTTCGGGGCCGGGGTCAACATCGGCGTGGCCGCACTGGACACCCCCCTCGTGCTGGTGCTCAACCCGGACACCTACTTTCAGCACAACAAGGCCGATGTGATCCGCGCCCTGTTCGCCAGCACGCCAGACTTGGGCGTGGCCGGACTCAAGCTGGTCAATCCGGATGGCAGCCTGCAGTACTCGGCGCGTCGGTTTTATTCCTTGCTGGACATCCTGGCGCGGCGCTCGCCGCTGGGCGTGCTGCCGCCGCTGCGTCGCCTCTCCAGCACCCACCTGCTCAAGCGCAACTGGATGGGCGCGCCGTTCCAGGCCGACTGGGTCATGGGCACGGGCTTCGTGGTGCGCCGCAGCGCCTTCGATGCCGTGGGGCGCATGGACGAGGGCTACTTCCTCTATTTTGAAGAAGTGGACCTGTGCGCCCGCATGTGGGTGCACGGCTGGCAGGTCATGGGTGTGCCCGAGGTTGAACTGGTGCACGAACACCAGCGTCACAGCCAGGCGGGCATCTGGTCCACGTCGGGCCAAACCCACCTCAAGAGCATGTTCCGCTTTTTCAGCAAGTTCGGGGTGCCCTGGGTCTACCGTCCGCGACGCAGCCGCATGAAGGCGGCCTACCTGCAATGGCGCCGCCGCGTGGTCGAAGGCTCGCAAGACATGCGCACCGACCACCCCACCTGATGGCCCGTGCCCGTACCATGTCGCTTTGCGCCGGTCGGGTCTGGGCCCGGGTTTCACTGAAGTCTTCATCATGCAACGTCTTGTCCTGTTCCTGAGCTGTCTGGTGCTTGGCGCCTGCACCCCCATGGGCAACCTCAAGCCTTCGGGCCCTGTGCGCTACCTCACCGCGCAAGACATCGAGGCCATGGCCGCCGAGCCCACCCGCATCCAGCCAGGTGACACGCTGCGCATCACGCGCGACGCGGCCGAGGCCACGCTCGACATCCGCAACCTGGTCGAAGACAGCCAGACGCAGTTGTATGTGGTGCGGCCCGATGGCAGTTTTTCGTTCCGTCACGCCGGGCGGGTCGAGGCCGCCGGCAAGACCCCTGATCAGCTCGCAGCCGAACTCAGCGAGCGCCTGGCCCCGGTGTTCCGCCAGCCCGGGGTCACCATCAACATCACGGCGTCGCCCAGCAGCCGCGTGGTGATTGGCGGTGCGGTGCGCAACCCCACCTCGTTCGAGATGACCGCGGTGGCCACCTTGCAACAGGGCCTGTTCGCCGTGGGCGGCCTGCTGCCCGCTGCCGACCCCACCCACATCGCCTTGCTGCGCCTGGACGCCCAGCAGCGCTACCAGCTGTACTTCATCGACATGAGCAAGCTCTTGTCGCCCGTGGCCGGTGGCGTGGCCACCATGCCCTTCCGGCGCGGTGACATCCTGTTCGTGCCCAAATCGGCCGCGGGCAACGCCGGCGATGGGGTCGAGGTCTACATCAACCAGTTGTTGCCGTTCTCCCGTTCGCTGGGTGTGGGCTACACCTGGGGCGAGACCCGCGTGAAGTAAAGGGAAGGCCTCGCCACCATGATCGAGATCCGTTCGTTTCGCGACATCGTTCGCCTGTACTACATCTTCCGGCGCACCTTCCTGGTGGCGCTGCTGGTCACGGCCTTGCTGATCACCGCCGGGGCGTTCTTCTGGCCACCCAGCTACACCTCCGAATCCCGCTTGCTGGTGCGTGCCGGCCGCGAGAACGTGACCGTGCCGCTGGACGTGGGCGAGCGTCAGGCCTACACGCCTTACGCCACCCAGCGCGACCCGATCATCGACGAAGAAAAGATGCTCACCGGCCAGCCGGTGGTCATGCAGGTGGCCCGCCTGTACCTGGACGAGTTGTCGCGCATGCCGCCGCCCCAGGGCTGGAAGCAGGTGATCAAGGCCCGGGTCAATGGCGTGCTGCTGTCGATGCTGGAGGGCGTGCGCAGCGTCACGGTGATGCTGGGCCTCAGCGAGGCGCAGTCGCCCGAGGAGCGCCTGGCCAAGAAACTGGCCAAGAAGTTCAGCGTCTCGCACGGCGTGGGCTCCAACGTCATGGAGTTGAGCTTCACCTGGGACGACCCGCTGGTGGCGCAACGCATCATGCAGACCTGGATCAAGGCCTACACCGACGAGCGCACCATGGTGCTGGGCCGCAAGAGCCTGGTGCCCTTCTACGATGGCAAGGTGCGTGACACCGACCAGCAGATCGAGTCGCTCAAAGAGCAGATGCGCACGCGGCTCATCCAGATCGACGGCATCAGCGCCCAGGAGCGCCTGACCTCGCTCACGCGCCGCATCAACGACCTGCGCGATCAGCAGGCCGAGGCCCAGGCCGAGAAGCTGGCCATCGAGCAGGGCGTGGCCTACGCCGCCGACCGCGTCAAGCGCATGAGCCCTGAAGTGGTCTCTGAGCGCGAGGTGGGCCTCAGCCCGGCCTACCTGGCCATGAGCGCACAGCTGGCCGAGCTCAAACGCCAGCGCACCGATGCCCTGCGCGTGTACAAAGAGGGCGCGCCGGCCCTGGTGTCCATCAACGAGAGCATCGCGGCGGTCGAGGCCCAGCTCAAGGCCGAAGAGCGCAACACCCAGCGCGCCGAGCGCCGCAGCCCCAACGAGCTGGGCGTGCTGATGGAGCGCAACCGCCTTGAAAAGTCCCTGCGTTTGCAAGAGCTGCGTTCGATGATCTCGTCGTACGAGCGCGAGCTGGAGACCCTGGGGGCCGCCCGTCGACAGGTGCTCAACCAGGAGCCCGAGCTGGCCCGCCTGGAGCAGGCCCTGCAGGTGGCCGAGCGCAGCCGCTTGCTCTACCTCGACAGCCTGGAGAAGGCCCGCATCGACCAGGCCCTGGACGACAACCGCATCAACAACATCGCCGTGGTGCAACAGGCCTCGTTCAGCCCCAGCCGGTCCAGCCCCAAGAGCCTGATCCTGTTGATGCTGGCCCTGCCTGCCGGCGGCATGGTGGGCCTGCTGGCCATCTACCTCAGCGCCCTGATGGACCAGCGCATCCACGATGGTGGCCGCATGCAGACGCGTTTTGGTGTGCCACTGTGGAGCAGCATCAAGGACGTGCAGCCCGGCCAGGAAGACAACGAGTTCCATGCCAGCCTGTTGCGGGTGGTGGGCACCCTGCCCATGGACCAGGTTCGCGACAAGGGCCTCACCCTGGGGTTGGCGTCGTCGCGCAAGGGTGAGGGCGTGAGCTTCCTGATCATGCAACTGGTGCTGCAGCTCAAGGCCATGGGCCTGACGGTGCGCGTCAATCCCGACACGGTGCAACGCCACCCTGGTGAGGTCATCTTGCTCAATGGCTCGAACATGATGGCCAGCCAGTCTGCCTTCATGCGCCTGCGTGAGGCCGACCTGATCGTGCTGGTGGTGGAGGCCCGCACCAGCCTCGTGCCGGCGGTCGAGAATGCGCTGGGCATGTTGCGCACCGCCTTCCGTCGTGTGGACGGCATCATCCTCAATCGCCGCCGCTACGAGGTTCCCGAGAAGGTCATGCGTTTCCTGCAGCGTTGAGGTGCACCCGTGAGAGTGGCCCTGTTGTCGCCCCTGCCGCCTGAGCGTACAGGCATTGCCGATTACGCGGCCCACTGGATGCAGGCCTTGCGCGCTGCGGGGGTCGAGGTGATCTGTCCCTTGCAAGGGCAGGTGATGCCGCGCTCGCTGGACGCCGCGCGGGCCTGGGTGGCCGAACGGCAATGGTCCGGGGTGGACGTCGTGCACGCCGAGTTGGGCGGCGGGCGCGATGGCGAGTTCTTCGTCATGTCGGCCCTGGCCGAACTGGCCGACCGCCCGGCCCTGTCGGTCACCGTGCACGATCCCGAACGCATCGTCTGGCGCCCGGTCAGCGCCTTGTGGCGCGCGCTCGATCGGCAGCGCTGGTTGCCGGCGTGGCTGGCCAAGGTGGCGGCGGTGCTCGTCGACCCCCACACCCTGTGGCGTGAACGGCGCCTGGCGGCCCGGCTGGACGGGCTCGTCACCCTCACCCGCACCGGCGGCGTGGCGCTGTGCAAGCGCATGCGCGTGCGGCCCGAGTCGCTGACCGTGATCCCCCATGGGGTGCTGCCCCTGCCGGCGGCCCCCTTGCCGCCGTCGTCGCCCATCAAGCTGCTGTATTTCGGCTACATCTACCAGGGCAAGGGCATCGAGGACCTGGTGGACGCCATCGGCGTCTTGCTGCGCCAACACCCCGAGCTGGCCGACCAGGTCAGCCTCACCATCGCCGGGGGCACCGCACCAGACATCGCGTTTGCCGGGGGGCGCAGCTACCTTGACGAACTGCGCGACCGGGTGGCCGCCCAGGGCTTGAGCACCCTTGTGCACTGGGAACTCGATGTCGACACGGCCTGCATCGCGCCCCTCATCCAGCAGCACCATGTGATGGTCCTGCCCTATCGCGAGTCGCGCAAGCTCTCCCTGCTGGGCCAGATGCGGGGCACCAGTGGCGCGCTGGCCTGGGCCATCGCCTGCGGCCGAGCGGTCATCACGTCCGATGCCCGGGCCTTTGCCGAAGAAATCAGCCAGGGCAACGGCCTGGCCTATCCCCAGGGTGACGTGGGCCGTCTGGCCCAGGCCTTGCACACCTTGCTGACCGAGCCCGGTCGGCTGCAGGCTTGCACGCAGGCCGCCGCCGCCGTGGCCCAAGGCCGCCTGTGGGCTCGGGTGGGCGAACAATTCGCATCCCATTTCGAGCGGCTCAGCCAGGCCCGTGTGGCCGCGGGCCGTCCTGCCCCCAAACCCTTGCGGAGGCCTGCATGACTCACTTGCCACCCGCGCCGAAGCGCCGCCAATGGATGATGCGCAGCGTGGCCGCCACGGCCGGGCTGGGTGGGCTGGGGGCCATGCCTGCCTGGGCCCTGAGCTGGCCGTGGTCGCGCCTGCCCGATCAGGTGCTTCGCCCGGCGCGCACCATCGTCTGGAAGGACTTTCTGGGCGTCAACGTCCAGTTTCAGTGGTTCCCGCCAGAGGTGGCCGAACGCCACGCCCGCGTCCTCAAAGAGCTGGATCTGCAGTGGGTGCGCATGGGCCTGCACTGGATGCTGCTGGAGCCCAAAGAGGGGCAGTTCGACCTGCAGCCCATCGACCGCATGATGAAGCTCGTGGCCGACCAGGGCTTCAAAAGCGTCGCCTACCTGATGGGCACGCCGCGTTACGCCTCCACCGTCGAGAAGGGCGACCGCTACGAGCAGTACTTCGACAAATTCCCGCCGCGCGACCCGCGCCTGTACGCCCAGCGCCTGACCTTGCTGGCCAAGCGCTACCCCCACGTTGATGTGTGGCAGGTCTGGAACGAGCCCAACATCATCGGGTTTTGGGCGCCCAAGCCCGACCCCGAAGGCTACGGGCGCATGCTGCTCACCTCGGTGCAGGCCCTGCGTGCCACCGTGCCCACCAAGCCCATCGCGATGGCCGGCATGGCCTACTTCAGCGAGATGAGCGACGGCAGTGGCCTGATGATCGAAAAGCTGGGCCGACTGGGTGCGTTCAACCTCGATGTCATCGTGCCCTACCACCCCTACACGGCGCGGGCCGAGGGCTCCGAGGCCGATCCACGAGATTTCGTCAAACGCGTGCAGCCAGCCCACCAGTGGTTGCGCGCCGCCGGTGTCAAACAGATCTGGGCCACCGAATGGGGCTGGTCCAGCTACCAGGGCCCCAAGGAAGAGCAGCCCATCGTGGGCGAAGATGGCCAGGCTGATTTCACCATCAAGCGCCTGGCCCTGATGGCCGCGCTGGACTACGACCGCATCTTTCTCTTCACCCTCACCGACCTGGACAGCCGCGCCACGGCGCGCGACCAGCATTACGGCCTGGTGCGCCTCAACGGCGAACCCAAGCCGGTGTTCCATGCGCTCAAGCGCTTCCTGTCGATTTGCGGTCCCCGCCTTGAGCCCGACACCCCACCGGCGGTGCAGGGCGCCTCGTCCGAAGGCCTGATCAGCATCGGCTGGAAGCGCCCGGACGGCACCCGTCTGTGGATGGTCTGGGCCGAGAAGGCCGGCGAGGTGCGCATCGCCGCGCCCGCGGGTGCTCAGGCCACGCTGCACCAGCCCGTGTCCGGGCAGCAACAGCGGCTGAAGGCCGCTGAGGGGCGCTGGCGGGTGCCCGTCAGCACCGCCTTGCAAATCCTGGTGATGGCATGAGCCCCTTGCGCATCCTCTGGACCTTGCCTTACCTGCCCTGGCCCGTCACCAGCGGTGGCAAGGCGCGGCAGTACCACCTCATCCGCGAGATGGCCGCGCGCGGCCACCGCATCACGCTGCTGGTGCAATCCAAGACGCTCGCCGACGAAGCCACCCGGCGTGTCCTGGGTGCCCTGTGCCATGAGCTGATCGTCTTGCCCAGGCGGCCCCTCAAGCACCCCCTGACCCTTTGGCGCGCCGCCACATCCGGCTTGCCCCTGCTCACCTCGGTCAACGGTCACGCGCCCGCCCTGAGCGCGCGTTTCGAGCAGTTGCTCGGCGCACAGCGCTGGGACATCGTCCAGGTCGAGCACAGTTACGGCTTCGAGCCCTTTGCAGGCGCACTGCGTCGCCACCGCCAGCCTTTTGTGCTGACCGAACACAACGTCGAGTCCGAACTGGGCGCCGCCACCTACGGCAAGTGGCCGGGATGGGCCCGGGGCCTGGCGGCCCTGGACCAGCGCCGTGCCCGACGCTGGGAGCGCCAGGTGCTGTCGCAGGCCACGGCCATCATCGCCGTCACGCAGGCCGATGCGCAGCAGTTGCAGGCCATCGGCGGGCGACCCACCCACGTGGTCAGCAATGGCGTCGACACCCGCGCCTTCGCCGGTGTGCAGCCCGATCCGCAGGCGCGCCGTGTGCTCTTTCTGGGCAATTACGAATACGCGCCCAATGTCGACGCCGTCGAATGGGCCCTGAGCGACATCGCTCCGCGCGTGTGGTCCGAGGCGCCCGATGTGCGCTTTTGCATCTGTGGCCACGGCATGCCGGCCAGTTGGGCCCAGCGTTTTGCCGACCCACGCATCGAATGGCGGGGTTATGTGCCCGACCTGGCCGAGGTGCAGCGCCACAGCGCGGTGTTCATGGCGCCGCTGCGGGCCGGGGGGGGCTCCAAGCTCAAGGTGCTGGAGGCCATGGCGGCCGGTCTGGCGGTGGTCTCCACCCGCGAAGGCCTGTCGGGCCTGCCGGTGCAGCACGGCGTTCAGGCCATGGCCGCCGATGACGCGCCGGCCTTTGCGCAGGCCCTGACGCAACTGCTGTCTGTGCCAACGCAGGCCCGCGCCCTGGGCGAGGCGGCGCGCCAGATGGTGCGTGACACCTTCGACTGGGCCACCGCGGCCGAACAGCTCGAGCAGGTGTATGCCAGCGTGCTGCGCCACCCCTCGGCGGAGGCCGCCTGATGTGGTCGGTGAGCCACCCCGTGCTGCTGCCTGTGGGTCTGGGCGTGGTGTTTGCTGCCCTCATGGTGCTCACCAGCCCCGTGCTGGCGGGTCTGGCCCTGGTGGCGCTGGCGGCGCTGCTGTTCATCGTCACCCAGCCCATGCGGGGCTTCTTGCTGTTTTGCCTGCTGGCCCCCGTGCTGCCCTGGATGACCGTCACCCTGGGCGTGCGCATCACCACCTCCGAGGCCTTGCTGGCGCTCACCTGGGTGGGCGTGGCCTGGAGCTGGCTCACAGGCCGCTTGCCTGGCATCACCCTGGGGCCCACCGAACGCAAGGCCGCTTACTTCCTGGCCTGGACGCTGGTCCCCCTGGTCATGGGCGCCATCCTGGTGCCCTGGGAGGGCATCCCGCCCGTCAACTGGGTGCGCTACCTGCTCAATGTCTCGCCCCTGGCCCTGTTGCCCATCCTCGCGCCCACGCCCAAAGAGCGAGAGCAGGTGGTCTTGTGCCTGCTGCTGGGCTTTGCGGCGCTCACCAGCCTGTCGCTGGGCTTTTTCCTGGCCGGCCGCGATGCCCGCTTGATGGTGCCGTTCCTGACCGCCGTGCAGTACGCCAACATCCCGGCCATCGCCGACATCTTTGGCGCCGACCCGGGCCGCATGGCCTCGCCCTGGGTGCACCCCAACTCCACCGGGGGGGCGCTGCTGCTGGCCGCGCCGCTCGGCCTGTTCTACGGCGTGGCGCACCAGGGCTGGCGCCGGGCCCTGGGCTGGTTCGTGGCCCTCACCGCGCTGGCCGGCATCGTCTTTTGTGGCTCGCGCGGGGCCCTGCTGGCCATCGCGGTGCTGGTGGGCTGGCTGGCCCTCAAGCGCGCGCCCTATGCGGGGCGGGGCATGGTGCTGGGCGTGTTGCTGGCCGTCCTGTTCGTCATGGCCTACGAGCCCGCACAGCAGCGCTTCATGTCGCTGTTCTCCAGCAACGACGTCAGCACGGGCGTCCGCCTGGAAGAGTACAAACGCTTCCCCGAAAACGCCCTGCGCCATCCCTTTGGGCTGGGCTTTGGTGCTGAAACGCCCGCCTCCTCACCCGAAAAAGACGTCTACGGCGTCTCCAACCTCTGGCTCAACTACTGGTTCAAGCTGGGCTTGCCCGGCATGGTGCTGTTCATCATGGTCACCCTGGCCTGGTGGCGCGAGGTGCGACTGCCTCTGCGCTTGCAGCACATCGGGCCCCACAACGCCATGCACATCGCCACCGTGGGCACGGTGCTTGCTGCCCTCTTCACCGGGTTCATTGACCACTACTTCAGCTTCACGCAGGTGCTCATTGCCCTGTTCTGGCTGGTGCTGGCGCTCAGCCTGCATTACGCCCGACAGCCTGCCGACACGCCATCCGCCGACCCACCGCCACGCTCGCCATGAAACACCGCATCCTCCACAGCCACAACGTGCGCGCCCGACTGGGCGACTACGCCGCGCGCCTGGGCGTGTCCGAGCCCGAGCTGCAGGCCGCCTACGACTGGTGTCTGGCCAACAACATCCTGTTTGAAAGCCAGGGCCGTGGCCCCGACGACACGGTGGTGCAGATCTGTTGTCTGGACATCCGCAAGCGCATCAGCCACCCGCTGGCCCGCCGCCTGTTCGAAACCATGTTCGACGAGGTGCCCGGGCGCAAGCTGCCGGATTACGGCAAGAACTGGCCCACGCTGGTCGACCGCATGCGCCGCGTCTGGGAGCAGGTCTACAACATGGTGATCAACAAGATCCCCAGCCACACCATCCGCATCAACTGGTTGCGCCTGGGCGGCGCCAAGATCGGCAAGGGCTCGTCCATCTGGCGCAACACCGAAGTGCTGGGCATGGAAAGCCTCGTCATCGGGGATGACACCTGCATCGCCTGGCACTGCCAGATCGACGCACGGGCCGGCCTCACCATCGGCAACCACGTCACCATCGCCTCTCACGTGCTGATCGTGGGCGGTGGCCACGACATGCAGGCCCCCGAGTTCTGGTCGGTCTCCGAGCCCATCACCATCGAAGACTGGGCCTGGATCACCTCGCGCGCCATGCTCATCCAGGGCGCCTACATCGGCGAGGGGGCGGTGGTTTCGGCCAACACCACCGTCAGCAAGCGCGTCGAGCCCTACACCATCGTGGCGGGTCTGAGCGCCAAGCCCGTGGGCCAGCGCTGCCGCAACCTCAACTACAAGGTGGGTGGGCGCAGCCTGTTTACCTTCCTGCACTGAGGACGCCGCCGTGCTGGGCGCTTCCGGGGCCTTGACCCTGGTCACTGTGGCGGGGCTGGTGGCCGGCCTGGGCCGCGAATGGTTGTTGGTGGCCCAGTGGGGCGCCGGTGCCCGCACCGACGCTTTCCTGATCGCCCTGTTCCTGCCTGAGGCCGTGCGCATGATGGTGGGCAACGGTCTGCTGTCATCGGCGGGCATGGCGCAATGGCAGCAACTGTCGGCCGACGAGCGGCCCCGTCGCCTGGCGCAGATCACCTTCGGCCTGCTGGGCATCGCCGGGCTCACCGCCTTGTTGACGGTGCTGGCGCGTGCGCCATTGATGCACGGCATCGGCCCCGGCCTTGATGCCGAGCACCTGCGTGTGGCCAGTGACGCGTTCAGCATCCTGGCGTGGTGTCTGCCGCTCTTCATTTTGCAGGGATGGTGGTCGGTGCCGCTGCATGCCGAGGGGCGCTACATCCTGCCTGGGCTGGCTTCGCTGGCCTACAACCTGCCCGCCGTCGCGTGTCTGGCCTGGATGGGGCCGCAGGCCACCGAGCAGGCCGTGGCCTGGAGTTTCGTGGCGGGCTCAGGCGTCGCCGCCTTGCTGCTGCTGCCGGCGAATCGCGCCCAGGGCCTGCGCTGGGCCCACCTGCGCTGGTCGAGCGAGGCCATGCGCCAACTGGGCCGTCAGGTCACCCCGCTGCTGGGCAGCGCCTTGCTGGGGCAGGGCGTCACCCTGCTGGAGCGGGTGGTGGCGTCCTACCTGGGCGAGGGGGTCATCACCCTGTTGAACCTGGCGCGCAAGCTGGCCAACCTGCCCCTCGTGGCGCTCACGGCCCTGTGTCAGGTGGTGCTGGGCCTCATGGCCCGCGGCGGGCACACCGAGCGCCTGGGCCTGCTGCGTCAGGGCCTGGCCGCCACCACGGTCATCACCACGCCGGCGGCCCTGGGCTTGTTGTTGTCGGCGCCGGCCATCGTGGCCTTGCTGTTTCCGGGGGTCACGGGCACCGAGCGCCTGGCCCCGCTGCTGGGCTGGTATGCGGCGGCATTGGTCATCGCCGGCTGGAACGCCCTGCTGGCCCGCTATTGCCACGCCCGGGGCGACACGCGTCTGCCCTTCCTCTGCGACCTGGGCGGCAGCGGGCTGCACGCCCTGGCCATGCCGTTGCTGGCCTGGGGCTTCGGGCTCATGGGTCTGGCGGCGGCCACCCTGGTTGGCGTGGGCGTCACGTGCGCCTTGTTGTTGCAACTCAACGGCTTGTGGCGTCAGGTGCATTTGCCGCGCATCGTGCTGTCGGCGGCACTGCCGCTGGCGCTGGGCGGCTGGCTGCTGCACAGCCTGCCTGCCGAGCCCTGGCTGCGCCTGGGCCTGTCCACGCTGGCTGGCGCGGCGTGCCTGGCCCTGGTTGGCCTGGGGCTTCGTCCCTGGCGGGCCGCCACATGAAGGCGCGCGGCAACAACTTCGACGTGCTGCGGCTGGTGGCGGCCGCCCTGGTGGCGGCCTTGCACCTCGTCGAATTGTCTGCCGCACCGGCCTTGGCAGCCACCCTGGGCTGGCTGCCCACGGCCTGGGGCTTGCCCATCTTCTTTGTCCTGAGCGGCCACCTCGTCTACGCCAGTTGGGTGCAGCGCCCCGTCCTGGCCGATTACGCCTCACGCCGTTTGCGCCGCATCGTGCCGGCCTATGTGGCGGTGGTGCTGCTGTGCGCGGCCATGGGCATGGCCCTGAGCGCGCAGTCCTGGCGTGAGTACCTGTCGGCGCCGATGTGGTGGCAGTACCTCGTGGCCAACCTGTCTTTCCTGAACTTCCTGCAGCCGCAGCTGCCCGGGGTGTTCTCCCACAACCCCGTCCCTGGCGTCGTCAACGGCTCGTTGTGGACGATCAAGGTCGAGCTCATGTTCTACGCGGCGGTCCCCGCCATCGCCTGGTCCGCCCGACGCTGGGGCACGCACCAGGTGCTGGGCGCCGGATTTCTGCTGTCGGCCCTCTGGTGGGTGGGCTTCACCGAGTGGGCCGTGCAGGGCGGGCGCCCGGTTGGCCACGAACTGGCCAAGCAGATGCCGGGGCAACTGATGTACTTTCTGGCTGGCGCGTGGGCCTGGTGTCACCGCGAAACCCTGCTGCGGTGGCGACACCGTGTCGGTGCGGTAGGGCTGCTGATCCTGTGTCTGGTGGCGGCCCGGGACGGACATCCCACCCAGGGGGCCGATGTGTGGGACATTCTGGCCCCCATCGGCTTGACGGCGGCCGTGATGTGGCTGGCCCTGGTGGTGCGGCCCGTCGCCGCCCTGCAGCCCAGGCACGACCTGTCTTATGGGCTCTACCTCTGGCACTTCCCGGTGATCCAGGCCTGTGTGGCCACAGGCCTGCTGGCCTGGTCGGTCTGGCTCGGGGCCCTGGCCGCCCTGGTGCTCACGGTCGTGCTCGCATGGGCATCATGGCGCCTGATCGAGGCGCCGGCCTTGCGTCACCGCTGAGGGGTCAGCGCAGGTACCACACGCTCAAGATGCCGAAGTGGTCGCCGCGAAACTTCAGCGACTTGTCTACATCGAACTCTTCACCGAACCTTGCGCGCGTTGGTTGGTACGTCTCGGCCACATACCTGGCACGCAGGCCCCAGTTAGGCGTCAACTCATACTCGGATTCCAAGATCAGGCCAAGGTTGCTGCGAAAGCGAAAATCCCCGCTGCATCGAGCAGAGCCATCACTCAAGAGCTTCGTGCAGGCACCTTCGTTGAAGCGCAGCGAGGCGTAAGCCGCCTTGCGAACGCCGAAGCCGATTCGGAACTGTGGGCTCACCCTCCAATGTCCCACAAGCTCAACGGGGATCCGCCGAAACTCCACGGCCTCATTGTCGAGGCCGCCAACGCCATCACCCTGGTACGCCACAGCAATCTGCATCGAGAAGGGCGAGCGGCCGAACGCCAACTCCAGGCCAGCTCTCAGATCAATGCCCGATCCCGCTTGCACACGCTCTTCATAACGAACATTGGTGCCAACAGTCACCAGCGTGACGTCTTGAAGATTGTCTCCACCCCAGCCATAGCCTATGCCCAGCAGAGGCCGCAGGCGCACCCCGTCGACGCTTTGGGCTGATGCCACCGGCGATGACAACAGCAGGCTGGCCGCAACGCCTGCGGCCCCGATGAACTTGATCATGGTCACACTCCCTCATGGATGAAGATCATGCCGGCCAGTGCTTGGCACGCGTTGGTCCGGGCACGCCCTGCCAGTATCCCTCCCTGACGAAGGGGATGCACGCCGCGCCCCCGCAAGAGGGGCGAGGGTGTTCCACCGGCGTGCAAGAAACACACAGTTTTTTGCGAACGGATTGAGGCGGTCTTGAAAGCTGTGCTAAAGTCTAGGGCTTGCCTTGGAGGGGTGCCCGAGTGGCTAAAGGGGGCAGACTGTAAATCTGTTGGCTTACGCCTACGCTGGTTCGAATCCAGCCTCCTCCACCAGGCAACACCTGACGACGGTCATGGTGCATCGTCACTCGCGGTGCATCTGTAAGGCGTCTGGAATGTGGATCACTCCCGGGCGGGAGTAGTTCAATGGTAGAACCTTAGCCTTCCAAGCTAATGACGCGGGTTCGATTCCCGTCTCCCGCTCCAAGGTTCAAGGAACTGACACATTCCGTGTGGTAGAGTCGCGGTCTTCGCATCAGGGTGCGTGCTTCAGCATGCGCCAGGTCGGCACCGGTTTGAACGCCAGCAACTGGCTGTGCGTTCAAACCCGTGTCGATGCCCATGTGGCTCAGTGGTAGAGCACTCCCTTGGTAAGGGAGAGGTCGGCAGTTCGATCCTGCCCATGGGCACCACACCTCTTTCATCCATCGGCTCACTTCAGGATCGCTAGGAGCGAGAATCATGTCCAAGGAAAAGTTCGAACGGACCAAGCCGCACGTCAACGTGGGCACCATCGGTCACGTTGACCACGGCAAGACCACCCTGACGGCTGCCATCGCGACCGTTCTGTCGAAGAAGTTCGGCGGCGAAGCCAAGGCCTACGACCAGATCGATGCAGCGCCTGAAGAAAAGGCCCGCGGCATCACCATCAACACCGCCCACGTTGAGTACGAAACGGCCAACCGCCACTACGCTCACGTGGACTGCCCTGGTCACGCCGACTACGTCAAGAACATGATCACCGGTGCCGCCCAGATGGACGGCGCCATCCTGGTGTGCTCGGCCGCTGACGGCCCGATGCCCCAGACGCGTGAACACATCCTGCTGAGCCGCCAGGTGGGCGTGCCTTACATCATCGTCTTCCTGAACAAGGCCGACATGGTGGACGACGCCGAGCTGCTGGAGCTGGTGGAAATGGAAGTGCGCGAGCTCTTGAGCAAGTACGACTTCCCTGGCGACGACACCCCGATCATCAAGGGTTCGGCCAAGCTGGCGCTGGAAGGCGACACGGGCGAGCTGGGCGAGCAAGCCATCATGGCCCTGGCCGACGCACTGGACAGCTACATCCCCACGCCTGAGCGCGCTGTGGACGGCACCTTCCTGATGCCTGTGGAAGACGTGTTCTCGATCTCGGGTCGCGGCACCGTGGTGACCGGCCGTATCGAGCGCGGCGTGATCAAGGTTGGTGAAGAAATCGAAATCGTCGGTATCGCTGCCACCCAGAAGACCACCTGCACGGGCGTGGAAATGTTCCGCAAGCTGCTGGACCAAGGTCAAGCTGGCGACAACGTGGGCATCCTGCTGCGCGGCACCAAGCGTGAAGACGTTCAGCGCGGTCAGGTGCTGTGCAAGCCGGGTTCGATCACCCCGCACACCCACTTCACCGGCGAAATCTACGTTCTGAGCAAGGACGAAGGCGGCCGTCACACGCCGTTCTTCAACAACTACCGTCCTCAGTTCTACTTCCGCACGACCGACGTGACCGGTTCCATCGAGCTGCCCGCCGACAAGGAAATGGTCATGCCTGGCGACAACGTGTCGATCACCGTCAAGCTGATCGCCCCGATCGCCATGGAAGAAGGTCTGCGTTTCGCCATCCGTGAAGGCGGTCGCACCGTCGGCGCCGGCGTGGTTGCCAAGATCCTCGACTGATCGTCGGGTCACCGGTTTCAGCAGGGGTATAGCTCAATTGGCAGAGCGTCGGTCTCCAAAACCGAAGGTTGGGGGTTCGATTCCCTCTGCCCCTGCCACCTGTTGACCGTCAACGCTGTATCAACAGCAGCCCGCAGAGCCTGACAGGCTTCGCGGGCTTTGCTGCCTCAAACATCCCATTCCCATGTCCACTCAGCAAGCCGAAACCGTCACTACGAGCGCCGACAAGGCCAAGCTGGCTGCCGCCGGGCTGCTGGTGGTTGGAGGTGTGGCCGTCTTCTACCTGCTGGGCCAGCAAGACCTGTGGGTGCGCGTGCTGTCGCTGCTGGTGTTGATGGCCGCTGCCGTGGGCGTTTTTCTCACGTCGGCGCAGGGCAAGGAGCTGATTGCCTTTGGGCAAGACTCCGTCAAGGAGCTGCGCAAGGTCGTCTGGCCTTCCCGTCCAGAGGCCACCCAGATGACGCTGTACGTGTTCATCTTCGTGGTGGTGATGGCGCTGTTCCTGTGGCTCACCGACAAGGCGCTGGAATGGGCGCTTTACAGCCTGATCCTGGGCTGGAAGTGATTTTTTCTGAATCCAAAGCGAGGTTGAACCCATGAGCGACGCCCAAACCGCCCCCACCACCGCACCCTTGCGCTGGTATGTGGTGCATGCCTATTCGGGCATGGAGAAGGCTGTCGAGCGCAACCTGCGTGAGCGCATCGACCGCGCTGGCATGCAAGACCAGTTCGGCCGCATCCTGGTGCCCACCGAAGAGGTCGTCGAGGTCAAGAACGGCAAGAAGTCCGTGACCGAGCGCCGCTTCTTCCCGGGCTACGTGCTGGTCGAGATGGTCATGTCCGACGACACCTGGCACCTGGTCAAGAACACCTCCAAGGTGACCGGTTTTGTGGGCGGCGCCCGCAACCGTCCTTCCCCCATCTCGGAAGACGAGGTCATGAAGATCGTCAACCAGATGCAGGAAGGCATCGAGAAGCCCCGGCCCAAGGTCGAGTGGGAAGTGGGTGAGGTCGTTCGCGTCAAGGAAGGCCCGTTCACCGACTTCAATGGTTCGATCGAAGACGTCAACTACGAGAAATCCAAGCTGCGCGTGTCGGTCACCATCTTCGGACGCGCCACGCCGGTCGAACTCGATTTCCACCAGGTCGAGAAGATCTGAGTCGGCATCCCGACGCATCGCAAGGCCCCTCCGGGGCCTTTTTTGTTGCCTGCGCCGCGCGGGGACTTGCCAAGCGGGCAGGCCACGTCATACAATCGCAGGCTTTCCCCCGTTGAGGGTGGTTGTGCCGTGGCTGAGCCAGGGCATGAGCAGATCAGCCGTCACCAGCCGCGAACGAGACCAGCGGCATGAGGAGCCCGACCCCGCCGCCTGAGCCATTTCAGCCGGCAGCGACAGTACGGCGTTAGCACTCGACCACACCGGCAGGCCGTCGGCGTGGCTCTAGGAGAAAACATGGCCAAGAAAATTGTCGGCTTCGTCAAGCTGCAAATCCCGGCCGGCAAGGCGAACCCTTCGCCTCCCGTCGGTCCCGCGCTGGGTCAGCGTGGTCTGAACATCATGGAGTTCTGCAAGGCGTTCAACGCCCAGACTCAAGGGATGGAGCCAGGTCTGGTTCTGCCCGTGGTGATCACCGCCTACGCAGACAAGTCCTTCACCTTCGTTCTGAAGACGCCTCCGGCCACCGTGCTGCTGAAGAAGGCTGCCAAGATCGACAAGGGCTCGGCCCGTCCCCAGGCTGACAAGGTCGGCAAGCTGACCCGCGCCCAGCTGGAAGAAATCGCCAAGACCAAGCAGAAGGACCTGACCGCCGCCGATCTGGACGCCGCTGTGCGCACGATCGCTGGTTCTGCCCGTTCGATGGGCATCATCGTGGAGGGCGTGTGAGATGGCCAAGCTGACCAAAAAGCAAAAGGCCCTCCAGGGCAAGATTGAAACCACCAAGCTGTACGCCATCGACGAGGCCCTGAGCCTGGTCAAAGAGTGCGCCACCGCCAAGTTCGATGAGTCCATCGACGTGGCCGTGCAACTCGGCGTGGACGCCAAGAAGTCGGACCAGGTGGTTCGTGGTGCTGTCGTGCTGCCCAACGGCACCGGCAAGACCAAGCGCGTGGCGGTGTTCGCCCAGGGCGCGAAGGCTGAAGAAGCCAAGGCCGCTGGTGCCGACGTCGTCGGCATGGAAGACCTGGCTGAGCGCGTGAAGGCTGGCGACATGCCCTTCGACGTGGTCATCGCCTCGCCCGACACCATGCGTGTGGTCGGTACCCTGGGCCAGATCCTGGGTCCCCGTGGCCTGATGCCCAACCCCAAGGTCGGCACCGTCACCCCCGACGTCGCCACCGCCGTGAAGAACGCCAAGGCCGGTCAGGTGCAGTTCCGTGTCGACAAGGCCGGCATCATCCACGGCACCATCGGTCTGCGCTCGTTCGACTCCGACAAGCTCAAGGGCAACCTGGCCGCGCTGCTGGACGCTCTGAACAAGTCCAAGCCGGCCTCGAGCAAGGGCGTGTACCTGCGCAAGGTCGCCGTGTCGTCCACCATGGGTGTGGGCGTCCGCGTGGACGTGGGCAGCATCGCTCCTTGATGAAGAATCTGCCGGTTTCAGCGCGTGCGCTGAGGCTGGCCGGATCCCGCGCGAGTCTGGCGCGGTGATCCGACAAGATTGGTGGGCTGTCTCTGCAAAGGGGCAGGCCATCCAAGACCGTAGGCGCAACGCCTGTTGGCAGTATCGCAGCGTTGCTTAATCGCAAGGCCTACGCAGATGGCGCACCCGCTGTGCTGGTATGTGCCCGACGTCCTGTCGGGCGGGTTCCGGAGACAGAAGGTCGCTGATTAAGGGTGTGCCTGGCGGCGTCATCCCCCGTGGGGTGGTGTCAATGGGCATGTTTGAAGGAGTAGACCTTGAGTCTCAATCGCAACGAAAAAGAAGCCGTCATCGCTGAAGTGGCTGCCCAGGCGGGCAAGGCACAGACGCTTGCACTGGCCGAGTACCGCGGACTCACGGTGGCCCAGCTGGACCAGCTGCGCAAGAACGCTCGCGAGCAAGGTGTGTATCTTCACGTGCTGAAGAACACCCTGGCCCGCCGCGCTGTTGCCGGTACGTCCTTCGAAGTGGCTGCCGAGAGCATGAGCGGCCCGTTGATCTATGGTTTCTCGGAAGATGCCGTGGCTGCTGCCAAGGTGATCGCCGACTTTGCCAAGACCAACGACAAGCTGGTCATCAAGGCCGGCGCCTACGCAGGCAAGGCCCTGGACGCCAATGGCGTCAAGTCCCTGGCCTCCATCCCGAGCAAGGAAGTGCTGCTGGCCCAGATCTGTGGCCTGCTGCAATCGCCGATCTCGGGCCTGGCTCGCGTGCTGGCTGCCGTCGGCGAACAAAAGGGTGGTGGCGCAGCCGCTCCCGCAGAGGCCGAAGCCCCTGCCGCCTGATCAACCGCGCTCATCCGCATTCATTCAATTCAACGATATTTAGGAACCCAAAATGGCATTCGATAAAGACGCATTCCTGACCGCCCTGGACAGCATGTCCGTGATGGAGCTCAACGAGCTGGTCAAGGCCATCGAAGAGAAGTTCGGCGTGTCTGCTGCCGCCATGGCCGCTCCCGCTGCTGGCGGTGGCGCTGCTGCCCCGGCCGCTGAAGAGAAGACCGAATTCAACGTCGTGCTGACCGAAGCCGGCGCCAACAAGGTTGGCGTCATCAAGGCCGTGCGCGAAATCACCGGCCTGGGTCTGAAGGAAGCCAAGGACCTGGTCGACGGCGCTCCCAAGAACGTCAAGGAAGGCGTGGCCAAGGCCGACGCCGAAGCCGCTGTCAAGAAGCTGGTGGAAGCCGGCGCCAAGGCCGAACTCAAGTAATTCGACCTCGGTGGCGTCACCGGCCTTGTGCCGGGGGCGCCCTGACCACCAAAGCCGCCTTCGGGCGGCTTTTTTTTGCGTTGGTGACGGACTCAGGGCGGGCGCTGGCCTGGCGGTCGGCGCCACCCTGACTGCACTGAATGGGTATTTATGCAGTGTTGACAAGAATGTGTTAATATGGTCGGTTCGAGTGTTCTCTGATCCGACTGCGGAGAACCGGTTTGGTCGAGCCTTCATCCGATGCGGACGCCTTGCATGGTTTCATGGGGTCCGTTTGGCGCATGGGGGTTGTCAGCCAGCGGTTGGTAGTGGCCAACCACCAAGCCTCGAGGGCCCTCTGAGGTCTGCAGCACCCTGCAGGCTTCGGTGGGTCCGAATGGCCAGTCGCCGAACGCACAGCCTTTCCTGGTCCGGCCAGACCGCGAAACGGCCCGTATTCGAAACGAAGCCTGCCCAGGCTTCGAAACGGAGAGTTTATGGCGCAAGCAACCCCCTACAGCTACACCGAACGCAAGCGAATCCGCAAGAGTTTCGCCAAGCGCGGCAGCGTGCTGAATGTTCCTTACCTGCTCACCATGCAGAAGGAGTCTTATGTGGCATTCCTGCAAAAGGAAGTGCCACCGCAGCAGCGCAAGCCCGAAGGCCTGCAGGCCGCGTTCCTGTCTGCGTTCCCGATTGTTTCGCACAACGGGTTCGTGGAGATGAAGTTCATCGAATACAACATCGCCAAACCGGCATTCGATGAGCGTGAGTGTCAGCTCCGGGGTCTGACCTTTGCAGCGGCCGTGCGCGCCCGCCTGCAGATGATCATTTACGACCGCGAAACCTCCACCAGCCAGTCCAAGGTGGTCAAAGAGGTCAAGGAGCAAGAGGTCTACATGGGCGAAGTGCCCCTGATGACCGACAACGGCTCGTTCATCATCAACGGTACCGAGCGCGTCATCGTGTCGCAGCTGCACCGTTCGCCTGGCGTGTTCTTCGAGCACGACAAGGGCAAGACCCACTCGTCGGGCAAGCTGCTGTTCAGCGCCCGCATCATTCCCTACCGTGGCTCCTGGCTCGACTTCGAATTCGACCCGAAGGACCTGCTGTACTTCCGCGTGGACCGTCGCCGCAAGATGCCGGTGACGACCCTGCTGAAGGCCATCGGCATGAACAACGAGCAGATCCTGGAAACCTTCTTCCAGTTCGATCATGTCAAGTTGATGGACGCCGGCGCCCAGCTGGCCTTCGTGCCCGAGCGCTTCAAGGGCGAAGTGGCCCGCTTTGACATCACCGACAAGGGCGGCAACGTCGTCGTCGAGAAGGACAAGCGCATCACGGCACGCCACACCCGCGCCCTGGAGCAGTCCGGCACCACGCACCTGAGCGTGCCCGAAGACTTCCTGCTGGGTCGCGTGCTGGCCAAGAACCAGATCGACCCGGACACGGGTGAGATCATCGCCAAGGCCAATGAAGAGCTGACCGAAACGCTGCTCAAGAAGCTGCGCAGCGCCGGCATCAAGGACCTGGAAATCCTCTTCACCAACGAGCTGGACCAAGGCGGCTACATCAGCCAGACCCTGTCCACCGACGAAACGGCCGATGAGCTGGCTGCCCGTGTAGCCATCTACCGCATGATGCGCCCCGGCGAGCCGCCGACCGAGGACGCCGTCCAGGCCCTGTTCCAGCGCCTGTTCTACTCCGAAGACACGTACGATCTGTCGCGCGTGGGCCGCATGAAGTTCAACGCCCGTGTGGGCCGCGACGAAGCCACCGGCAAGATGACGCTGTCCAACGACGACATCCTGGCCGTGGTCAAGATCCTCGTCGAGCTGCGCAATGGCCGTGGCGAAGTCGACGACATCGATCACCTGGGCAACCGCCGTGTGCGTTGTGTGGGTGAACTGGCCGAGAACCAATACCGTTCCGGTCTGGCCCGCATCGAGAAGGCCGTGAAGGAGCGTCTGGGCCAGGCCGAGACCGAGGCCCTGATGCCGCACGATCTGATCAACTCCAAGCCGATTTCTGCGGCCCTGAAGGAGTTCTTCGGTGCGTCGCAGCTGTCGCAGTTCATGGACCAGACCAACCCCCTGTCCGAGATCACGCACAAGCGTCGCGTCTCGGCCCTGGGCCCGGGCGGTCTGACCCGCGAGCGTGCCGGCTTCGAAGTGCGCGACGTGCACCCGACCCACTACGGTCGCGTGTGCCCGATCGAAACGCCAGAAGGCCCGAACATCGGTCTGATCAACTCGCTGGCCCTGTACGCCCAGCTCAACGAGTACGGCTTCCTGGAGACGCCGTACCGTCGCGTGGTGGACAGCAAGGTCACGAACCAGATCGACTACCTGTCGGCCATCGAAGAAGCCAAGTACATCATCGCCCAGGCCAACGCCTCGCTGGACGCCGACGGTCGCCTGTCGGACGAGCTGGTGTCGGCCCGTGAGCATGGTGAATCGGTGCTGACCAGCCCCGAGCGCATCCAGTACATGGACGTGGCCCCGACCCAGATCGTGTCGGTGGCGGCCTCGCTCGTGCCCTTCCTGGAGCACGATGACGCGAACCGCGCACTGATGGGCGCCAACATGCAACGTCAAGCGGTGCCGACCCTGCGCCCTGAAAAGGCGTTCGTGGGCACCGGCGTCGAGCGCGTGGCGGCCGTTGACTCGGGTACCGTGGTCACCGCCAAGCGCGGTGGCATCGTCGACTATGTCGACACCAACCGCATCGTGATCCGTGTCAACGATGACGAGACCGTGGCCGGTGAGGTCGGTGTCGACATCTACAACCTGATCAAGTACCAGCGTTCCAACCAGAACACCAACATCCACCAGCGTCCCATCGTCAACCGTGGCGACATCGTGGCCAAGGGTGACGTGGTGGCCGACGGCGCTTCGACCGACCTGGGCGAACTGGCCCTGGGTCAGAACATGCTCGTGGCCTTCATGCCCTGGAACGGCTACAACTTCGAAGACTCGATCCTGATCTCCGAACGCGTGGTGGCTGAAGACCGTTACACCTCGATCCACATCGAAGAGCTGGTGGTCATGGCCCGTGACACCAAGCTGGGCTCGGAAGAAATCACCCGCGACATCCCGAACCTGTCCGAGCACCAACTGGCGCGTCTGGACGAGTCGGGCATCGTCTACATCGGTGCCGAAGTCGGCCCCGGCGACGTGCTGGTCGGCAAGGTGACCCCCAAGGGCGAAACCACGCTGACCCCGGAAGAAAAGCTGCTGCGCGCGATCTTCGGCGAGAAGGCGTCCGACGTGAAGGACACCTCGCTGCGTGTGGACCAAGGCACCAGCGGCACCGTCATCGACGTGCAGGTCTTCACCCGCGAGGGCATCCAGCGTGACAAGCGCGCCCAGCAGATCATCGACGATGAACTCAAGCGCTTCCGCCTGGACCTCAACGACCAGCTGCGCATCGTGGAGGCCGACGCCTTCGACCGGATCAAGAAGCTGCTGATCGGCAAGGTGGCCAATGGCGGCCCCAACAAGTTGGCCAAGGGCACCACGCTCGATGACGCCTACCTGTCCTCGGTGGACCGCTTCCACTGGTTCGACATCCGTCCTGAAGACGGCGAACTGGCCAACCAGCTGGAGTCCATCAAGAACTCGCTGGAGCAGACCCGTCACAGCTTCGACCTGGCGTTTGAAGAAAAGCGCAAGAAGCTGACCCAGGGCGACGAGCTGCCCGCGGGCGTGCTGAAGATGGTCAAGGTGCACCTGGCCGTCAAACGCCGTCTGCAGCCTGGCGACAAGATGGCCGGCCGTCACGGCAACAAGGGCGTGGTCTCCAAGATCGTGCCGGTGGAAGACATGCCCTACATGGCCGATGGCACCCCGTGTGACATCGTGCTGAACCCACTGGGCGTGCCTTCGCGGATGAACGTGGGTCAGGTGCTGGAAGTTCACCTGGGCTGGGCTGGCAAGGGCATTGGTCAGCGCATCGGCGACATGCTGCAGCGCGAAGCCGCCATGTCCGAGCTGCGCAAGTTCCTGGACCAGCTCTACAACCAGTCGGGCAAGAAGGAAGACATCGACTCTCTGACCGACGAGCAAGTGCGCTCGATGGCCGAGAACCTGTCGAAGGGCGCCACGTTTGCCACGCCGGTGTTCGACGGTGCCAAGGAAGAAGAGATCCGCGGCATGCTGCAGCTGGCCTACCCGGCCGACATCGCCAAGGCCAAGGGCCTCACGCCCACCCGCACGCAGGCTGTTCTGCATGATGGGCGCACGGGTGATGCCTTCGAGCGTCCGGTCACCGTGGGCTACATGCACGTGCTGAAGCTGCACCACTTGGTCGATGACAAGATGCACGCCCGCTCCACCGGTCCTTACAGTCTGGTCACGCAGCAGCCGCTGGGTGGTAAGGCGCAGTTCGGTGGTCAGCGCTTCGGTGAAATGGAAGTGTGGGCACTGGAAGCCTACGGCGCCTCGTACGTGCTGCAAGAAATGCTCACCGTCAAGTCCGATGACGTCAACGGCCGCACCAAGGTCTACGAGAACATCGTCAAGGGCGAGCATTCGATCGACGCCGGCATGCCGGAGTCGTTCAACGTGCTGGTCAAGGAAATCCGCTCGCTGGGCATTGACATCGAATTGGAAAAGAACTGAGCATGAAGCGCCCATGCCACGCCAAGCGGCGTTGATCGGTCGGTTGCATAGCGCTGCTATGCGGCCCTCCCTCTCGCCTTGCCTGGCATGCCATGGACCCTTCATGCCTTCGCTTCAATTTCGATCTCCAACCGTGCACTGAATATTTAGGAGAAAGCCATGAAAGGCTTGCTGGATCTCTTCAAGCAATTCACCCCCGATGAGCATTTCGATGCCATCAAGATCGGCCTGGCGTCGCCGGAGAAAATCCGCAGCTGGTCGTTCGGTGAGGTGAAGAAGCCCGAAACGATCAACTACCGCACGTTCAAGCCCGAGCGTGACGGTCTGTTCTGCGCCAAGATCTTTGGCCCGATCAAGGACTACGAGTGCCTGTGCGGCAAGTACAAGCGCCTGAAGCACCGCGGCGTCATCTGCGAAAAGTGCGGCGTGGAAGTCACGCAGACCAAGGTTCGTCGTGACCGCATGGGCCACATCGAGCTGGCCGCGCCGTGCGCCCACATCTGGTTCCTGAAGTCGCTGCCGTCGCGTCTGGGCCTGGTGCTGGACATGACCCTGCGCGACATCGAGCGTGTGCTGTACTTTGAAGCCTATGTGGTGACCGACCCCGGCATGACCCCGCTGAAGAAGTTCAGCATCATGTCCGAGGACGACTACGACGCCAAGCGCCTGGAGTACGGTGACGAGTTCGAAGCCCTGATGGGCGCCGAAGGCGTCAAGAAGCTGCTGGAAGAGATGGACCTGGACGTTGAGATCGACAAGATCCGCAACGACATGACCGGCTCCGAGCTGAAGATCAAGAAGAACGCCAAGCGCCTGAAGGTGATGGAAGCGTTCAAGAAGTCCGGCATCAAGCCCAACTGGATGGTGATGGACGTGCTGCCCGTGCTGCCGCCCGATCTGCGTCCGCTGGTGCCGCTGGACGGTGGCCGCTTCGCCACGTCTGACCTGAACGACCTCTATCGTCGCGTCATCAACCGCAACAACCGTCTGGCTCGCCTGCTGGAGTTGAAGGCCCCCGAGATCATCGTGCGCAACGAAAAGCGCATGCTGCAGGAGGCTGTGGACTCGCTGCTGGACAACGGTCGTCGTGGCAAGGCCATGACGGGCGCCAACAAGCGCGCCCTGAAGTCGCTGGCCGACATGATCAAGGGCAAGTCGGGTCGCTTCCGTCAGAACCTGCTGGGCAAGCGCGTCGACTACTCCGGTCGTTCCGTGATCACCGTGGGCCCGACCCTCAAGCTGCACCAGTGCGGCCTGCCCAAGCTGATGGCGCTGGAGCTGTTCAAGCCCTTCATCTTCTCGCGCCTGGAAGCCATGGGCATCGCCACCACCATCAAGGCGGCGAAGAAGGAAGTCGAATCCGGCACCCCGGTGGTGTGGGACATCCTGGAAGAGGTCATCAAGGAGCACCCGGTTCTGCTGAACCGCGCCCCCACGCTGCACCGTCTGGGCATCCAGGCGTTTGAGCCCGTGCTGATCGAAGGCAAGGCCATCCAGTTGCACCCGCTGGTTTGCGCGGCCTTCAACGCCGACTTCGACGGTGACCAGATGGCCGTTCACGTGCCGCTGTCGATCGAAGCGCAGATGGAAGCCCGCACCCTGATGCTGGCGTCCAACAACGTGCTGTTCCCCGCCAACGGCGAGCCCTCCATCGTGCCGTCGCAAGACGTGGTGCTGGGCCTGTACTACGCCACCCGCGAGCGCACCAATGGCAAGGGCGAAGGCATGATCTTTGCCGACATTCCCGAAGTTCAGCGCGCGCTGGACAACGGTGTGGTCGAGATCACCGCCAAGATCAACGTGCGCCTGACCGAGTGGGTCAAGGACAAGGTCACGGGCGAGTTCGTGCCCGAAACCAAGCTGGTCGAGACCACCGTGGGTCGCGCCCTGCTGTCCGAGATCCTGCCCAAGGGCCTGCCCTTCAGCAACATCAACAAGGCGCTGAAGAAGAAGGAAATCTCGCGCCTGATCAACACCTCATTCCGCAAGTGCGGTCTGAAGGACACCGTGGTGTTCGCCGACAAGCTGCTGCAAAACGGCTTCCGTCTGGCCACCCGTGCAGGCATCTCGATCGCCATCGACGACATGCTGGTGCCCAAGCAGAAGTACGAGCTGATCGAGCGTGCCGAGAAGGAAGTCAAGGAAATCGAACAGCAGTACGTCTCCGGTCTGGTGACCGCTGGCGAGCGCTACAACAAGGTCGTGGACATCTGGGGCAAGACCGGCGACGAAGTCGGCAAGGTCATGATGTCGCAGCTGTCCAAGCAAAAGACCATCGACCGCCACGGCAACGAAGTTGACCAGGAATCGTTCAACTCGATCTACATGATGGCCGACTCGGGTGCCCGCGGTAGCGCGGCCCAGATCCGCCAGCTGGCCGGCATGCGCGGCCTGATGGCCAAGCCGGACGGCTCCATCATCGAGACCCCCATCACGGCGAACTTCCGTGAAGGTCTGAACGTGTTGCAGTACTTCATCTCCACCCACGGTGCCCGTAAGGGCCTGGCGGACACGGCGTTGAAGACCGCGAACTCGGGTTACCTGACCCGTCGTCTGGTGGACGTGACGCAGGATTTGGTGGTCACCACCGACGATTGCGGCACCGATCAAGGCATCGTGACGCGCGCCCTCGTTGAAGGCGGTGAAGTCATCGAGTCGCTGCGCGACCGCATCCTGGGCCGCGTGCCCGCGACCGACGTGCTGCACCCCGAGACACAGCAAGTGGTGGTGGCCGCCGGCACCATGCTCGACGAGGATGTGCTGGACGAGCTCGAAGCCGCTGGCGTCGACGAAGTCAAGGTGCGCACCCCGCTGACCTGCGCCACCCGTTACGGCCTGTGCGCCAAGTGCTACGGCCGCGACCTCGGCCGCGGTGGTCTGGTGAACTCCGGTGAAGCGGTGGGCGTGATCGCCGCTCAGTCGATCGGTGAGCCAGGCACGCAGCTGACCATGCGGACCTTCCACATCGGTGGTGCCGCATCGCGCGCCGCCATCGCCTCCAGCGTCGAAGCCAAATCCGACGGCATCATCGGCTTCAACGCCACGATGCGCTACGTGACCAACGGCAAGGGCGTTCTGGTGGTGATTTCGCGTTCCGGCGAAATCGTCATCTCCGACCAGCACGGCCGTGAGCGCGAGCGCCACAAGGTGCCGTACGGTGCGCAGCTCAACGTCAAGGCCGACCAGACCATCAAGGCTGGCCTGGTCCTCGCCACCTGGGATCCGCTGACCCGCCCGATCATCACCGAGTTCGCCGGTCAGGCCAAGTTCGAGAACGTCGAAGAAGGCGTGACCGTGGCCAAGCAGGTGGACGAAGTGACCGGTCTGTCGACCCTGGTCGTGATCGATCCGAAGCGCCGTGGCGCCGCCAAGGTGGTGCGTCCGCAGGTCAAGCTGCTGGACGCTTCGGGCTCGGAAGTGAAGATCCCGGGCACCGACCATGCCGTGACCATCGGTTTCCAGGTGGGCGCGCTCATCCAGATCCGCGATGGCCAAGACCTGTCGCCTGGTGAAGTGCTGGCGCGCATCCCCATCGAAGGTCAGAAGACCCGCGACATCACCGGCGGTCTGCCGCGTGTGGCTGAGCTGTTCGAAGCCCGTTCGCCCAAGGACAAGGGTGCGCTGGCCGAGATCACGGGTACCGTGTCCTTCGGCAAGGAAACCAAGGGTAAGGTTCGCCTGCAGATCACCGACCCCGAAGGTCAGATCTGGGAAGAGCTCGTGCCCAAGGAAAAGAACATCCTGGTGCACGAAGGTCAGGTGGTCAACCGCGGCGAATTGATCGTTGACGGTGCAGCCGATCCGCAAGACATCCTGCGTCTGCTGGGCATCGAAGAGCTGGCTCGTTACATCGTTGACGAGGTGCAGGACGTCTATCGTTTGCAAGGCGTGAAGATCAACGACAAGCACATCCAGGTGATCGTTCGCCAGATGCTGCGTCGCGTTCAGATCGTCAACCCCGGCGACTCGTCCTACATCGCTGGCGAACAGGTCGAGCGTTCGGAACTGCTGGACACCAACGACAAGCTGCGCGCCGAGGGCAAGCTGATCGCCACGCACAGCGATGTGCTGCTGGGCATCACCAAGGCCTCGCTGTCGACCGACTCCTTCATCTCGGCCGCTTCCTTCCAGGAAACCACCCGCGTGCTCACCGAGGCTGCCATCATGGGCAAGCGCGACGAACTGCGTGGCCTGAAGGAAAACGTCATTGTGGGCCGCCTGATCCCTGCCGGTACCGGCATGGCGTACCACCAGGCCCGCAAGGCCAAGGAAGAGATGGACGACACCGAGCGTCGCGCCATCGCCATGCAGGAGGCTCAGGAGCGCGCTGCGCTCGAACTGGCTGCCCTGGATGACGGTGCCGATGCGGCCGAGTCCGCCGAAGGAGGCGCCACTGCCGAGTGAGTGCCGAGTGTGAGGTGGCCGCGGCCACCGCCGCGCACCCAGAGAAGCAAAGCGCCAGGCGAGAGCCTGGCGCTTTTTTAATGGGGTCTTGCGGACTCAGCCTGCTCGACGGCGACGCTGGTACATGAAACCCACCACCCCAAGGCCAGCCAGCGCGAGGGCCACGACATCTGCCTCAGGGACCGGCGCAGCGGTGGCGAACTGCAGATAAGCCGGTTGACCTCCCTCGGCGCTGCCGAACTGGAAGCCGGTGTAGCCGACGTAGTCCACCGTGAGGCTGATGGTGGCGTCGCCTCGCGTCAGGGCCGCCAGCACCGGTGTCGTGGCGTCGTAACTCTTCCAGCCCGTGCCTTGAGAGGCCAGAACCGGCCCCACGCCGCTGATCTGCCCGACTTCGTTGCTGCCATCGCTCCAGATCGTCAAGACGTCCAGAAAAAGCTTCACCGATGTGATCTCGGTCGGCTCGAGCGACACTTCTCCTAACTGAAAGGTCAGGCGAGTGCGCATCCACTCGCCATCGCCAGGCATGTAGCGATGAGATACCGTGTTTGGGTTGGCGCCAGCGTCGGTCCAACTACCCTGGCCGAAATAGCCCCAATACCGGCCATTGACCACATCATCCGCAGGCAGCACCGGCACCGTGATCGTGCTGGCGTGCACCGCGCCAGACAGGGCAACACAGAGCAAGGTGAGGCCTCCCGTGCGGGCCAGGGCGTGTCGAACGTGTTGAGTCAGGTCCATCTTGTACTCCTTTGGACAACCCCCAAGGTCTTGATACGGTGGGGTGTATCCAACTGTGTACTTTTCAAGGCCCCACGACTTTGACGTCGATCAGAACCCCGGAAACGGCGCGCAATGCATCACGCAAATGAGGGGCCATTCAACAACTCGGTCAAACGACCGATGGCCCAGGGCCGTTCCACATCGCGCAGCAGCAATGGATTCTGAACCGAGCCCAGCACCCTTTCAGCCAACTCGCCGGCCGGCACGCCGTGCTCTGAGGGCAGCCAGCGAACTTGCTCCAGCAGGGCTTGACACAAGTCCTCGCAGCATTCGTGCCGAGCCAGCAGTTCCTCGTGTCGAATCAGCAGACGTCCTCGTGCGTCGCGGTACACCGCCAGGAAAGCATCGGGAATCAGGCGTTGATCATCCATGGGGCAGGTGCTGGGTGGTGCGGGTGGCTGATGCGCAGATAAACACACCTCGTTACAAGGGTTTTCACCTATCTGTCGGGTTTTCCCTTATCATTGGTTCATTGCCAACCCTCAGAAGGAGATTGACATGGCCAACGTGATGTCGCAACGAATCGAACGTGCCGCCTCCGACTCTACACTGCTGGAGTTGGACAAGGCGGGTGTGATCCTGGGTTTCCTGGCGGGTCTGATCGCCATGCTCGCTTACCAGCATGGTGTCGAAGAGCCGTCCATGGCCCTGGGTGCCGCCTTGGTGGCAGCGTCTACCTGGCTGGGCCTCAAGGGTGCCCAGGTGCTGACGCGCCTCTTGCGCTGATTCAGTCTGGCTGAATCACCATGAAAAAAGGCCCCGCGGGGCCTTTTTCTTTGGAGCACGATGAACGCGCTGCGCCTGCTCAGGCGGCACGACGACGACGAACTGCGAGCGCCATGCCAACCAGGCCCAGGCCCATCAGTGCATAAGTGGAGGGCTCAGGGATGGCGGGCACCGCGCCCACGGTCAAGGCATCCAGCTTGAACGAGGTCAGCGAGCCGCTGGATTGCAGCTTGAATGTGGTTCCCAGCACGTTGGTCAGGTCGAACACGCTGCTGAACAGGCCATTGTTGCTGTTGGTCAGCGTCAGGGAGTTGTTGCCCCAGCTCAGAATGGCCTTGTCGATGCCATTGGCCCAATCGCCAAAATCCAGCGACGTCAGGTTGACCTGTTGGCTGAAGGTGAGCGTGAGGTATTCACCGCCAGAGATGGCGCTGCTGTCCAGGAAGGAGCTGGTGACGCCCAGGCCGCCCAGCCCTTCCGACACGCTCTTTTGCTGGTTGCTGCTGTTGTAGCCGCGTGCGGTCAGCGTGATGCCGCCCTCGGTGAAGGTGGGGGCCGTGTTCGTGCTGGTCAGGAGCTGGCCAAAGTCGAACTCGGTGGTGTTGGTTGCATGGGCAACCAGCGGAGCACTGAATGCGGCGAGCATCAGCGCATGACGAATGTATTTGGACACAGTTGTCTCCTTAGCAGTTTAGGCTTGCGGCGTGAAGTTTCACCGGCAATTGTTCACACTCTATCGACTTCAAACCGCAGCGCAATCACCTGGAATGCAGGACAGGAAAACCCTGGGGCAAAAAGGTGAATGTCTGGCCGCTTTGTGCGCAGAAATCGCATGTGCAGGCCCAGGGCGAGTCCCCTCTTGCGGGGTGAGTGCGCTTGACGATAGAATGGAAAGCTTTTCGCATTGTCTTGCGGGTGCTGTTGTGGCCGCGCGCTCCTTTGGTTGGGGTGTGTGGGCGCGGCGTCCAGCGGGCTGCGAAGAACTGGATGGCAGGCGAGATCCGTCGCCTGCTCATGTCAACGGGAACTACGGAAGCAAATAATGCCTACGATCAACCAGCTCGTGCGTCAAGGCCGCCAGGTCGAGATCACGAAGTCCAAGTCGCCTGCGATGGAGAACTGCCCGCAGCGCCGCGGTGTGTGCACCCGCGTGTACACCACCACCCCCAAGAAGCCGAACTCCGCGCTGCGTAAAGTCGCCAAGGTTCGCCTGACCAACGGTTTCGAGGTCATCTCGTACATCGGCGGTGAAGGCCACAACCTGCAAGAGCACAGCGTCGTGCTGGTGCGCGGCGGCCGTGTGAAGGACTTGCCCGGTGTGCGTTACCACATCGTGCGTGGCTCTCTTGACCTGCAAGGCGTCAAGGACCGCAAGCAGTCCCGCTCGAAGTACGGCGCCAAGCGCCCCAAGAAGGCCTGATCGGTCGTCTGAGCAAACAACAAGATTCGGCTCGACTTCATCGGCCTGTCACTTGAAGGTGGCACGCTCAAGAAGAGAAGGCCGAGGTGGCGGTTCTGCCGGAATGGTCCGGTCTGAACTGAGTAAGTGGAGTCTGTTGATCAGGCTCCGGATGCCGGCAACGATGGGTTGCGAGCCCAGCCAGCATCAACTGAAGCATTGAAAGGAATAGAAATGCCTCGTCGTCGCGAAGTACCCAAGCGTGAAATCCTGCCCGATCCGAAGTTCGGATCGGTCGAGCTGTCCAAGTTCATGAACGTGATCATGGAATCCGGCAAGAAGGCCGTTGCAGAGCGCATCATTTATGGCGCCCTGGAGCAGGTCGAAACCAAGGCCGGCAAGGACCCGCTGGAGGTGTTCCACACTGCCTTGAACAACGTCAAGCCCGTGGTCGAAGTGAAGTCTCGCCGCGTGGGTGGCGCGAACTACCAAGTTCCCGTTGAAGTTCGCCCCTCTCGCCGCGTGGCCCTGGCCATGCGCTGGCTCAAGGAATCGTCGCGCAAGCGCTCCGAGAAGTCGATGGCCCAACGTTTGGCCAACGAGCTGCTCGAGGCCGCTGAAGGCCGCGGCGGCGCCATGAAGAAGCGCGACGAAGTTCACCGCATGGCCGAAGCCAACAAGGCCTTCTCGCACTTCCGTTTCTGATCCACCGGCTGCTCAGCAGCTTCAATTCAAGCGTCCGGTTTGCGTTCGTCGCATCCGGCGCTTTGCCCAATCTGGAGTGACCACATGGCACGCAAGACCCCGATCGAGCGCTACCGCAATATCGGTATCTCGGCCCACATCGACGCCGGCAAGACCACCACGACCGAGCGCATCCTGTTCTACACCGGTGTGAACCACAAGATCGGTGAAGTGCACGAAGGCGCCGCCACCATGGACTGGATGGAGCAGGAGCAAGAGCGCGGCATCACCATCACCTCGGCCGCCACCACCTGCTTCTGGAAGGGCATGGACGCGTCCTACCCCGAGCACCGCTTCAACATCATCGACACCCCGGGCCACGTGGACTTCACCATCGAGGTGGAGCGTTCCATGCGCGTGCTCGACGGCGCCTGCATGGTGTACTGCGCCGTGGGTGGCGTGCAGCCCCAGTCGGAAACCGTCTGGCGCCAAGCCAACAAGTACAAGGTGCCCCGTCTGGCCTTCGTGAACAAGATGGACCGCACCGGCGCCAACTTCTTCAAGGTCTATGACCAGATGCGCACCCGCCTGAAGGCCAACCCTGTGCCCGTGGTGATCCCCATCGGCGCGGAAGAAAACTTCCAGGGCGTGGTCGACCTGCTGAAGATGAAGGCCATCATTTGGGACGAGGCTTCGCAAGGCACCAAGTTCACCTACGAAGACATCCCCGCCAACCTGGTGGAGGACGCCAAGAAGTGGCGTGAGAACATGATCGAAGCCGCGGCCGAAGCCTCGGAAGAGCTCATGAACAAGTACCTGGAAGAGGGCGACCTCACCGAGGACGAGATCAAGCTGGCTCTGCGCACCCGCACCATCAACGTTGAAATTCAACCGATGCTGTGCGGCACCGCCTTCAAGAACAAGGGCGTGCAGCGCATGCTCGACGCCGTGATCGACTACCTGCCCTCGCCGGTGGACATCCCGCCTGTGGGTGGCACCGACGAAGACGACCAGCCCACCAGCCGCAAGGCCGACGACAGCGAGAAGTTCTCGGCCCTGGCGTTCAAGCTGATGACCGACCCGTATGTGGGTCAGTTGACCTTCGTGCGCGTGTACTCGGGTGTGTTGAACTCGGGCGACTCCGTCTTCAACCCCATCAAGGGCAAGAAAGAGCGCATCGGCCGTATCCTGCAGATGCACGCCAACGAGCGTGAAGAAATCAAGGAAATTCTGGCCGGTGACATCGCTGCGTGCGTGGGCCTGAAGGACGTGACCACCGGCGAAACGCTGTGTGACCCCGACGCCATCATCACCCTGGAAAAGATGGTCTTCCCTGAGCCCGTGATCGCACAGGCCGTGGAGCCCAAGTCCAAGGCCGACCAGGAAAAGATGGGCATCGCCCTGTCGCGTCTGGCCGCTGAAGATCCCTCGTTCCGCGTGCGCACCGACGAAGAATCCGGTCAGACCATCATCGCCGGCATGGGCGAGCTCCACCTGGAAATCATCGTTGACCGCATGAAGCGCGAGTTCGGTGTGGAAGCCAACGTGGGCAAGCCGCAAGTGGCCTACCGCGAAACCATCCGCAAGACCGTCACCGAAGTCGAAGGCAAGTTCGTGCGTCAGTCGGGCGGTAAGGGCCAGTACGGTCACGTCGTGCTGACCGTCGAGCCGATGGAGCCGGGCGGCAAGGGCTTCGAGTTCGTCGACGAGATCAAGGGCGGTGTGGTGCCCCGCGAGTACATCCCCGCGGTGGAAAAGGGCATCATCGACACCCTGGGCGCTGGCGTGCTGGCCGGCTACCCGGTGGTGGACGTGCGCGTGCGCCTGACCTTCGGTTCGTACCACGATGTGGACTCGAACGAAAACGCCTTCAAGATGGCCGCTTCGATGGGCTTCAAGGAAGGCTGCCGCCGCGCGTCGCCCGTGATCCTTGAGCCCATGATGGCCGTGGAAGTCGAAACGCCTGAAGATTACGCCGGTACCGTGATGGGCGACCTGTCGTCGCGTCGCGGCATGGTGCAGGGCATGGACGACATGGTCGGCGGTGGCAAGGTCATCAAGGCCGAAGTGCCGCTGTCGGAAATGTTCGGCTACTCGACCTCGCTGCGCTCCGCCACGCAAGGTCGCGCCACGTACACCATGGAGTTCAAGCAATACGCTGAAGCTCCCAAGAACGTGGCCGACGCGATCATCACCGCACGCTCGAAGAACTGATCGGGTTTTTCCTCCTCGCGCACGTCCCATTGACTGGAAATGGGCGCGCGTGATGGTAGGATCCGACGCTTCAATTTTTGGATGGTCTTCGGCGCCACTTGATGTGGTTGGCTTGCTGCCCGTGGCAAGCCTTTGCCGGAAACCTTAAACCCGCACGGGCGACTGTTCTTTGTTTGGAGAAAACACATGTCCAAGGAAAAGTTCGAACGGACCAAGCCGCACGTCAACGTGGGCACCATCGGTCACGTTGACCACGGCAAGACCACCCTGACGGCTGCCATCGCGACCGTTCTGTCGAAGAAGTTCGGCGGCGAAGCCAAGGCCTACGACCAGATCGATGCAGCGCCTGAAGAAAAGGCCCGCGGCATCACCATCAACACCGCCCACGTTGAGTACGAAACGGCCAACCGCCACTACGCTCACGTGGACTGCCCTGGTCACGCCGACTACGTCAAGAACATGATCACCGGTGCCGCCCAGATGGACGGCGCCATCCTGGTGTGCTCGGCCGCTGACGGCCCGATGCCCCAGACGCGTGAACACATCCTGCTGAGCCGCCAGGTGGGCGTGCCTTACATCATCGTCTTCCTGAACAAGGCCGACATGGTGGACGACGCCGAGCTGCTGGAGCTGGTGGAAATGGAAGTGCGCGAGCTCTTGAGCAAGTACGACTTCCCTGGCGACGACACCCCGATCATCAAGGGTTCGGCCAAGCTGGCGCTGGAAGGCGACACGGGCGAGCTGGGCGAGCAAGCCATCATGGCCCTGGCCGACGCACTGGACAGCTACATCCCCACGCCTGAGCGCGCTGTGGACGGCACCTTCCTGATGCCTGTGGAAGACGTGTTCTCGATCTCGGGTCGCGGCACCGTGGTGACCGGCCGTATCGAGCGCGGCGTGATCAAGGTTGGTGAAGAAATCGAAATCGTCGGTATCGCTGCCACCCAGAAGACCACCTGCACGGGCGTGGAAATGTTCCGCAAGCTGCTGGACCAAGGTCAAGCTGGCGACAACGTGGGCATCCTGCTGCGCGGCACCAAGCGTGAAGACGTTCAGCGCGGTCAGGTGCTGTGCAAGCCGGGTTCGATCACCCCGCACACCCACTTCACCGGCGAAATCTACGTTCTGAGCAAGGACGAAGGCGGCCGTCACACGCCGTTCTTCAACAACTACCGTCCTCAGTTCTACTTCCGCACGACCGACGTGACCGGTTCCATCGAGCTGCCCGCCGACAAGGAAATGGTCATGCCTGGCGACAACGTGTCGATCACCGTCAAGCTGATCGCCCCGATCGCCATGGAAGAAGGTCTGCGTTTCGCCATCCGTGAAGGCGGTCGCACCGTCGGCGCCGGCGTGGTTGCCAAGATCCTCGACTGATCGTCGCATGACACTGGCCTGCGCCTGAACCCGTGTTCAGCGCAGGCGTCATCGCTCTTTAATTCAAAGGAAGTGTGTCATGGCACAACAAAAGATCCGTATCCGCCTGAAGGCCTTCGATTACAAGCTGATCGATCAATCGTCGGCTGAAATCGTGGAAACCGCCAAGCGTACCGGCGCCATCGTCAAGGGTCCCGTGCCCCTGCCGACCCGCCTGCAGCGTTTCGACATCCTGCGTTCGCCGCACGTCAACAAGACGTCGCGCGACCAGTTCGAAATTCGCACCCACCAGCGCCTGATGGACATCGTCGACCCGACCGACAAGACGGTTGACGCCCTGATGAAGCTGGACCTGCCTGCTGGCGTGGACGTCGAGATCAAGCTGCAGTGATCCGGGGCCTTCGGGCCGTTGATCGCCGAGCCGCCCAAGTCGCGAAAGCGGCACCGGGGCGGCTTTTTGCTTTCTGGTGGATTTTGTGTGCGCCGCGCTTGCATGACTGGCGTTGCGCTGATATGATCGCGGGCTTTCCCGTCATTGGGTTGGTTGGTCGTGCGCGTGAGTGTGTGGCCGCTGGCTTGAAGGCGGGCAAGTTCGAGCCCCCGGCCAATCGATGTCGGGTGTGTGTAAAAGGCCTCCATGGTGGGGCTGGAGAAAAATCATGAGTCTTAGCAATCGTCTCGGATTGCTGGGCCGCAAGGTGGGCATGATGCGCATCTACACAGACGACGGCGATGCCGTGCCTGTGACGGTGCTGGATGTGTCCAACAATCGCGTGTCCCAGGTCAAAACCGTTGAGACCGACGGCTACACCGCTGTGCAAGTGGTGTTCGGTGCCCGCAAGGCATCCCGTGTGACCAAGCCCGAAGCGGGTCACCTGGCCAAGGCTGGCGTTGAAGCCGGCGAAATCTCGCGCGAATTCCGCGTGGCCCCTGAAGTGGCTGCTGAATTGAAGGCCGGCGCCACCATCGCCCCCGCCTCGCTGTTCCAGCCTGGTCAGAAGGTCGACGTGCAGGGCACTTCGATCGGTAAGGGCTTTGCCGGCACCATCAAGCGCCACAACTTCGGTTCGCAACGTGCTTCGCACGGTAACTCGCGTTCGCACAACGTGCCCGGTTCGATCTCGATGGCCCAGGATCCTGGCCGCGTGTTCCCCGGCAAGAAGATGACCGGTCACATGGGTGTCGACACCGTGACCACGCAGAACCTGGACATCGTGCGCGTTGACGAAGCTCGTCAACTGCTGCTGGTCAAGGGCGCTGTTCCCGGCTCGAAGGGCGGTTTCGTGACCGTTCGTCCTGCCGTGAAGGTCAAAGTCAAGAAAGGAGCCAACTGATGGCACAGCTGGAACTCCTGAACGAACAGGGTCAGGCCGCCTCCAAGGTGGACGCCGCTGACGCCGTGTTCGGCCGTGACTACAACGAAGCCCTGGTTCACCAGGTCGTGGTGGCCTACCAGGCCAACGCCCGTCAAGGCACCCGCGCCCAGAAGGACCGTGAGCAGGTCAAGCACACCACCAAGAAGCCCTGGCGCCAAAAGGGCACCGGCCGCGCTCGTGCTGGTATGTCGTCCTCGCCGCTGTGGCGTGGGGGTGGTCGCATTTTCCCGAACCTGCCTGAAGAAAACTTCGCGCAGAAGGTCAACAAGAAGATGTACCGCGCCGCCATGGCCACCATCTTCTCGCAACTGGCCCGTGAAGGCCGCCTGGCCGTCGTGGATTCGATCGCTGTCGAAGCCCCGAAGACCAAGCTGCTGGCTGCCAAGCTGAAGGCCATGAACCTCGACCACGTGCTGGTGATCGCCGACAACGTCGACGAGAACCTGGCCCTGGCTTCGCGCAACCTGCCGAACGTGCTGGTGGTTGAGCCCCGTTACGCCGATCCGCTGTCGCTGGTGCACTACAAGAAGGTGCTCGTGACCAAGGCTGCGATCGACAAGCTCCAGGAGATGTTCGCATGAGCACTCTGAAAATTGATGAAGGCCGCCTGCTGCAGGTGCTGGTCGCTCCGATCATCTCGGAGAAGGCCACCGACGCTGCCGAGAACCGCGGTCAAGTGCTGTTCAAGGTGCTGCGCGACGCCACCAAGCCCGAGATCAAGGCCGCCGTTGAGCTGCTGTTCAAGGTCGAAGTGAAGTCGGTGCAAGTCCTGAATCAGAAGGGCAAAGTCAAGCGCTTCGGTGGCCGCGTCGGCCGTCGTGACCACGCCAAGAAGGCCTTTGTGTGCCTGAAGGACGGTCAAGAGCTGAACTTCTCTGGGGAGGCTGCGTAATCATGGCTGTCGTCAAACTCAAACCAACCACGCCCGGCCAACGTGCCGTGGTGAAGGTGGTGCACAAGCACCTGCACAAGGGCGAAGGCTACGCACCCCTGCTGGAACCTCAAAAGCAGAAGTCTGGCCGTAACAACAACGGTCACATCACGATGCGCCACAAGGGCGGTGGTCACAAGCACCACTACCGTGTGGTGGACTTCCGTCGCACCAAGGACGGCATTCCTGCCAAGGTTGAACGCATCGAGTACGACCCCAACCGCACGGCCCACATCGCTCTGGTGTGTTACGCCGACGGTGAGCGTCGCTACATCCTCGCGCCCCGTGGCCTGGAAGTGGGCTCGGTCGTGATCAGCGGCTCTGAAGCCCCGATCAAGGCTGGCAACACGCTGCCCATCCGCAACATCCCCGTGGGTTCGACCATCCACAACATCGAGCTGCTGCCTGGCAAGGGCGGTCAGATCGTTCGTGCGGCCGGTACGTCCGCTGTGTTGATGGCCCGTGAAGGCACCTACGCTCAGGTTCGCCTGCGCTCCGGTGAGGTTCGCAAGATCCACATCGAATGCCGCGCCACCCTGGGTGAAGTGAGCAACGAAGAGCACAGCCTGCGTCAATACGGCAAGGCCGGCGCCATCCGCTGGAAGGGCATCCGTCCGACCGTCCGTGGTACCGCCATGAACCCGGTTGACCACCCGCACGGTGGTGGTGAAGGCCGTACTGGTGAAGGTCAAGCCCCTGTGTCGCCGTGGAACACGCTGACGAAGGGCTACCGCACCCGCAACAACAAGCGCACGCAGACGTTCATCGTTTCGCGTCGCAAGAAGTAAGGGGTAGGCTGAAATGGCTCGTTCTCTGAAAAAAGGTCCGTTCGTGGACCATCATCTCTTGGCCAAGGTTGAGAAGGCTGTGTCCACCAAGGACAAGAAGCCTGTCAAGACCTGGTCGCGTCGTTCGACCATCCTGCCTGAGTTCATCGGCCTGACCATTGCTGTGCACAACGGCAAGCAGCACGTGCCCGTGTACATCCAGGACCAGATGGTTGGCCACAAGCTCGGCGAGTTCGCCCTGACCCGTACGTTCAAGGGTCACCCTGGCGACAAGAAAGCCAAGAAATAAGGAGCAGCTGCGATGGAAACGAAAGCAATCGTTCGCGGCGTTCGCCTGTCGGTCGACAAGGGTCGTCTGGTGGCGGATCTCATCCGTGGCAAAAAGGTCGATCAGGCCCTCAACATCCTGACGTTCACCCAGAAGAAGGCTGCCGGCATCATCAAGAAGGCACTGGAATCTGCGATCGCCAACGCCGAACACAATGACGGCGCGGACATCGACGAACTGAAGGTCAAGACCATTTATGTGGAGCAAGGCGCCACGCTGAAGCGTTTCACCGCACGTGCCAAGGGCCGCGGCAACCGCATCAGCAAGCCAACCTGCCACATTTATGTGACCGTGGGCAACTAAGCAGAGGCTGATCATGGGACAAAAAATCCACCCAACCGGCTTCCGCCTGGCCGTCACCCGCAACTGGGCATCGCGTTGGTACGCCACCAATCGCAATTTCGCCTCGATGCTGGCTGAAGACCTGGAAGTCCGCGAATTCCTGAAAAAGAAGCTCAAGAACGCGGCCGTGTCGCGCATCTTGATCGAGCGTCCCGCCAAGAGCGCACGCATCACCATCTTCTCGGCTCGTCCGGGCGTGGTGATCGGCAAGAAGGGCGAAGACATCGAAAACCTGAAGCTCGAACTGGCCAAGCGTCTGAATTGCCCGGTCTCGGTGAACATCGAAGAAGTGCGCAAGCCCGAAGTCGATGCTCAGCTGATCGCCGATTCGATCACGCAGCAGCTGGAAAAGCGCATCATGTTCCGCCGCGCCATGAAGCGTGCGATGCAAAACGCCATGCGTCTGGGTGCCCAAGGCATCAAGATCATGTCGGGTGGCCGTCTGAACGGCGCCGAAATCGCCCGTACCGAGTGGTACCGTGAAGGCCGTGTGCCCCTGCACACCCTGCGCGCCGACATCGACTACGGCTTCTCCGAAGCCCACACCACCTACGGTGTGATCGGTGTGAAGGTGTGGGTCTACCGTGGTGACCGCCTGGCCAATGGTGAAGCCCCCGTGCTGAAGGGTGACGACCGTGAAGACGATCGTCGTAACCGCCGTGGTCCTCGCAGCGACCGCCCTGGTGACCGTCGTGGTCCCCGTGGTGGCCGTGGCGCCCCCCGTGCTGACGGTGCGCCTGCCGATGGCAGCGACAAGCCGGCCGTGGCCGCTGACGCCAAGCGCGTTCGCAAGGCAGCTCCTGCTGCCGAAGCGAAAGGAGAATAAACATGTTGCAACCTAATCGTCGCAAGTTCCGCAAGGAGCACAAGGGCCGCAACACCGGTGTCGCCACCCGTGGCGCCGATGTGTCTTTTGGCGAATTCGGCCTGAAGGCGACCGAGCGCGGTCGCATCACCGCCCGCCAGATCGAAGCAGCCCGTCGTGCGATTTCGCGTCACGTCAAGCGTGGCGGCCGCATCTTCATCCGCGTGTTCCCGGACAAGCCCATCTCCAACAAGCCGGCCGAAGTCCGTATGGGCAACGGTAAGGGTAACGTGGAGTACTACGTGGCCGAGATCACCCCCGGCAAGGTGCTGTACGAGATCCAGGGTGTTCCTGAGCAACTCGCTCGCGAAGCCTTCAAACTGGCCGCCGCCAAGCTGCCGCTGTCCACGACCTTCGTGGGCCGCGAGTTTGGCATCTGATGACGCGCAAGGAGAAAGACATGGCTAAAGCCTCTGAACTGCGCGCCAAGGATGTGGCAGCGCTGGAAACGGAAATCAAGGACCTGTTGAAGTCGCATTTCAACCTGCGCATGCAGCGTGCGACCCAGCAGCTCAACGATCACTCGGCTCTGAAGAAGACCCGTCGCGACATCGCTCGCGCTCGGACCATCCTCACCGAGAAGAAGCAAGGAGCCGCCAAATGACGGAAGCTCAAACTCGCGCCAAAGTGGTGCGCAGCCTGGTCGGCAAGGTCGTCTCTGACGCCCGCAACAAGACCGTGACCGTGCTGGTGGAGCGCCGTGTGAAGCACGAGCTCTACGGCAAGATCGTGGCTCGTTCGGCCAAGTACCACGCCCACGACGAAAACAACGAATTCAAGATCGGTGACCTGGTCGAAATCGTTGAAAGCCGTCCCCTGTCGAAGACCAAGAACTGGGTGGTTGCCCGCCTGGTCGAGAAGGCACGCGCGGCCTGATCGTTGGTGTTGATGCCCTGACGCGGGCGTGGGTTTGACCCGCCCCCCGCGCTGAAACCGGTTGTCCAGTGATACTGGCAACCGGTTTTTTTGTGTCCGGCGTTTTTCATCAGGAGTGACCATGATCAAAGTTGGCGACGCGGTGCCTGCCGTGACCCTGTTCGAGTACATCGATGTGCCCACCGAGGGCTGTGCCTTGGGGCCCAACCCGGTGGCGGTCGCGCAGGCCAGCGCGGGCAAGACCATCGCGCTGTTCGGGGTGCCGGGCGCGTTCACGCCCACGTGCTCCGAGCGCCATGCCCCTGGCTACATCGAGCAGGTCGAGGCCTTCAAGGCCGCCGGTGTGGACGAGGTCTGGTGCGTGTCGGTGAACGACGCGTTCGTGATGGGCGCGTGGGCTCGCCAATTGGGGGCGGCAGGCAAGGTGCGGTTCCTGGCCGACGGCAGTGCCGATTTCGCCAAGGCCACGGGGCTGACGCTGGACCTGACGGCCAAGGGGCTGGGCCTGCGCTCTGGGCGTTATTCGATGCTGCTCAAGGATGGCGTGGTGTCGGTGCTGAACGACGAAGAGGGGGGCGGCTACGGGGTGAGCAGCGCGGATACCTTGTTGGGGCAACTCAAGGCTTGAGCGGCAAGCCCTTCCTCGTGCTACATTTGTGTGCATGGACACGACCGTTCGCTTTTATTTTGGTTTCTTTCATCTCCCGCCCCACACCGGCGCAGGAGTGGACGCCCTTTAAGCGAACCACGTCAACCCTGAAAACCGCCGGTACCCACCGGCGGTTTTTTTTCGACCGACCACCGCAACAGGAACAAGCCCCATGACCGCCAAATCCAGCGCCGCCGCCGGCTGGGTCCCGCCCGCCGACAAGACTTCGCAGACCGATGACGAGCGCATCAAGAACGTCACGCCCTTGCCGCCGCCCGAGCACTTGATCCGATTCTTCCCGATCCGTGGCACGGCGGTCGAGACCCTGGTGGCGGGCACGCGCAAGTCCATCCGCAAGATCATCAACGGCAAGGACGACCGCTTGCTGGTCATCATCGGTCCTTGCTCCATCCACGATCCGGCCGCAGCCATCGAGTACGCCAAGCGCCTGCTGCCGCTGCGCGAGCAGCACAAGGACACGCTGGAAGTGGTGATGCGCGTGTACTTCGAGAAGCCCCGCACCACCGTGGGCTGGAAGGGCCTGATCAACGACCCGTACCTCGATGAGTCCTACAAGATCGACGAGGGCCTGCGCATGGCCCGTCATCTGCTGCTGGAGATCAACCGCCTGGGGGTGCCGGCGGCCAGCGAATTCTTGGACGTGATCTCGCCGCAGTACATCGGTGACCTCATCAGCTGGGGCGCCATCGGGGCCCGCACCACGGAAAGCCAGATCCACCGTGAGTTGGCCTCGGGCATCAGCGCGCCGATCGGCTTCAAGAACGGCACCGACGGCAACATCAAGATCGCCACCGACGCCATCCAGTCGGCCTCGCGCCCGCACCACTTTCTGTCGGTGCACAAGAACGGTCAGGTCGCCATCGTGGAGACGGCCGGCAACCCCGATTGCCACGTCATCCTGCGCGGTGGCAAGGCCCCGAACTACGATGCCGACAGTGTGGCGGCGGCGTGCAAAGACCTGGAAGCCGCCAAGCTGCATCCGTCGCTGATGGTGGACTTCAGCCACGCCAACAGCTCCAAGCAGCATGAGCGCCAGGTGGTGGTGGCCGAAGACATCGCCGCCCAGGTCAGCGGTGGATCGAAGAAGGTGTTTGGCGTGATGGTGGAAAGCCACCTGTGCGCAGGCGCCCAGAAGTTCACGCCGGGCAAGGACGATCCGGCCAAGCTGGCGTACGGGCAGTCGATCACCGATGCCTGCATTGGCTGGGACGACTCCGAGAAGGTGCTGGAGATCCTGTCCAAGGCGGTCAAGGCGCGCCGCGCACGTTGATCTGACGCGCAACCCGGGAGGCTCACGTGAGGGTGTTGCTGGCCGAAGACGAGCATGCACTGGGCGAGTGGTTGTCCAAGGCCCTGGCGCGTTCAGGCACGCAGGTCGACTGGGTGGACGATGGTCAATTGGCCGAGCGGGCGCTGGACGATGGCGACTATGACGCCCTGATCCTGGACTTGGGCCTGCCCGGTCTGGGCGGGCGTCAGTTGCTGCAGCGCCTGAGGGCCCGTGATCGGCGCCTGCCCGTGTTGATCTTGACCGCGCGCGATTCGTTGGCCGAGCGGGTGCAGGTGCTCAACCAGGGGGCAGACGACTTCCTGGCCAAGCCCTTTGCACTTGAAGAGCTGGAGGCGCGCCTGATGGCGCTGGTGCGCCGCGCACGCGGTGCAGACAATCCACGCCTGGCGTGCGGTGGTTTGCAGTACGACACCGATAGCAAGCAGTTCACCCTGGCCGATCAACTCCTGCATTTGTCGCCTCGCGAGCATGCCGTGCTGCGCGCTCTGATCCAGCGTGCGGGCGAACCCATGAGCAAAGCCCAGATCATTGCGCGCGTGTTCTCCGACCAGGACGATGTGCTGCCCGATGTGATTGAGGTGCTGGTGCACCGCCTGCGCAAGCGGCTGGAGGGCAGCGGCCTGCTCATCGTGACCTACCGGGGTCTGGGCTATGCCCTTGAAGCCGCCGACTGAGCCAAGCGACGAGACCGATTTGCCCGCCCCCGGTCCATGCACCGACCGACCAGGGCTGTGGCAGGGCATGAGCCTGCGTCGTCGATTGCTGGTGTGTTTGTTGCCTCTGATGCTGCTGACCATGTCGGTCGAGTTGTGGTCCACCCAGCGAGAGGCGCTGGCGGCGGCCAACAGCGCCTATGACCGCTCCATCCGCGGCGCCCTCAAGGCGATCGAGGCCAACATCTCCACCGCCTCAGGCGGCCTGGCGGTGGAGCTTCCCTACCGTTTGTTCGAGCTGCTGGAGTTGACCGCTTCGGGCCACGTGTACTTCAGGGTGGCCACCTTGGACGGCCTGGTCGAGGTGGGCAACCTGGACTTGCCCGCCCCCGGCCTCGGCAGCCTGCGTCCTGACACGCCTGTGTTTCGTGATGCGGTGTACCTGGGCGAGCGTGTGCGCATGGGCGCTTTGCTCACGCAGGTGCGCTTGCAGGGGGCGGACGGCCCGTCCACGCCGGTGCTGATCCAGGTGGCCGAGCAGGCCCGGTCGCGCGAGCAATTCGCGGAGCAGTTTGTGCGCAACAGCCTCTTGCGTGCGGGCGTGGTGCTGGGGATTTTGTTGACCTCGGGCGTGCTGGTGGTGGCCTGGGGCTTGACGCCACTGCGGCGCCTGGAGGCCGAGGTGCGGCGTCGTCGGGCGTCTGATTTGTCGCCGCTGGACACGACGGCCTTGCCCCGCGATGTGCGGCCCTTGGTGCAGGCGGTCAACCTGCAGATGCACAGGCGCCAGGCCCTGGCAGACCAGCAGCGGCAGTTTCTTGACGATGCGTCACACCAATTGCGCACACCGTTGACCACCTTGCGCACCCAGGTCGACTACGCCCTGAGGGTGGCCGCCGATGGCGTGGTCTCTCCCGAGGTGACCCACAGTCTGCAGGCCATGGTCGATCAGATTGACGTGGCCACGCGCAGCACCAATCAGTTGCTCAGCCTGGCCAGATCAGAGACGGTGGAGCCGCAATGGCACCGTTTTGATCTGGCTGAAACCATGCGTGCGACCGTGACGCCGTTGTTGCGGCGCGCCCGGCAGCGTGACCTGGACCTGGGGGTGGAGGTGCCCGACACGCTGATGGTGCAAGGAGACGAGACGCTGTGGCGCGAGGCGTTGAGCAATTTGCTGGACAACGCCTTGCGCTATGCGCATCCGGGCAGTGCGGTCACCGCACGTGCCGCCCTGGAGTCATCGGATGATGGCGCCATGTGGGTGATCCAGGTGTCCAGTCATGGCGAGCCGGCGCCCGAGGCGCTGCGGGCGCTGTGGGCACGTTCGGCGCGTCATGAGCGCGCGTTCGTGCGCGGTGTGGGCGCTCAGCAGGGCGGGGCGGGCCTGGGGCTGGACATCGCCTCTCGCATTGCGCAGCGCCATGGGGGACGTTTGCACATCGATGCGCGGGCCAGCGGAGCGTTTGAGGTCACGATGCGCTGGCCGGCTTGTGGCGACCGCCGCGCGGCCGGTTGACTGGGCGGCGCGGCTGCGAGCCTTCCCTGGGGTTTGTCCCGGTCGAGATTGAAAGCCAGTTGAAAGCCACGGCTTTTTACAGTTCGTGCTCAACGGTGTGGGTGGCCTGAGCCAGGTCGCACCGGATCTTTCAACCGACCGATCGCTGAGGAGCCCCAGATGCCATCAACTCTCAACCTTCGCGCTGCCTTGTTCGGCCTGGCGTGGCTGCCACTGGCCGCTTCGGTGGCCATGGCTGGCCCCCTGGACAAGCCCGAGTGCATTGCCCCCGCCAAGCCGGGCGGTGGATTCGACCTGACCTGCAAGATGGCGCAAACGATGCTGTCGGTCAACCAGTTGAGCAGCAGCCCCCTGCGGGTGACCTACATGCCCGGCGGCATCGGGGCCGTGGCGTACAACGCCGTGGTGGCGCAACGCCCGGGCGAGCCAAACACCATTGTGGCTTTCTCAGGGGGCTCGCTGCTCAATCTGGCGCAGGGCAAGTTTGGTCGCTACACCGTGGACGACGTGCGCTGGCTGGCTGCGCTGGGCGCCGATTATGGCGCCGTGATCGTGAAGAAAGACTCGCCATTCCAGAGCCTGAAGGACGTGGTGGCGGCCTTGCAGAAAGACCCGACCAAGGTGGTGTTCGGTGCCGGTGGCACGGTGGGCAGCCAGGACTGGATGAAGGCCGCGCTGACCGCTCGCGCTGCAGGGGTGAATCCTCGCGCCATGCGGTTTGTGGCGTTTGAAGGCGGTGGGGAGGCCGTGACGGCCTTGCAAGGCGGGCACATTCAGGTGTACTCAGGCGATGCGGCCGAGGCCTCGCAGCAGATCAGCGCGGGCACGCCGATCCGCGTGCTGGCCGTGTTTGCCGAACAACGGCTGCCGGGCGCCATGAGCAAGGTGCCCACCGCCAAGGAGCAGGGCTACGACATCACCTGGCCCATCATCCGGGGCTTCTACATGGGCCCCAAGGTCAGCGATGCCGATTTCAAGGCTTGGGAGGGGGCCTTCCGCAAGGCCATGGCGCAGCCCGCGTACGCCACCTTGCGCGAAGAGCGTGGACTGTTCCCCCTGACGCTCACGGGCCCCGAACTGGACGCCTATGTCAAGCGCCAGACCCAGCAGTACGCCGAACTGGCGGCCGAGTTGGGTTTGCTGGTTCGCAAGTGAGCGAGGTGACTCATGGCTGATCGCGCGTTGGGCCTGGTGTGCCTCATCCTGTCTGTGGGCATGGCCTGGATGGCCTGGGGCTATGAAGCTCCGATTTCTTACGAGCCCGTGGGGCCGGCGGCGTTTCCGCTGCTGCTGGCGGCCATGATGGGTGTGCTCAGCCTGTGGTTGATGCTGCGACCTGGCGCACAGCACACCGCCTCAGGGCCCGCTACTCACGCGCCAGCGTTGTGGGGGCCAGCGTCACCCAAGGTGCTCAAGCTGGCCGCAGTCATGGCCGTGTACGCCATCACCTTCCAGTGGCTGGGTTTTGTGGTGGCCACCGCGTTGATGACGGTGGGCGTCTCCCGCATCTTTGGCGGCACCTGGCGCCAGAGCACGCTCACGGGCTTGGGCCTGGGTGTGGCCTTGTTCCTGATTTTTGATCGGCTGTTCGATGTGATCTTGCCAGCCGGCTGGCTGAGCTTCATGGGCTGAGGCCAAGAGGAGTTTTCCATGAGTTCGACCCTTGAACATCTGATGACCGGGTTTGGTGTCGCCTTGGCGCCGTTCAACCTGATGCTGGCGGCCCTGGGGGGCTTCATCGGCACCATCGTGGGCATGTTGCCGGGCCTGGGCCCGATCAATGGCGTGGCCATTCTGATGCCGCTGGCGTTCGCGCTGAATCTGCCGCCTGAGTCGGCGCTCATCTTGTTGGTGGCGGTGTACCTGGGCTGCGAATATGGCGGGCGCATTTCGTCCATTTTGCTGAACGTGCCTGGCGATGCCGCCGCCATCATGACGGCCGTTGATGGCTACCCCATGGCACGCAAAGGCCTGGGTGGCGTGGCGCTGTCGATCTCGGCCGTCAGCTCGTTTGTCGGGTCGATGGTGGCGATCACCGGCCTGGTGATCGCCGCGCCTTTGTTGGCCAGCTGGGCCCTGGCCTTTGGTCCGGCCGAGTACTTTGCGCTCATGGTGTTTGCCTTCGCCTGCCTGACGGGGCTGATGGGCGATCAGCCCGCCAAGGCTGGCCTGGCAGCGGTGCTGGGGCTGTCGCTGGCCACGGTGGGGATCGATGCCAACTCTGGCGTGTACCGTTTCACCTTCGATTCGATCCACCTGGCCGATGGCATTCAGTTCGTGGCCGTGGTGGTGGGCGTCTTCTCGCTCAGCGAGATCTTGCTGCTGGTCGAGCAGGTGGTGGCCGGCAATGCCTTGATCACCCAGACCGGGCGCAACCTCTTCAACGTCAAAGAGCTGCTCCTGACCCGCTGGACCATGTTGCGATCGGCCGTGGTGGGCTTTTTCGTGGGCATCCTGCCCGGTGCGGGGGCCACCATCGCCAGCGCCATGACCTACTCCATGGAGAAGCGGCTGAACGACGCTGAAGGCACGTTCGGCAAGGGCGATATCCGTGGCGTGGCAGCGCCCGAGGCGGCCAACAATGCGTCGGCTGCAGGCTCGTTCGTGCCCATGCTGACGCTGGGGGTGCCGGGCTCGGGCACGACGGCGGTGATGGTGGGCGCGCTGGCGCTGTACAACATCACGCCGGGGCCCGCCTTGTTCGAGCAGCGTCCCACGCTGGTCTGGGGCTTGATCGCCTCGATGTTCATTGGCAACTTCATGCTGCTGGCCATGAACCTGCCACTCATCAAGCTGTTCACCCGCATCCTGGCCGTGCCCAACTGGGCGCTGGTGCCTGGCATCGTGGCCGTCAGTGCGGTGGGGGTGTATGCCATCCACGCCACCACCTTCGACCTGATGCTGATGACGGCCCTGGGCGTGATCGGCTACGTGTTGCGCAAGCTGGACATGCCCATGGCGCCTCTCATCCTGGGTTTTGTGCTGGGAGAGTTGATTGAGCAAAACCTGCGGCGCGCCTTGTCCATGACCAACGGCGACTGGGCCATCCTGTTCGAGAGCGGCATCTCGCGCGGCTTCTGGGTGGGCACCGCTGTCATGCTCATGGTGCCGCTGGCGGTGCGCTGGTACCTCGGGCGCCGCCAGGCGCTGCAGTCCTCGTCCCTGCCCAGGGAATCCGCTTCGCGCGCCTGAGTCCCCTCGCTTCAGCCTGGCTTGGCCAGCGCCATTCCCATGTCCTGATCACCGGCAGGCCAGAGCCCTGAAAGGCTCTGGTGGGGCGCCGCTGTGCCCAGTTTCGACGCAGAGCGCGATCCAGCCTGCCGATCGCGCCTGCATCGATCCGTCCTTTCCCCTATTCGGAGACTCAACATGATCCCCATTTCCCATCCGTGCGTTCGTCTGGCCGTGGCGAGCCTGTGCATGTCTGCGGCGTTTGGTGCCGCCCAGGCCTCCACCGTGCAGGTCTACGGCATCCTTGACGTGGGGGTGCGACACGCGCCCAACCTCTCGGTGAGCGAAGACGCCATCACCAAGGTGGACGATGGCATGCGCAGTCGCATCGGTCTTCGGGGCACGGAAGAGGTGGCGCCCGGCGTGAAGGCCTTCTTCCGTCTGGAGCACAGCCTGCGCATGGACACCGGCGCCCAGCGCGAGAGCGTTTTCTGGGATGACAAGGCCTGGGTGGGACTGGACAGCAAGGCGTTGGGACAGGTGATGCTGGGCCGCCTGCGCTCGCCCACCGACGAGTACACCAACGGCACGCGCTTCGAAGCCTTCATGGGGCACACCCTGGGCGCCAGCACCGGCCGCGCAGCCCTGGGCACCGACGCCTGGAACAACGGTGTTTACTACATCAGCCCCAGCTGGGAGGGCCTGATGGCCGGTGTGGGATTTTCTGCCGGTGAGGGCGCAGTGGCCTCCTCTCGCGGGGCCCATGTGGAGTACACCCGCGGTCCGCTGGACGTGGCCCTGGCCTGGCAGCGCGATGGCGAAAGCCTTCATGACACCAAGTCGACGCTGACGATCGCTGGCACCTACCAATGGCCGGCCCTGCTCATGCTGGCCACCTACGCACGCTCTGACGACGTGGGGCTGACCGACAGCGGGCAACGCACCAGCTGGAGCCTGGGCGCGCGCGTGCCGCTGGGGTCGGGCCAGGTGCGTGTCTCGGGTCGCATCACACGCGATGATCAGCTCCAGGCGGCCGGCGATCGCAGCAAAGATGTGGAGTGGCGTCATCTGGGGCTGGGCTACCACCACCCCCTGAGCAAGCGAACCAGCGTGAACGCCACGATGGCCTACGACCAGCGCAAGACCTTCGATGCCGCCGGCGCCACGCTGACCCGGCGCTCCGGACCGGGCTTCGAGCTGGGCTTGCGGGTGGCGTTCTGACGCCTCCCTGATCGTGAGTCGACCTGGGCCCCAGCCATTGAGCGTGCCGGTGCTGGCTGGCTGGGCCTGGTGCGCGCTGGCGGCCACCGTGTGGTGGGCCTGTGGCGGGCCCTTGCCCTTCCTGCTGGCGCCCATGGCGACCTTCGCCCTGGCACAGGCGCTGGGCTGGCCGCTTCGCGAATGGCGGCACGGCCGTGCCTGTGGGCAGTGCTTGCTGGGGGTGGCCTTGGGCTTGCGATTCACCGAAGAGGTATTTGAAGGCTTGTGGTCGCGCTGGCCCGTCATCCTGCTGGCGGCCCTCTTGGCGCTGATGCCCGCATGGCTGGTGTACCAGGCCTACCGGCGGTGGGCGCGGCAAACGCCGCTGACCGCCTGTTTGTGTGCCTTGCCTGGTGGTGCCTCCGAAATGGCGATGCTGGCAGACCGCCATGGTGCCAACACCGCCGCAGTGGCCTGGACGCAGGCACTGAGGGTGACCCTCGTCGTCTCCGTCGTGCCCTGGTGCTTGATGGGGGCTGGGACGCTGACGAAGGCCGATGGGGGCAGTGCCCTCATGCCCTTCATGGGGACGCAGCGCATGGGCTGGGCCCACTGGATGCCCTGGGTGATGTGGGCCTTGTGGACCGGACTTGTGTGCCTGCCCACCCACTGGCTGCACCGTCGTCAGTGGCCCAATGTGTGGCTGATGGGGCCTTTGCTGGCCACGGTGGTGTTGATGGCCGCCGGGCCGCAGACCATCGGGTTGATGACGTTGCCGCCGGGGGCGCTGGAGTTCGCTCAGTTGTGCCTGGGCATGACGCTGGCCGCGCGTCTGGACCGCCGCACCTGGAAGGAGGCCCCCCGCCTGACCATGGTTGCCATCGGTGTGGTGTTGGGCAGCCTGGTGCTGTGTGGGGCGCTGGCCGTGTGTCTGGCGTGGGGCGGCCCCCAGGTGCCCCGGGCCTGGTTGACGCATGGCTTGTCCATGGCGCCGGGTGGCATGGCAGAGATGGCCCTGTTGGCCCGCCAAAGTGGCGCCTGGTTGCCTGAAGTCATCGCCACCCATGTCCTGCGCCTGGCCCTGGTGCTGTGTCTGGCACCCTGGCTGGTGCGCTGGGTCAGGCGGCACGCCACTCCCCCATCAGAGGGGGCCGAGCCTGGCGCGTGATGTCAACATCAACCTGGCCTGGCGGTGGGATACTGCGTGCTATCTCACATCAATCGCATGGCATGTCGTTGACGGCCCCTCACCTTGTTCTGGTCGATGATCACGCCCTGTTTCGCATGGGGCTGGGCCAGATGCTGGCCGCCCATTGGCCGCAGGTCCGCTTTCACGAGGCCGTGTCCTGGGCCGGCGCCTTGGCCCAACTCAAAGCCTTGTGGCGTCAGGACCGACCCGACGCGCTGCTGCTGGACGTGGGGCTGCCCGATGCCGATGCCTTGCCGTTGCTGGGTCAGCTCCAGGAGCTGGCACCGGGTTTGCCGGTGCTGGTGATGTCGGCCGACAGCCGGCCCGAACGGGTGGCGCAGGCCAGAGAGTCCGGCGTGCATGGCTGGGTCTCGAAGTCGGCCCAGCCGGACGTGATCATTTCAGCGGTGACCACCGTCATCGAAGGCGGACGCTCGTTCCCTGGCATGGTCTATGACACCTCGCCCCTGCCCCACGTCCGCGCGCTGGCGGCCGAGCCTGAGGTCTTGTCTGATCTGCAGCGGCAGATACTGCAGATGCTCGGCAATGACATCCCCAACAAGGCCATCGCCCGTCAGTTGGGGCTCAGTGAGACCGAGGTGCGTGTGCAGGTGTCATGGTTGACCGAGATGCTGCAGGCCAGCAGCCGGCGCGAGGCTTACGCGCGCGCCCTGGAGCGTGGCGTGCTCACACCATGAATGGCGTGATGCCAGAGCGGCGCTCCTGGCGGGCCCTGTGGCAGGAGGCCTTGAGGTTCGAGCGGCAGGCCGCCTTACCGGCCCAGATGGCCTTGCTGGAGCGCAACATGCCGGTGGCCCTGTGGGGCACCGCATTGACCGCCTGGGTCTGCGCCACCTGCCTGGCCTGGCCGCTGCAGCAGCCCATGGCGTACCTGTGGGCCTTGTGGGTGTCGGGCGTGTCGGCGGTGGGGTGGTGGTGTGGGCGTCACCTCAATGGCCAAATTCCTCTGCGGGAAGGCGCCCTGCGTTATGCGCGTCTGTTGAGGGCCGTGTGGGTCATGCAGGGTGTGAGCTGGGGCGCACTGGCGTGGCTGTTCATCCAGCCCGCTCAGCCGGCGTCGACCGTGCTGGTGCTGGGCACCCTGGGTGGGCTGACCTCGGCCGGGCTGGCCGTGCTCGGGGCCTCGTGGCCTTTGTCGGTGGCGTTCTGGATGAGTTGCACCCTGACGACCGCCAGTGGGCTCTTGCGGGTGGACGACCCCGTGCACGCCACCTTGGCGCTGGGCGTGCTGACCTACCTGGGCGCCATGACGGTGTTCTCGTACCACACTGCGCGCATGGCACAACGCAGCATCGACCTGCACCGCGAGAACGAGCGACTCGTCGGGCAGCTGCGCGATCAGACCCGGCGCGCCCACGAGGCGCGTCAACTGGCCGAAGAGGCAGGCGCGCAAGCCGATGCCGCGAACCGGGCCAAAACGGTCTTTCTGGCGTCGGTCAGCCACGACCTGCGCCAGCCTTTGCATGCCGCTGGCCTGTACCTGTCGGCCTTGACGCGCATGGGATGGCAAGGACGGGCGGCCTACCTGCTGGGGCAGGTTGAGGCCTCTCAGGCGGCCGCCAACGACATGCTCAACACCTTGATGGATTTTTCTCGGGTGGATGCGGGCGTCGTGCAGGCCCGCATGACGCCGTTTGCCCTGCAGCCGGTCTTGCACCGCCTGGTGCAGGAGCTGGCGCCCTGGGCCGAGGAAAAAGGCTTGGCCCTGCGCCTGCGCGACACCCTGTGCGTGGTGCACGCCGACCCCGCCTTGGTGGAGATGGTGGTGCGCAACCTTTTGCTCAATGCCATCCGCTACACCGAGCGTGGCGCTGTGCTGCTGGCCTGTCGCCGCCGCAGCGGTCAGGCCTGGATCGAGGTCTGGGACACGGGGGTGGGCATTCCGCGCCACCAGCAAGAGGCGATCTTCCAGGAGTTCCATCAACTGGGCAATCCGGAGCGCGACCAGCGCAAGGGCCTGGGCCTGGGCCTGGCCATCGCGCGTGGCCTGGTGCGGGCCATGAACGTGGCGCTCACCGTCTCATCCGTGCCGGGGCGTGGCTCGGTGTTCCGGCTGCAATTGCCCCTGAGCACGGCGCCGCTCACCGACGTGCGCACGACCGATCTGCCATCGTCCAGCAGCCTGCAGGGGCTCAAGGTGCTGCTCATTGACGACGACGAGCGCGTGCGCCAGGCCATGGGCGAGCTCTTGAGCGACTGGGGATGCTGGTGCGAGGTGGCCGAGTCGGCCGAATCTGCCTGCGGGTTGCTGCAGCGCTTTGAGCCAGACGTCATCGTGTGCGATCACCGCTTGCGCGAGGGCCGCTCGGGTGTTCAGGCGGTCGAGTACCTGTGGTCGCGGCTGCAACGGCGTGTGCCATCGGTGCTGGTCACGGCCGACACCGCCAATGAACGCTTGCGCGAAGCGCATGCCTCGGGCCTGTTGTTGCTGCACAAGCCGGTGCCTGCGGCGCGGCTGTACGAGGTGCTCACACGGCTGGGCGAGCGCCAACAGGCCTCATCCACCACAGGCTGAAGGCCAGCAAAGCCAGCCACAGGCTTTGGCCCGTCACCCCGTGGTGGTCGATCATCCACCCGCTCACCAGCGGACCGATCGCTCCCCCCGCCGTGTAGCCCGCGATCATGGCCGAGGTGCCCGCCAGCGCAGAGGTGTGTGCAAACTCGTGGGCCACACGGATCATGCTCAGGGTGTAGAGCGCCCCGCCCACGGCCCCCCACAGGCCTGCACACAACCAGAACAGGGCCGGCCATTGCGGGGCCATGGCCAGTGCCAGCGCGCTGGCCACCAGGATGCCGGCGGCCAGACCGATCAGGCGCTGGGCTGGCAGGTGATCGGCCAGCCACCCGGTGGGGTACTGAAGCAGGAAACTGCCCAGCCCCAGCGCCCCGGCGATGGACGCGGCGGCGGCCAGGGTCAGCCCCAGGCCCGCGCCATGGGCCACTGTGACCGAGCCCAGCCCCACCTCGAACACCCCACCCACGATGGCGGCCCACACCAGCGCGGGGGCCACCCGGCAGGCCTGCCACAAGCCCATGTCGGCATGGGCTTCGTGCATGGCCCTGAGCTGCAGGATGTGGCCAGGCATGACCAGGGCCAGGCCCAGCACCAGGCAGCCGCCTGCCATCAGGTTGGCCGCCTGGGCATCCAGGCCCAGCACTGCGGGCAGAAACGGGCCCACCGCCATGGCCGCGCCCAGCAAGGTCTGGTACAGCCCTGTCAGCCGCCCCCGGTGGCTGGCTGGCACGTTGTGGGCGATCAGCGCTTCCGTGGCGTTCCAGGCGGCGGCGGCACCCAGCCCCGCCATCAGCCCCAGCGCACACCACAGCCCGAAGTGGTCGGTCAGCAAATAGCCAGAACAGGCGATCAGCTCCAGCACCAGGCCCAGCCGGTACGCCTGCCCCACGCCCAGGCGCCTAAACACGGCGGGCACCCAGGGCACCAGCGAGGCCACGGCCAGGAAGGGCAGGGTGGCAAACAGGCCAATGGCCGTGGCGCTGGCGCCCGCTTGCTGCAGGCGCACGGCCAGCACCGGGTTGAGCAGGCTGAAGCTCAGCACCACCAGGGTGGTGGCCAGCATCACCCGCCCCAGGCCGGGGGGCAGGCCCGTCAGCATCGAACGCAAGTCAGAAGACGACACTCAGTTCAACCAGCCCTTGCGACGGAAGTACCAAAACGGCGTCACGATCGACAGCAGCATCAGGCCCAGCGCCAGCGGGTAGCCCCACTTCAGGCTCAGCTCGGGCATGTGCTGGAAGTTCATGCCGTAGATGCTGGCGATCAGCGTGGGCGGCAGCAAGGCCACCGAGGCCACCGAGAAGATCTTGATGATCTTGTTCTGGTTGATGTTGATGAAACCCACCGTGGCGTCCATCAGGAAGTTGATCTTGTCGAAGAGGAAGGCGGTGTGGCTGTCCAGCGAGTCGATGTCGCGCAGGATCTGGCGCGCCTCTTCGAACTGATCGGCGTTGAGCATGCGGGCGCGCATCATGAAGCTCACGGCACGGCGGGTGTCCATGGCGTTGCGGCGGATGCGACCGTTCAAGTCTTCCTGGCGGGCGATGGCGGCCAGGGCCTCGGCGGCGGCCTCGTCGTTGATCTGGTCCTTCAGCACACGCCGGCTGACCGTTTCCAGCTCGTCGTAGATGCCTTCGAGCGTGTCGGCCGAATACTCGGCGTCCGCGTCGTACAGCTTGAGCAGCACGTCCTTGGCATCGTCGATCAGGGCCGGGATGCGGCGCGCCCGCATGCGCAGCAGGCGGAACACCGGAAGGTCTTCGCGGTGGATCGAAAACAGGATGTTGTCGTGCAGGATGAAGGCCACGCGCACGTTGCGTGGCGTGTCGTGGTCATCGATCAGGAAGTCGGATCGGATGTGGATGGCGCCCTCGTCTTCATAGAATCGGGCGGATTCTTCCAGGTCTTCATCGATGATGTCGCCCGGGATGACCAGGCCGAAATGCACGGCCAGCCAGCCCTTTTCTTCCGGAGTGGGGTCTTCCAGGTCGACCCAGATGGGCCGCGTGGCGATGGCGGCATCCAGGTGGGCGACTTCTTCCTGAAACAGCCGGCCATTGGCCAGCGTGAACACGTTGAGCATGCGGTCTCCAGCACAGCAGGAACCCGGTCTGGCCGGGCACACAGGCAGCGGGTGGGGTGAGGGGTCGAGTGGTTGCCGCCCCCTCCCGCATGCGCCCCGCAGGCCCTCAGGGCGGCGGGGGTGACACGACAGCCGGGCCGTCGTGGCTGGAGTGGGCGGTCACCAAGGGTGACTGTCCAAGATGGTGGCTCCATGAAGGCCCGTGAAGGCCGATCCCGAGATTATGGCGTGCCTGCGCCCACATGGTGTGAGGAAAGCGCCCGCAAAGCCACTTGAATGGGCGTGAGGCGGTGTAAGGTGATGGCCCATGGCAACGCCGTTCTCTCGTCTGGACCTCAATCTCTTCCGCGTCATGGACGCCGTGTACGCGCATGGCGGCATTTCGGGGGCGGCCCGCCACCTGCACTTGAGCCAGCCGGCGGTCAGCCACGCCCTGGCACGCCTGCGCCGCATCTGGGATGACCCGCTGTTCGTGCGCCAGGGCAACCAGATGGTGCCCACCGAACTCACGCGCCGCGTCATCGCCGACGTGCAGTTGCACCTGCGAGGCCTGCAGTCGGTGTTGGCCCAGGCGGACGGCTTTGACCCTGCCACCCTGGACATGACCGTGCGCCTGGGCATGCGTGACGTGCTGGAGGCCATCACCCTGCCACCGCTGATGACCCGCCTGGCCACGCTGGCGCCTCGGGTGGGCCTGGCCAGCGTGCGCGTGCCTCGCGAAGCACTGGAGCGCAGCCTGAGCCAGGGCGAAGTGGACCTGGTGATCGACCGCCAGCGGCGCGTGAGTGGCCGCATCCGGGGCGAGCACCTGGCCGATGAGCGCCTGTCGGTGCTGATGCGCCAGGGGCACCCGCTGGCCGCGCGCGCCATGACCGTAGCCGACTACTTTGACTGCCAGCACGTGATGGTGACCTTGCAGCCCGAGCAGCCCGACCCCCTGCAGGCGGTGTGGGCCGGGCGGGGCCTGGGTGAGCGGCGCGTGAGCCTGCGCTGTCAGCACTACTTCGCTGCCGCCAAGGTGGTGGCCCACAGCGAGGCCCTGCTGACCCTGCCCCACACCTATGCCGAGCAACTGACGCGGGCCTTGCCTCTGGTGGTGGCCGAGCTGCCCGTGGCGCTGCCGCCCATGGGCATCTGGATGTACTGGCATGCCGACCGCGAGGCCGACCCGGTGCACCAGTGGCTGCGGGGCTGCGTGGCCCAGGGCGCGCGCGAGGCCATGCAGGCAATGCATGGCTTGGGATGAAATAACATCATTTGATGCAGGTGGAGGGCTGTCGTAGCATCAGACGAGGTGCTGTCGAGGCACCTGCCACGACCGATTTGCCCCAGACCAGGAGACAGCCATGGATTTCCAGCCCAGCGAACGCGCCCAAAGCTACGCCCAGCGCGTGCGCGCCTTCATCGACGAGCGCATCGCCCCGGTCGAGGCCCAGCACTGGAAAGAAATCCACGAAGCCCGCCATGGCGGCGACTGGACGCAGTGGAAGATCCCCGCCCGTGTGGAAGAACTCAAGGCCCAGGCCAAGGCTGAAGGCCTGTGGAACCTGTTCCTGCCCGATGCCGATCTGGCCCCTGGCCTGAGCGTGCTGGACTACGCCTTCAGCGCCGAGCAGACCGGCCGCTCGATGATGGCGCCCGAGATCTTCAACTGCAACGCGCCCGACACCGGCAACATGGAAGTGCTGTGGAAGTACGGCAGCGCCGAGCAGAAAGCCCAGTGGTTGACGCCCTTGCTGAATGGCGAGATCCGCTCGGTGTTCTTCATGACCGAGCCTGACGTGGCCTCGTCCGACGCCACCAACATGGCGGCCACTGCCGTGGTCGAGGGCAACGAGATCGTGCTCAATGGCAAGAAGTGGTGGTCCTCCGGCGTGGGCGATCCGCGCTGCAAGATCGGCATCTTCATGGCCGCCACACCCAATGCCGAAGCGGGTCGCCATGGTCAGCACTCGATGGTGCTGGTGCCGCTCGATGCCCCGGGCGTTGAGATCAAACGCATGCTGCCGGTGTTCGGCGAGTACGACGAGCCGCACGGCCACGGCGAGGTGCACTTCACCAATGTGCGCCTGCCCCTGAGCAATGTGATCGCCGGGCCGGGTCGTGGCTTCGAGATCGCTCAGGGCCGCCTGGGCCCGGGCCGCATCCACCACTGCATGCGCTGCATCGGCGCGGCCGAGAAGTCGCTGGAGCTGGCCATCGAGCGTGGCCTGAAGCGTGTGGCCTTTGGCAAGCCCATCATCAACCTGGGCGGCAACCGCGAGCGCATCGCCGAGTGCCGTCTGGCCATCGACCAGGCCCGCTTGCTGACCCTGCAGGCCGCCTGGAAGATCGACAACCTGGGCGTGATGAGCGCGCTCACCGACGTGTCGGCCATCAAGGTGGTGGCGCCCTCCATGCTGCAGAACGTGGTGGACTTTGCCATCCAGATGCACGGTGGCATGGGCGTGTCGCACGACACCATGCTCACGGCCTTCTTCAACCAGGCCCGCTCATTGCGCCTGGCCGATGGCCCCGATGAGGTCCACAAGGGCATGATCGCCCGCCTGGAGCTGATGAAGTACGGCGCCAAGTGAGGGCGCACGGGGTTTGACATGGGTGCGCTTTACCTGATTCGCCACGGCCAGGCCTCGTTTGGCAGCCAGAACTACGATGCCTTGTCGCCACTGGGGCACCAACAGGGCTATGCGATTGGCCAGGCCCTGAAGGCCCGAGGCGTGACGCCTGAGGCCGTGGTGGCGGGCACCATGCAGCGCCACCAGGAAACCGCCCGAGCGGCCCTGTCGGCCATGGCGCTGGACGTGCCCATGGCCATCCACGCCGGGGTCAACGAGTTCGACCATGAAAACGTGATCGAGGTGGCCCAGCCGCGTTACGCCGACAAGGCGGTGATGATGGCCGAGATGGCCGCCAGCGGCGACCCGCGACGCGCCTTCCAGACCTTCTTCCGCGAAGCCGTGAGCCGTTGGGTGGACGGCCACCACGACGCGGAGTACAGCGAGCCCTGGTCGGCCTTCAAGCTGCGCTGCGTGGCCACCTTGAGCGATCTGGTGTCGCAAACCCCCGCCAAGGGGCAGGCCGTGGTGTTCACCTCCGGCGGTTTCATCAGCGTGGTGTGTGCCCACCTGCTGGGCCTGCACGACAGCCAGGCCTTTGCCATCAACTGGACGCTGGCCAACGCAGGCATCACCAAGGTCAATGTGGGCCGGGATGGCCTGCACCTGTTGTCCGTCAACGAGCATGGCCACCTGGAAGGGGGGAGTCCCTCTTTGCTGAGTTACCGCTGAGCCAACTTCCCGCACAATGGGCCAGCGGGCACAGCGGGTGTCCTGCCTCCACAAACAAGGGTTTTTGCGATGAAGACGATGCTGAAGGTCTTGGGCGGGCTGTTGCTCGTGCTGTTGTTGGTCGTGGTCGGTGGTGTGGCTGCCTCTTGGGCCCCCGACCGTGACGTGGACAGCCTGAAGGCCAAGTGGGCCCCCCCGCCCTCGCAGTTCGCCGAGATCATGGGCATGTCGGTGCACTACCGCGACGAGGGGCCGCGCGATGATGTAGAGCCCATCGTGCTGCTGCACGGCACCTCGGCCAGCCTGCACACCTGGGATGGCTGGGCGGACGCCCTCAAGGGCCAGCGCCGCGTCATCCGCATGGACCTGCCGGGCTTTGGCCTCACGGGCCCCATGCCCGATGGCAACTACCGGCTCCCCCATTACGTCGAGTTCGTGGTCGCGCTGATGGACCAACTTGGCGTGCAGCAGGCCGTGGTGGCGGGCAATTCCTTCGGTGGCAACCTGGCCTGGAAGGTGGCGGTGGACCACCCACAGCGCGTCAGCAAGCTGGTGCTGGTGGACGCAGCGGGCTACCCGTATGACGCGCAGTCGGTCCCGATTGGCTTCAAGATCGCACAGATCCCGGCGCTCAAGCCACTCATGCAAAACACCTTGCCGCACAGCATGATCGAATCCAGCGTGCGCAATGTGTATGGCGACCCGTCCAAGGTCACCCCCGAGCTGATCGACCGTTACTACGAACTGACCCTGCGGGCCGGTAACCGTGGTGCCCTGGGCGAGCGCTTCCGCCAGAGCCCGGGCGGTGAGTTTGCCCAACAGATCCCGTCGATCACCCAGCCCACGTTGATCTTGTGGGGCGGGCAAGACCGCTTGATCCCACCGAACAACGCCGAGCAGTTCAAGCAAGACATCCAGGGCAGCCACCTGGTGGTGTTTGATGGCCTGGGCCACGTGCCGCATGAAGAAGACCCGGCCGCCACGGTGGCGGCGGTGCAGGCGTTTTTGGGGCGTTGAACGCCATTGCTCGCCGTCAGGCCACTCGCTTGGTCTGTTCGGACACCTGAGGTGGGGCGTCTGAACCGATGTCAGGTTGCGCTGGTCGCATGCGGGGCTTGATCTGGCGGGGTGGCAAGAACACCCACGCCAGGAGATGCGTGCGACGGATGGCGCGTGCCAACGCGAGAGATGCCATCACGCTGACGCAGAAAGCGGCCCAGCCCGACATGGCGGACGCGGGCCATCCTGACCAGATCAGAATCTTTTGCGTCATGCTTTGAATCGGCGAGTGAAACAGCAAGATGAACAGGCTGTCGACGCCGCAGCGTGCGAGGTACAGGCGAGCGGGGCGCCAGGTGCTCAACAGACAAGACAGTTGGGTGATGAGCACGATGCCCGCAAAAGCCGTTGCGGTGCAGGCAAGCAGATCCGTGTACAGCCGCGAGAACAGTCCTGTTCGAGGGTTATACAGGGCAAAAATGCCAGCAAACACCACGCCGGCCAACGCCAGTGTGGGCCAGCGCCAAGCTGCGCGGTGAAACAGATCTCGGAACAGATGCCCCGCAAAAAAATAGAACAGCGAGATTGGCAGAAGGTCGGCGGACAGCGGTAGACCTTTGAGCATCAGCGGCATGTCCAGGATCTGAATTGGCCGCATCCAGAACACGGGCAACATCAAACTGCCGCCCATCAGCAGCGCTCCGAGCACCAGGAGTTTTTCGGCTTGTTTGAGCCGGTGCCGTTGGAACAGCTTGTCAATTCCCCAGGCCGCAATGAACACCAGCCACAGGTGGGGCAGGAACCACAACGCATAGATCCAGGGCAGGTAACTGCCGCTGCCACTCAAGATGCCCAGTGCGTATTCGCCGGGATCGGCATTCCACCAAAGGATGCGAAAAGGCGCATGGAGCAGGGCCATCACCAGAAAAGGCTTGAGCAATGCATGCGCTTTTTCAAGTGCCAGCGCAGGCAGGGGCGCATCGGGTTTGAAAAAAGTGCCCGCAATGAAAAACAGCAGCGGCATGCGAAATGCCGCCAGCAGTGTGTTCACGAGTGAATCAGGGGCGGTGAGGGTTTGGTTGTGCCCCACCACAACCAGCAGGATGCACAGACCACGGGCCACATCGATATGGGCAAGTCTCATGGTGCAGCAGCGTGGAGAATGTGCAGACTTGGGGCATGACGCCGACACCCCAAGGATTAAACGTATACGCAGCCGCAGGTTATCGTGAACCTCTGCACACGGTCTAGCCCCCAAATTGGCGAAGATGTAAGCAAGCGTCCTTGCTTTTCAGCATGAAAAATTTGGTCAGATGTTGGCCGCCAACCGCGCCGCCTGATCGATCGCCTTCTTGGCGTCCAGCTCTCCTGCCTCGAATGCCCCGCCAATGAGGTGCACCGGCTTGCCCTGCGTCTTCAACTCATCGGCCAGTTCGCGCAGCGGCACCTGGCCGGCGCACAGCACCACGTTGTCGCAGGCGATCCAGGTGGGGTTTTCGCGCTTCTCACCAAAGCTGATCAGCAAGCCCTCGTCACCGATGCGCTCGTAGTTCACGCCGCCGACCATCTCCACGTTTTTCATCTTCAGCGACGCGCGGTGGATCCAGCCCGTGGTCTTGCCCAGGCCAGCGCCCAGCTTGCCCTTCTTGCGCTGCAGCAGCACCACCTCGCGGGCGGCGGGCAGGGGCTTCGGGCCCTCGAGGCGCAGGCCACCTGGGGCACTCGACGGGTCGGTCAAGCCCCACTCCTGCATCCACACCACCAGGTCCAGCGAGGGCGACTTGTGCTCGTGGTCGTGCACCAGGTACTCGGCCACGTCGAAGCCGATGCCGCCGGCGCCGATCACGGCCACCTTGCGGCCCACCGGCTTCTTGTGGCGCAGCACGTCGATGTAGCTCAGCACCTTGGGGTGGTCCTGCCCCGGGATCCTCGGGTCACGCGGCGTCACGCCCGTGGCCACGATGACCTCGTCAAAGCCGTTGAGCATCGACGTTTCCACGCGGGTGCCGAGCTTGAGTTGCACGCCGGTGATGTCGATGCGCTTGCGGAAGTGCCGCAGCATCTCGTCGAACTCTTCCTTGCCGGGCACCTGGCGCGCCATGTTGAGCTGACCGCCCACTTCGCTGGCCGCGTCGAACAGCACGACGTGGTGGCCGCGCTCGGCCAGGTGCGTGGCGGCGGTGATGCCGGCGGGGCCCGCGCCCACCACGGCGATGCGCTTCTTCTTCACCGCAGGCAGGAAGTTCAGCGTCGTCTCGTGGCAGGCGCGCGGGTTGACCAGGCAGCTCGAGAGCTGGTTCTTGAAGACGTGGTCCAGGCAGGCCTGGTTGCAGGCGATGCAGGTGTTGATCTCGTCGGCGCGACCCGCTGCCGCCTTGGCCACGAAGTGCGAATCAGCCAACAGGGGCCGGGCCATGGACACCATGTCGGCGTAGCCACCGGCCAGCACCATCTCGGCCGTGGCCGGTGTGTTGATGCGGTTGGACGTGACCAGCGGGATGTGAATGCCCGCCTCGGCGAAGTCCTGCTTGAGCTTGGCCGTGACCCAGGCGAAGGCCGCACGCGGCACGCTGGTGGCGATCGTCGGCACGCGCGCCTCGTGCCAGCCGATGCCGGTGTTGATGATGGTCGCGCCCGCCTGCGCGATGGCCACGCCCAGCTGGCGCACCTCGGCCCAGGTGCTGCCCTCAGGCACCAGGTCGATCATCGAGAGGCGGTAGATGAGGATGAAATCAGGGCCCACGGCCTCGCGCGTGCGCCGCACGATCTCGATGGGCAGCCGCATGCGCTGGCTGTAGTCGCCACCCCAGGCGTCGGTGCGCTGGTTGGTGTGCCGCGCCAGGAACTCGTTGATGAAGTAGCCCTCCGAGCCCATGATCTCGACGCCGTCGTAGCCAGCCTCGCGGGCGCGCACGGCGCTGTCGACGAAGGCCCGGATCTGACGCTCGACGCCCGCGGCCGACAGCTCGAACGGGGTGAACGGCGAGATGGGCGACTTGATGCGCGAAGGCGCCACGGCGAACGGGTGGTAGGCGTAGCGGCCCGCGTGCAGGATCTGCATGGCGATCTTGCCGCCGGCCTCGTGCACGGCGCGCGTGACCACCTGGTGGCGCCTGGCCGAAGACGCGCTGCTCATGCGCCCGGCCAGCGGCTTGACCCAGCCCGCGATGTTGGGCGCAAAGCCCCCGGTGACGATCAGCCCGACGCCGCCTTCGGCCCGCTCGCGGAAGTAGGCGGCGAGCTTGCTGAGGTCACGCCCGTCTTCCAGGCCCGTGTGCATCGAGCCCATCAGCACGCGGTTCTTCAGGGTGGTGAAGCCGAGGTCGAGGGGGCTGAGGAGGTGGGGGTAGGGCGTGGTCATGGTGTTGGCGCGTGGCACATCGCGTTGACAGTGGAGTTTGTGGCGTGAGGTCCACAACCAGGGTTTTCTCAGGGGCACAGGGGCGCCCGTTGTTCCCCGCTGGTTCGGTGGACTCTGTACAGTGGCACGCGCAGCCATGCACAGGCTGCCAAGTACTGTAAAGGGAAACAGATACCACACCGGTTGGTGCTGGGCACCGTTGCGCTCGCCAAGCTTTTGTCGCGCCAGGTGGTCTGTTGTGTGTCTATCGAAGGATGAGGCTAGCGAGGTGATGAAGATGAAAACGTTGATGATGGGTGTGGTCTTGGCCGTGATGGCCACCACAGCGGGTGCTCAGTCTTACGTGGGCGCGGCCATTGGTTCGGGCAAGTACAAGACGGACTGCGCCGGCGCGACCTCCTGCGACATGAGCGATACCGTGTTCAAGTTGTATGCGGGCCAGCGTGTGAATGATTGGGCCAGTGCCGAGGCAGCCTACATTCGATTTGGCGAAGGCACCCTCAAGGGGGCCGTGACGGTGGACGGCGTGACCGTCAACATCACCGACTATGCTCAGCGCGCGCAGGCGCTTGTTCTGATGGCAGCATTTCGCCGTGAAGTCGTCACCGGTCTGGAGGGGGTTGCGCGCATCGGTGCCGCGGTGGTGCATGGCAAGGTCGCGGCCTCAGGTGTGATCGTCGGTGGGGACTTTGATGGCGCCAGTGCATCCGTTTCACGGTCGGATACCACGCTGCGCCCGTACTTTGGCCTGGGTCTGTCTTACCGGGTCCTCTCCAACCTGAAGGCCACGCTGGATTACGACCGTACCTCGTTTTCGATTGATGGCGAAACCGAGGGGGTTCACTCCTTCATGGCCGGTGTGGCTTACCAGTACTGATCGCCCCATGAACCTTGTTGGCCGATGCCTACACATGCATCGGCCAAATGGTTGATGTGGTCAATCCCACCCTCAATCAAGTGTTTCTCTTTGTGTGGCCAGTGGTTAATCTGCGCCCCGACGAACGGTCGTCATTACATAAAGGGAAACACATGTTCAAGAAGTTCATGGTTGCCGCAGCAGCAACCGTCATCGCTGCCAGCGCATCTGCCGAAGGTTATGTGGGCGGCGCCTTTGGTGTCAGCAAACTGGATTTTGATTGTGCCGAGACGCTGTCATGTGACACGTCGGACACCGTCTGGAAGCTCTACGGCGGCTACAAGATCAATCCTGGGGTGGCGGTTGAAGCCGGTTACGTCAACTTCGGTGAGACCAAGTATTCCTATGCCTTCGCCGGTGACGCCGTGCAGGGCAAGCTCAGCGCCAGTGCCTTCACCGTGGGTGTCGCAGTGCACGGGGACATGACGCCTAAGTTCAGTGCTGTGGGCCGCATTGGCTTGGCCATGGTGAAAGCTGAACTGACCGAGTCTCTGGGTTCGCTGAGTGTCTCTGAGTCCGACACGAACGCCCGTGTTTACCTCGGGGTGGGTGTCGCATACGCCGTGACCCCCGAAGTCAAAGTGACGGCTGACCTGGATTTCACCGATGTCAAGCTCGATGGTGAGACGGGCAATGTGCGTGCCCTCAACGTTGGGTTGATGTACAAGTTCTGATCGAGCATGGAGACAGGGGCTGCTTCGCACAACGAAACGGCCCCTGCCCAGATCGGGAGATCAGCCCTCAAGCCCTCAGAACTGATACTTGAGTCTGACGCCGGTCTCTCGCTGATGTTGTCCATGCCCTTGAGCATGTCGAAGATGCAACATCACGGTCACGCCGCCCGTGAATCGTTTGGTCTGAAGCAGTTCGCTGCTCAAGAAGGTTCGACCAGTCTTCAGTTCGTTGTGGCTCACGACCAGGCGTGCGATGGTTTTCATGCCGTACACCTGCCTGACGATCACGCCAAGTTCCGGGCGCGCGTAGACGTGCCCACGTCTTGCAGTGCTGGCCCCAGCCACCGCCAAGCCGTACAGGTCTACATCTGGGTGCATCCGGGACGTGACGCCCAAACCTCCCTCCACCAGCCATGCGCCACGCTCTTGTAGCTGGCTGTCTCTCAGTTGATCCCACCCCATGCGGAAACGCCCGGACCAGCCTCCGGTCAAGGCGTCTCGCGGCAGCAGGGACTCCACGCCGTAAATCGTGGCGCGCTCCAGTTTGATGTCTCGCTTGTCCAAGGAGGTCGATATCGCCACGTTGAGCAATGCCAGCGAGCTTTCGGCAAAGTACAAGCTGTTGTCGTCTTCCAGCTTGTGGGAGGCGGGCAGGATCTCCGCGAATACTCGTGCGTCTCCTTGACGCTGCATCACCCCCACTGACCACTGCGTGTCTGGTGGCGCGTTGACAGGGTCTCGACGTTGGTTCGACTCCAGTGTCCAGTCACGGTACGTCGTCTTTTCGGTCTGCTGAAGCGCCCTTGCGTAGGGTGCCCACACTGTGCGAGTGCGCTGATCTGTTTCGTACAGGTACAGGTTCAAGGCCTGGGCTGCCTTGAGTTGAAGGAAGCCTTTCTCTGTGGCCGGTGCATTGGCTTCGGGCGCTTTGGCGGCGGCCACTTGCTGCGCTACATGCGCCACTTCCGTGGCCGTCAGGTCTTCTTGGATGATCCGCAGTGTCCAGCGTGCAGCGGTTAACGCTGTGGGGTTGTCGACAAGGTCATGACGGACGGCTGAGCGCACGACATCCTTTGGACTGGTCCACCATTCGGGATCTGACAAGACGCTGGGCCTGTTGATGGCCAACAGATGTTTGACCAAGGTGGCGCAGTTATAGCGTTGAAAGAAATAGGTGAATCTGACGTGCTTCAGCTCGATGATGTGGGCCTGGAGCAGGCCGAGCTCGGCTGCATTGAGCCGCAGAGGGTAGATCCACAGATTGCGACCTTCTTTGCCAATGTAGAGCTCGGCTTCTTGCTGAAATGGTGTCAGGGAGAAGTAGCCCTGCATGCCGCCAATCAAGCTGTCGTAGAACAGCTTGGGTAAATTCCATGACACCGGCTCGGTGAAAAATGAAACCGCGTGTTCTCGGGGGCGTCCATCGGCGTGTCGGCCGCTCACCTTCAAAAACAGATGCCCCATCATGCTGGAAGGCATGCTCAGTACTTCAGAGGCAAAGACGAGCGATACGTCTTCCATGGGGGCCTTGGTCGCAAACTCGCTCAACTCGGCGCATTGTTCGATGGGCAGGGCTGGTCTGCCTGTCTTGGCGCGAATCCAAAGGTAGCGTGCGGGGAATCTGCATACTGCATCAGGTCCGCCCTGATACAGCAGAGACAGGGTCGCCTGGAGTTCAGTCTCCAGTGTGAACGCTTGTCCACTCAGAAGAAATGCCGGGTCTTGAATGTTTGGCTGTCGTCCGTCGTGGTGTAGCAAGGCCGCCCAATGCGGGTCATGCGCCAGCGCTCGTTCATGTGGCTGCAGGACCCATGGTGTACTGCTTTCAGCCGCTGTACTTTTGGCTGGTGCGATGCTCAGCAAAACACAGACGGCAAAAAGGGCGGCCATGAGGCCGCCCTTGAACTGAGACCGGGCAATCACTGTGCGCAAGTGATGACGACGTTCTCGGAGTACTTCCACATTTTCTCCGTCGCATAGTCGGTGGTCGAACCAAAAGCGCCACCCGACAGGATGTTCACGAAGAACTTCGGATCGACATTGCTTTCCAGCGAGGTGGTTTTGGTGCACCCAGCGGTGTCCACGTTCACGATCTTGCTGGCTTTGGTGCGTTTCACATTGACCACGCCGGGACCTTGGAACGGAACACCATCGATGGTGCCTGCGATGGACTTGCCATTCGATGCCGACACGTTGATGGCCTGGGTGTCTTCATTCAGGATCGAAGCACAGCCGCTCGTCAGGGCAGCAGCAACGATCAGAAGCGAGGTGGTGATTGTCTTCATGAAAATCTCTGAGGTTGAAAGTGAGCAGACGGCCAGTACCGCGCTGCACAAATGAACCTGTTCAGAGATGACGTCACAACTTGAACGCGCGGCCACCTCATGGCCGCGCAGATGTCGGTCGCGGTGCGACCTCTTGTGTGGTTCCTCCCTGTGCTTTGCGCAAGCACAACCATCTAGGGTGGATGATACGAATCAAATTGCAAAGATGCATGCGTCTTTCTACTTGGTGTGGTAATCGGCCCACTGCGCGACTTGCTGCCCCCGTTGCCCTCATGAAGAAGCCCCGCCAGGGCGGGGCTTCTTGATCAGACCGGAGCGGCCTGGTTGGCCGTTCACTGCGCCTTCTTCTTCAGCCGCCATGCATGCAGCAGCGGCTCGGTGTAACCGCTCGGCTGTTCCTTGCCCTTGAAGACCAGGTCCAGCGCGGCCTGGAAGGCAGCGCCGTTGGGGTTGGCCACCAAGCTTTCGTAAGCAGCGTCGCCGGCGTTTTGGCCATCCACCACCGCAGCCATGCGGTTGAAGCTGTCACGCACTTGCGCTTCGGTGATCACGCCATGGTGCAGCCAGTTGGCCACGTGCTGGCTGGAGATGCGCAGCGTGGCGCGGTCTTCCATCAGGCCCACGTTGTGGATGTCGGGCACCTTCGAGCAGCCCACGCCCTGGTCGATCCAGCGCACCACATAACCCAGGATGCCTTGCACGTTGTTGTCCAGCTCTTGCTGCTTGTCGGCATCCGACCAGTTGGCCTGGGCCACCACGGGGATGGTCAGCAGCTTGTCGAGCAGCGATTGGGGGTCTTCGCCGGTCTTCTCGATGTCTTGCTGGATGGCGGCCACATTGACCTGGTGGTAGTGGGTGGCGTGCAGCGTGGCGGCGGTGGGCGAGGGCGTCCAGGCGGTGTTGGCACCGGCCTTGGGGTGGGCGATCTTCTGCTCGAGCATGCCGGCCATCAGGTCGGGCATGGCCCACATGCCCTTGCCGATCTGGGCGCGGCCGCGCAGGCCCATTTGCAGGCCGATCAGCACGTTGCGGCGCTCGTAGGCGGCGATCCAGGCGCTGTTCTTGATGTCGCCCTTGCGCATCATCGGGCCGGCCAGCATGGCGGTGTGCATCTCGTCGCCGGTGCGGTCCAGGAAGCCGGTGTTGATGAAGGCCACGCGGCTCGAAGCGGCAGCAATACAGGCCTTGAGGTTCACCGAGGTGCGGCGCTCTTCGTCCATGATGCCCAGCTTGACGGTGCTGTCGGCCAGGCCCAGCAGCTGCTCGACACGGCTGAACAGTTCGGCAGCAAACGCCACTTCGGCGGGGCCATGCATCTTGGGCTTCACGATGTAGACCGAGCCGGTGCGCGAGTTGCGGATGGCCTTGCCATCGAGCTGGCCGCGGCCTTGCAGGTCGTGCAGGGCGATGGTCGTGGTGATGACCGCGTCCATGATGCCTTCGGGGATCTCTTTGCCTTCCGCACCCCACAGGATGGCGGGGTTGGTCATCAAGTGACCCACGTTGCGCACGAACATGAGCGAGCGGCCATGCAGCTTGACTTCACCGCCGTTGGGGCCGGTGTACACGCGGTCGCCATTGAGCTTGCGGGTGAAGGTCTTGCCGCCCTTGGCCACTTCTTCGGTCAGCGTGCCCAGCTGGATGCCCAGCCAGTTGCTGTAGCCCAGCACCTTGTCTTCGGCGTCCACGGCGGCCACCGAGTCTTCCAGGTCCAGGATGGTGGACACGGCCGATTCCAGCACCAGGTCCGACACACCAGCCGGGTCGGTCTGGCCGATCGGGGTGGAGCGGTTGATCTGGATGTCGACGTGCATGCCGTTGTTGACCAACAGCACGCTCGACGGTGCGGCGGCGTCACCCTGGAAGCCGACCAGTTGCTCGGGGTTTTGCAGGCCGGTGCTCTTGCCACCGTTCAGCGCCACGACCAACTTGCCGCCGGCGATGCTGTAGCCGGTGGCTTCCTTGTGCGAAGCGCCTTCCAGCGGGGCGGCCTGGTCCAGGAAGTTGCGGGCCCAGGCGATCACCTTGGCGCCACGCACCGGGTTGTAGCCCTTGCCCTTGTCGGCGCCATCGGTCTCAGGGATGGCGTCGGTGCCGTACAGCGCGTCGTACAGGCTGCCCCAGCGGGCGTTGGCGGCGTTCAGGGCGTAGCGCGCGTTCAGGATGGGCACGACCAACTGCGGGCCGGCTTGCAGGGCCAGCTCGGCGTCCACGTTGGCGGTGGTGGCCTTCACATCACCGGGCACGGGCACCAGGTAGCCGATCTTTTCCAGGTGGGCCTTGTAGGCGGCCATGTCAGAGATCGGGCCGGGGTTGGCGGCGTGCCAGGCGTCCATCTCGGTCTGGATGCGGTCACGCTCGGCCAGCAGGGCGGCGTTCTTGGGCGCCAGGTCGTTGACGATGGCGTCAAAGCCGGCCCAGAACTTGGCGCTGTCGATGCCGGTGCCGGGCAGCACCTTATCTTCAACGAAACGGTACAGCTCGGTGGCCACTTGCAGGCCGTGAATTTGGGTGCGTGCGGTCATCATGAACCTCGTCGAATGGAGCAAAGAAAAATTCCGTGGCCCAGGGCGAACCCAGGCGGCCCGCCAGTTTATTCGATACTTATCAAGACATTACTGGCTCAAAAATTCATTGATTCATGACTTTTTTGCATGAATTGCGCCTCGGAACTGGCCGGTCCCTCGGGGCAGCCCCAGCTTGTGCCCCGGCGCCGGGCTGCGCAAGATCAATCCCCCACCTCAGCACGGCTGCCCATGGACCGTCTCAAGCAACTTGAATCCTTTGTCGCGGTGGCCCTCAAGGGCAGCCTGACGGCGGCCGCGGCGGCCGAGGGGGTGGCGCCGGCGGTCATCGGGCGCCGCATCGATGGCCTGGAAGAGCGGCTGGGCGTGAAGTTGCTGGTGCGCACCACGCGCCGCATCAGCCTCACCCATGAAGGCAGCGCGTTCCTGGAGGACGCTCAGCGCATCCTGGCCGATTTGTCCAGCGCCGAAGCCAGCGTCAGCGCCGGCGGCATCAAGGCCAGCGGGCACCTGCGCATCACGGCCCCGGGGGGGTTCGGTCGCCGCCACGTGGCCCCTCTGGTGCCTCGGTTCGTGGGGGAGCACCCCGAGGTCTCCTTGTCGCTCAACCTGTCTGACCACCTGGTGGACCTGGTCAACGAGGGGTTCGACTGCGCCGTGCGTGTGGGCGATCTGCCAGATTCCAGCCTGGTCAGCGTTCGCCTGGCCGAGAATCGCCGCCTGTGCGTGGCCAGCCCGGCCTACCTGGCAGAGCGGGGCCATCCCTTGCACCCGAGCGATGTGGCTCGTCACGCCTGCCTGACACTCAGTTCCGAAGCCAGCCAGACCCGGGGGTGGGCCTTCTCGGTGGATGGGCAGGTGGTGCACGTGCGTCCGAGCGCGCGGCTGGACTGCTCGGACGGGCAGGTGCTGCACGCCTGGTGCCAGGCGGGCCTGGGCTTGGCCTGGCGCTCGTGGTGGGAGGTGGCGTCTGACGTGCGAGCGGGCCGGCTGGTCAGTGTGCTGGAAGAGTTTGCGGCGCCCCCCAATGGCATCTACGCGGTGTTCGCGCAGCGCAAGCACCAGCCCTTGCGGCTGCGCTTGTGGATCGACTTTCTCAAGGATCACTACGCCAGCCCCGCCTACTGGCAGGGGCTTACATGATCCGTCGGGGGTGGGCCAGGGCCTCGTGCGCGGCGTGCAGGCGTCGCACCAGCACCCGGATGAAGGCTTCGTCAAACAGGTGCCGGCACGCCGGGCTGAGTTGCTGCATGGCTTCGGGTGTGAACGAGATGGTCGTGGCAGGTTCGGTCACGACCACGTCGGTGCTGTGGCGACGCAGCTCGGGGCTGGGGGCCAGGTAGGCCATTTCGCCCACCGAGGTGCCTGCGCCCAGCAGGGCCACCCGCTTGCTGTTGCGGTAGACCTCCACGCTGCCCTGCGCAATGATGTGGAAGGTGCGGCCCTCCTCGCCGCGCCGGTACAGGGCGTGGCCGAACGAAAAGCGTTGCCACTTGGCGCGGTGCACCACCTCCCAGAGTTCCACATCGCCAAAGCTGCAGAAGAAGTCCAGAGAGCGCAGCAGGTTGAAGCGCTCCGAGTCCAGCACGCCTTGCAGGTGCCCGCGTGGCACCTTGTGCTCGGAGATCAAGCCCGATAAGGCCTGTGCAAAGGCATCCCAATTGGGGTAGCGGTCATCAGGTTTCTTGGCCAGGGCCTTCTGGATGACCTCGTCCACCGCGCTGTTCACGCCAGCGCGCATGCCTGACAAGGGCGCCGGCGGCTGGTTGTAAATCTGGTTCATGAGCACCGCCTGAGAGTTCGCGTCGAACGGAGGTTTGCCAGCCACCAGGTGGTACAGCACCGCCCCCAGCGAATAGATGTCGGCCCGGCAGTCCAGCACCTGCCCATCCAGCTGTTCTGGTGCCATGTAGGCCAGCGAGCCCACCTGATGCACCTGGGTCGACTCGGCCGTCATATTCAGCACCGATCCGAAGTCCGTCAGCTTCACGTCGGTCACCTCGCCGGCGCCGTGGGTCATGGCCAGGATGTTGGCCGGCTTGACGTCGCGGTGGATCAGGCCCTGGCGGTACACGTAGCCCAGGGCCATAGCGCACTTGAAGCCCAGCTCGACGATCAACTCCAGCGGCAGCAGCTGGTCGGCGCGACAGTAGGTGCGCAAGGTGGTGCCGGGCACGTACTCCATCACCACATACGGCGCCACGGGGTCGGGCACCGCGTCGTAGATCTGAACCACGTTGGGGTGTTGCAGGCGGCCCACCAGCGCCGCTTCGGCTGCGAAAAAACGCGCGTACACCGGCCCGTCCACCGCGTCCACCAGGGCAGAGGCCCGCACCCGCTTGATCGCCACCTGGCGATTGTGGAAATCGTCCTGGCACAGGAAGACCTCGCTGGTGGCGCCTTCGCCCAGCTTTTTGAGGATCCGGTACTTGCCAATCACACCGGATTCAAGGTCGATGTCGAGTTCACCCATGCGAGGTTCCTGTTCATGCCATCGATCTTTTCATGTCGTGGTGAGGGATGGCGGGCGGAATAGACCGCGCCAGACTGTGCATTTCTTCGCAGATTCAGGTGGCCGCCGTGGGTGATGCCCCTCGCCCGTAGAATCGCCCCATGATCCAAGCCAAACGAGCCCTTCTGGCCGCGCTGGGCGACGCCCTCAAGCAGGTGGCGCCAGAGGCCCCCGACACTTTCGCGCCCGCGTTCGAGGCGCCCAAACAGGCCGCGCACGGTGACCTGGCGGTGACCGCCGCCATGCAACTGGCCAAGCCCCTCAAGAAAAACCCCCGCGAACTCGCCACGGCCCTGGTGGCCGCGCTCGAATCCCAGCCCGCCGTTCAGCAATGGGTGCAGCTGCCCATCGAGATCGCCGGCCCCGGCTTCATCAACCTGCGCCTCAAACCCGAGGCCAAGCAAAGCATCGTGGCTGACGTGCTCGGCGGTGGTGACAAGTTCGGCTGGCAGCCGGCCAACGGCAAGAAGGTGCTGGTGGAGTTCGTCTCGGCCAACCCCACCGGCCCGCTGCACGTGGGCCACGGCCGCCAGGGCGCCCTGGGCGACGCGCTGTGCAATCTGTTCGAAACCCAAGGCCAGCAGGTCACCCGCGAGTTCTATTACAACGACGCCGGTGTGCAGATCGCCACCCTGGCGGCGTCCACCCAGGCTCGCCTGAAGGGCTTGAAGCCCGGTGACGCCGACTGGCCCGAATCGGCCTACAACGGCGACTACATCGCCGACATCGCCGAGGCCTTCCTGGCCAAGGCCACTGTCAAGGCCGACGACCGCGAGTTCACCGCCTCGGGCGATGTGAATGACCTCGACGGCATCCGCCAGTTCGCGGTGGCCTACCTGCGCCACGAACAAGACCTGGACCTCAAGGCCTTCGGCGTTCGTTTCGACAACTACTACCTCGAATCCAGCCTCTACACCTCGGGCCGAGTCGAGTCTGCCGTGCAAAAGCTCAAAGACGCCGGCAAGACCTTCGAAGAAGGCGGCGCGCTGTGGTTGCGCTCCACCGACTACGGTGACGACAAAGACCGCGTCATGAAGAAGTCGGACGGCGGCTACACCTACTTCGTGCCCGACGTGGCTTATCACATCGCCAAGTGGGAGCGCGGCTTCGAGCAGTGCGTCAACATCCAGGGCTCCGACCACCACGGCACCATCGCCCGCGTGCGCGCCGGCCTGCAGGCGGCCGGCGTCGGCATCCCCCAGGGCTGGCCCGACTACGTGCTGCACAAGATGGTCACCGTGATGAAGAACGGCGAAGAGGTGAAGATCTCCAAGCGCGCAGGCAGCTACGTCACCCTGCGCGACCTCATCGAGTGGACCAGCAAGGACGCGGTGCGCTTCTTCCTGATCAGCCGCAAGGCCGACACCGAGTTCGTCTTCGACGTTGACCTGGCCTTGAAGCAGAACGACGAGAACCCCGTGTTCTACGTCCAATATGCCCATGCCCGCATCAGCAAGGTGCTGCGCGACTGGTGTGCCGAGCATGGTGGCGCCATGGAGGCCTTGCCACAGGCCGTCCTGGCGCGCCTGGACGCCCCCACCGAGTTGGCCCTGATGGCCAAGCTCGCCGCCTACCCCGACATGCTCACCGAGGCCACCCAGGGTCTGGCGCCGCATGACGTCGCGTTTTACCTGCGTGACCTGGCCGGCGCCTTCCACAGCTACTATGCAGCCGAGCGCTTCCTGGTGGACGACGCCGAGCTGTGCGCGGCGCGCATGGCCTTGCTGGCCGCCACCGCCCAGGTGCTGCGCAACGGCCTGGCCCTTCTGGGTGTGTCGGCGCCAGCGTCGATGTGAGCCCCGTGAATCAAGAAAGGACGACGATGTCTGCACAACCCAAGGCCCAGCGTGGCGGATTCATCCTGGGGATGATCGTTGGCGTGCTGGTGGGGCTGGCCCTGTCGCTGGCCGTGGCGGTCTATGTCACCAAGGTGCCCTTGCCCTTCATCGACAAGGTGCCTCAGCGCACGGCAGAAGACGATGCGCTGGAAGCCGAGCGCAACAAGAACTGGGATCCCAACAGCCCCTTGTACGGCAAGAACCCCGCCGTGCCGCGCGATGGCCCCATGGCCCCCGTTGAGCCGGTCGTGGGCATCGCGCCCGCCGAGTCGGCCGCCAGCGCCGCCGCACCGATCGCCAGCGCCCCGGTCGCACCCGCCAAGCCCGCGTCAGGGGCGGCCGCCCCCGTGGCCCGCGACCCCGCCGCCATCCTGTCGGGACAACCCGTGTCCACCGCGCCCGCCGCTGATGCGTTGAACTACCAGGTACAGGCGGGCGCCTATGGCAGCCAGTCTGAAGCCGAACAGCAAAAGGCCAGGCTGGCACTGATGGGGCTGGAGTCCCGCATCCAGGCGCGCGAGGTCAATGGGCGCACCATGTACCGCGTGCGGCTGGGGCCCTATGCCGAGCGCGCGCAGGCCGATGCCGTGCGCGTCAAGCTTCAAGACGCTGGCATCGAGTCGGCCCTGGTGCGGATGCAGCCCTGAGCGATCAAGAAAGGAAGTTCTGCATGAATCGACGTGAGTTTTCCATCCAGACGGCCGCCACCCTCGGCGCCGGCAGCCTGTTGTGGTCTGCGCCTGCGGGTGCTCAAGGCGGGCCCGTCGAAGGCACGCACTACGTGCGCCTCAACGAGCCGGCCCCCGTGTCTGCCCCCGCCGGCAAGGTGGAGGTGGTCGAGTTCTTCTGGTATGGCTGCCCGCATTGCTTCCATTTCGAGCCCTTCGTCGAGGGCTGGTCAAGCAAGTTGCCCGCCGATGTCGCCTTTCGCCGCGTGCCGGTGGCGTTCCGTGAGCGCCCCTTCGGCGTTCACCAGCAGCTGTACTTCGCCATCGAATCCATGGGCCTGATCGACAGCCTGCATCCCCGGGTGTTCAAGGCCATGCACGAGCAGCAACAGCGCCTGGACACGCCGGAGGCCATCGCCGAATTCGTGGGCCGCAACGGGGTGGACAGCGCCAAGTTCATGGCCGTGTTCAAGTCATTCGCGGTGCAAACCAAGTGCCGCCAGGCCCGCTCGCTGACCGATGCGTACCGCATCGACGGCGTGCCCGCGCTGGGCATTGCCGGACGCTACTACACGTCCATTTCGCTCAATGGCACGCCGGCGCGTACACTGGACACCACCAACGCCCTGATCGCCCGATCGCGCCGCCCTGCCTGAATCAGGCTGTTGTTCACGGGCCTGGTGCACTGGCGCTGGGCCGCGCTTCATGGCAGAATCTTCTGCAAGAAACATGCCGAAGATTTTGTTGATGTCCACTGGTTTTCCCCTGTCATGGCCTGGCTGGCGCCTGGTGATGCGCTCAGCCTTGATGGCTGGCGCCGCGCTGGCTGCGGTCGCGCACGCCGAAAAGGCCGACCGGGCACAGCCCCTGGTCTTCGCTGCGGATGCCGCTCGTGTGGACGAGGCCAGCCGGGTCAACATCCTCACGGGGCGGGTGGAGATCACCAAAGGCACCATGGTGGTTCGGGCCGATCGCGTCGAAGTGCGGCAAAACCCCGGTGGCACCCAGACGGCCGTGGCCTCTGGTGGGCAAGAGGGGCGGGCCTACTTCCGGCAAAAGCGTGAAGGTCTCAATGAGTTCATCGAAGGCGAGGCCCTGCGCATCACCTACGACGGCGTGCAGGATCTGGTCGTGTTTTCCGGGCGCGCCGTCATGCGTCGGCTCTCTGGTGGGCAGGCCGCTGACCGGGTCTCGGGCGACACCATCACCTACGACAACAAAACAGGTGTCTTCCAGGTGGCCGGTGCACCTGCTGCCAACAGTGGCGCCAGCCGTGGCCGCGTGCAGGGCGTGATCACGCCTCGCAGCGACGCCCCCAATGCAGCCGGGCCAGCCGGGCGTTGAGCACATGAGCGATCCTCGCCCCCCCACTCCCGGCGACGCCACCACGGCCCGTCTTCACGCTCAGGGCTTGCGCAAACGTTACGGTGCCCGCACGGTGGTGCACGACGTGCACGTGTCGGTGGGCGCCGGCGAAGTGGTGGGCCTGCTGGGCCCCAACGGCGCAGGCAAAACCACCTCGTTTTACATGATCGTGGGGCTGGTTCGGGCTGACGCCGGCACCATCGACATCGACGGTGAACGGGTCGAGCGCCTGCCCATCCACCAACGCGCACGTCGCGGCCTGAGCTACCTGCCCCAGGAGGCCTCGATCTTTCGAGCCCTCACGGTCGAAGAAAACATCCGCGCGGTGCTGGAGTTGCAGCACGACGCGCAAGGCCGACGGCTGTCCGAGGCCGAGCTGCGCCAACGGCTCGACACCCTCTTGCAAGACCTCAGCATCGAGAAGCTGCGCTCCAGCCCCGCCATGGCCTTGTCGGGCGGCGAGCGTCGCCGTGTCGAGATCGCGCGTGCCTTGGCCACCCAGCCGCGCTTCATCCTGCTGGACGAGCCCTTTGCCGGGGTCGATCCCATCGCCGTCATGGAGATCCAGCGCATCATCCGTTTCCTCAAGGCCCGCGACATCGGTGTGCTCATCACCGACCACAACGTGCGTGAAACCTTGGGGATCTGTGATCGCGCCTACATCATCAGCGAGGGCCGCGTGCTGGCCGAAGGCGCCCCTGCCGAGATCATCGACAACGCCGACGTCCGCAAGGTCTACCTCGGCGAGCACTTCCGCATGTGAGGCAGCCGCGCCATGAAGCCTTCACTGCAGTTCCGGCTTTCTCAGCACCTGGCGCTCACCCCTCAGTTGCAGCAGTCCATCCGTCTGTTGCAGCTGTCCACGCTGGAGTTGCATCAGGAAGTCGAGCAAATGCTCGAACAAAACCCCTTCCTCGAGCCCGACGACGAATTTGCTTCGCTGGAAACCGCCGCCTCGCAAGAGTTCGAGCGGCAGCGGCAAGAGCAACTCAGCCGTGATGACCGCGCCACCGACACCGATGGCCCCGGCGGTGAGGCCGAACCTGCCGGCCTGGATGGGCTTGAAGCGGGCGCCACCGAGCGTGATGATTGGGAAAACGGCACCGAGCGCGATGACTTTGACGGCATCCGCGAAACGCCTTCGCGCAACAACAGCGACGACGACGACCACGACCCGCTGGAGCGCAACAGCGAGTCCATCAGCCTGCAAGAGCACCTGCGCCACCAGCTCAATGGCATGCGCCTGTCGCCCGCCGACAAGGCGGCCGTCGATGTCCTGATCGAGTCGCTCAACGAAGACGGCTACCTGGCCGACGCCCTGGAGGACGTTGCCAACAGCCTGCTGGGTGGTGAGGACGACGATGTCGACGAGGACTCGCGCGACGAACTCCTGTCGCGCCTGCGCTGCGCGCTGGGCTGGCTGCAGAGCCTGGAGCCCGTCGGCGTCGGCGCCCGCAACCTTTCCGAGTGTCTCTTGCTGCAGTTGCGCGACCAGGACGATCACCCGGCCTGCGACGTGGCCCGGGCCATCTGCCGCGATCACCTCGAACTGCTGGCCCGCCGCGACATGCGCAAGCTCATGGCGGCCACCGGTGCCGATGAGTCGCAGCTCAAGGCCGCACAGTCCCTCATCGTCAGCCTGGAGCCCAAGCCCGGCCGGGCTTTCACGCGGGCTGAGGCCAACATCATCGTGCCCGACGTCATCGTGCAAAAGTCGGGGCGTGGCTGGAAGGTGGTGCTCAACCCCGACGTCATGCCCAAGCTGCGCATCAACGACCTCTACGCCCAGGCCCTGCGTGCCAGCCGGGGCCCCCGCGGCGGTGGCGAGGGCGCGCACGCCTCGCTCAGCTCCCGCTTGCAGGAGGCCCGTTGGTTCGTCAAGAACATCCAGCAGCGCTTCGACACCATCCTGCGGGTCTCGCAGGCCATCGTCGATCGCCAGAAGAATTTCTTCACCCATGGCGAGATCGCGATGAAACCGCTGGTGCTGCGCGAAATCGCCGACGAACTCGGTCTGCACGAGTCCACCATCTCGCGGGTCACCACCGCCAAGTACATGAACACGCCCTTCGGCACGTTCGAGCTCAAGTACTTCTTCGGCTCATCGCTCAACACCGAAGCCGGCGGCAACGCCTCCAGCACCGCCGTGCGCGCCCTGATCAAGCAGCTCGTCGCCGCCGAAGACCCGGCCAAGCCCTTGTCAGACAGCCAACTCTCGTCCATGCTGGAAGAGCAGGGCATCCAGGTGGCGCGCCGCACCGTGGCCAAGTACCGCGAGGCCCTCAAGATCGCGCCCGCGAACCTGCGCAAGTCGCTCTGACGGCCCCCGCTGGCGGCCGCCGGGGGTGCCGTCATCGCTTCTCGTCACCGTTTCTTTTTGTGAACACCTCCATCTCCCTGCCCCATGCTGTTGCCATTTGAGCGAGCCATCGCCATCCTCCCCTGGCAGGACTGGGCGGCCCTGAGCCTGTTCTTCTTTGGCTGGGTTGCTTATGCCCAGTTCGCCTCGCGCCGAGCCCGGGTGCAGCGCACCTTGCTGGCCAGCACCAACCACTACCGCATGCACTGGATGGCCCAGGTCACCCACCGCGACCAGCGCATCGTGGACGCCGCCATCACCCAGAACCTGGCCAGCAGCCCCAGCTTCTGGGCGTCCACCACCATCCTGATCCTCGGGGGCTTGCTGGCGGTGCTGGGCACCCACGACCGCGCCAGTGAACTCGTCAAGGACATCCCGTTCGCCGCCCGCACCACGCTGCTCGTCTTCGACATCAAGCTGCTCATCTTGCTGTCCGTGTTCATTTACGCTTTCTTTCGCTTCACCTGGTCCATGCGCGTGTACTCCTTCGGTGCCATCCTGGTGGGGGCCGCGCCCAATGTCGACGTGTTCGACCGTGGCCAGGCCGATCGCGACGAATTCATCCGGCGCGCGGGCAAGCTCATGGGCATGGCCGCCGAGAGCTTTGCCGATGGCTTGCGCGCCTACTACATGTCGTTCGCGGTGATCGCCTGGTTCGTGTCCCCGATCTTCTTTGCCCTGGCCACCCTCGCGGTGCTCTGGATCCTCTACCGACGTGAATTCCTCTCGGACGTGCTTGCCGTGCTCAACGCCTGAGCCCGCCCCTGTCGCCGCGCCGATCGTTTGCCTCTCGCTTGCCCATGACCACCTCCGCCCCCCGTCCCCGCCGTGTCCCGGCGCCTGCCTCGCGCCCAGGCCCTTCGCGCCCGGCGCCCGCCGCCATGCCCGGGGGTGGCCATGTGGCTCCCCGTGTGCTTCATGAGCCTGTGCTTTTCCTGTCTTGCGCCAGCGGTGTCGAGCCACTCTTGCTCGACGAGGCCCGTCGCATCCTGGGGGCATCGGCGCGCCTGTCCGAGGGCCGAGGCGGCATCGAGGTGCGTCCGCCCGTCGATCTGCCCGAAGGTGCCCCCCGGCAGCAGGCGGGGCTGGAGCAGGCCATGCGCCTGAACCTCGAAAGCCGCCTGGCCCAGCGCGTCTTGTGGCGCGTGGCCGAATCCACCTACCGTCATGAAGACGACCTCTACCGCCTGGGCCGTCTCGTCGACTGGGCGCAGTGGATCACCCCCCGTCACACCCTGCGCGTGGACGTCGCGGCACGCCGCAGCCCGCTGCGAAGCCTGCAGTTCGCGGGCCTGCGCATCAAGGACGCCGTGTGCGACCACCTGCGCGAACGCACCGGCGAGCGCCCCAGCGTGGACACCCGACACCCTGACCTGGGTGTGCAGCTGTTCCTGGACGAGGCCCGCGCGCTGCTGTACATCGACACCTCCGGCGAGGCGCTCTTCAAGCGCGGCTGGCGCGATGACACTGGTGAAGCGCCGCTGAAAGAGACACTCGCTGCCGCCATGCTCGCCGCTGCCGGCTGGCAAGGGCGCCCCGAAGATGGCCCCCTGCTGGACCCCTGCTGCGGCGCGGGCACCATCCCCATCGAGGCCGCGCAAATCGCTTGCGACATCGCGCCCGGGCTGCAACGTCAGTTTGCCTTCGAGAAGCTCCTGCCGTTCAAACCCCATCTCGGCGCCTGGCAGCAACTCCGGCAGGCCGCGCGTGCGCGACAGCGTGCGCCACAGGTCGCCATCTACGCGGGCGACGTCGCATTCCGAATGACCGACTTCGCCACCCGCAACGCGGAGCGGGCTGGCGTGCGCCACGCCATCGCTTTCAAGACGGCCGATGCCCTCCAGCGACCGGCCCCATGCGCCCAGGGTGTCATGATGTTCAACCCGCCCTATGGCGAGCGCATCGACACCAAAGGCAGCGCACGCGATGCCTACCGCTCACGCAACGCCGATGAACGCACAGGCCGTGAGGGTTTCGACGACGCTGGCGCCGACACCTTCTTCCAGCAACTGGCGCGCCAGTGGAAACAGCAGTACGCGGGGTGGACGGCGTGGGTGCTCAGCCCCGACATGAAGCTGCCTTCGGCCATGCGGCTCAAGGAAAGCCGCCGCGTCGTCATGTTCAACGGCCCCATCGAATGCCGCCTCTTCCGCTTCGACATCGTGGCCGGCGCCCATGACGTCCGTCCCGCGCCAAGCCCGGCCGCTCCAGCCGACGAGGCTTGAGCCCTCAGCCCTCGTGCAGGCTGCCCAGCACCGCCAGCGCGGCCAACGGTGCCGTGTCGGCGCGCAACACCCGAGGTCCCAGGCGCACACCGGTCCAGCCTTGCGCCAGGGCGGCCTGTTCTTCTTCCGCCGACAGCCCACCCTCGGGCCCGCTCAAGAACACCCAGGCCAGGCTGGACGCCCCCTTGGACCCATCCTTCGCGCGGGCGGCCCAGCCCGCCAGTGACTCGCTGGCGCGAGGGCTCAACACCGCCCGCTGCACACCGTCGCCTGCCTCGCACGCTGCGGCCTGCAGGTACTGCGTCAATGTGCGCACCGGTGCCACCGTGGGTACGCACACGCGTCCCGACTGCTCGCATGCCGCCGCTGCAACGCCTTGCCAGTGCGCCACCTTCTTCAGCGCACGCTCAGCGTCCAACCGCAGCACCGATCGGGCACACATCAGCGGCTGAATGTGGGTCACCCCCAATTCGGACGCCTTCTCCACCAAAAAATCCATCCGGTCATTGGCGGGCATCCCCACCGCCAAGGTCACTGACACGGGCAACTCACTGTTCACCACGCATGGCGCACGAAGCGACACCGACACCTCGCGCCGCCCCATGCTGACCACCTCGGCCGTCCAGCACTGCCCCTGCCCATCAAACACCTCCACCACGTCGCCGGGTTGCAGCCGCCACACCTGCACGTGGCGCGCAGCGCCCTCTGGCAATGGTGCCGTCACGCCCTCTGCCCAGGCCGACAGTCCTGCCCAGTCCCCCACACACAAACGACCCGCCACACACCACTCCTCAACGCACGGCCGATGCCCTGCGCGCACCCGCCAACCACACCATTCAGCAGGCCCACCTGCTGTTGCACCACGCAAGCCTAGCGCAGCCCCGTGCTTCCGCCTCCGCTGCGGAGGGCCGTGCGCATGACGTCATTTGTGTCTTTTTCCAACAACCACTTGCGCGCACCTCAAAAACGGTGCCATAATTGCGGTCTTCGCTGATCACAACGCAGCAACGACAAAGCAAACGCCAAGTCGCCGAGTGCAGCGTCAATGACGGATCAGCAGCCAGCCAAGGTTGGCAACGTTCTTTAAAAATTAACAGCCGATAAGCGTGGGTGTTTGGGTGGCGACAAAGCGACTCAAATACTCACGGAAGACGAAAAGAAAGATTGCTTGAAAGAGTGAGTTTTCTGATCAATTCCGAATGTGAGTGAGTTTTTAAACAGAGATTGAACTGAAGAGTTTGATCCTGG